>JADHXI010000002.1 GCA_016783065.1 Desulfobacteraceae bacterium | reverse complement strand
TGATTTCTGATGGATTCAGGTCTAGACTGATTTGGTTAGAGAAGCCATTCGTTCTTGACCATTATTCCATCGTTCCACTATTCCATCATTCCATATGCATGGCATAGCATTGAAATGCGACTAACAACTATTTGATTTCAAAGGGTTGTAGAATTTCCGAAACGTAAATCAGGGTTCAGGAGGAGTATGAGCATGAAAAGCGACGAAATCAAGAAAGGGCCCCAGCGTGTGGCTCACCGGTCCTTGCTCCGGTGTCTTGGGTTGAGCAGGGAGGAACTCAGCAGACCGTTGATCGGCATCGTCAATGGCTTCAATGAAATCATCCCCGGCCACCTGCATCTTCGGGATCTGACACAGGAGGTCAAGGCGGGGGTGTATCAGACGGGCGCAACACCCATGGAGTTTCCCATGATCGGGGTTTGCGATGGATTGGTCATGGGCCACGAGGGGATGAGGTATTCTCTACCGAGTCGAGAACTCATCGCCGATAGCATCGAACTGATGACCAGGGCCCACTGTTTTGACGGTCTTGTCATGATCACCAACTGCGATAAGATTGACCCGGCATGCCTCATGGCGGCGGCCAGGCTAGATCTGCCATCCATTGTGGTCAGCGGCGGTGCCATGCTGCCGGGCCGATTAGGCGGGCAGTGCATTGACGTTGCCACGGCGTTCGAAGCGGCGGGGCGGCTTGCCGATGGCGCAATTTCCCCAAAAGAGGCCGAGGATGTGGAAATGGCGGCCAGTCCCACGGTGGGATCGTGTGCGGGACTTTTCACCGCCAACTCCATGAACTGCATGATAGAGGCGCTGGGCATGGGCCTGCCATTTAATGGCACTATCCCGGCCCCCTATGCCGCCAGGAGGCGTCTGGCCCGCCAGGCCGGAAAGGCCATCGTGGGTCTGGTGGAGAGGGATATTCGACCTTCGGCGATCATGACCAGACAGGCCTTTTTGAATGCCATCACCGTTGACATGGCCATTGGTGGTTCAACCAATACGCTTCTCCATCTCCTGGCCGTGGCCCAGGAAGCGCGGGTGGAAGTCAATCTGGACGATTTTGACCGCATAGGCCGTGAGACACCCAACCTGTGCCGCATAAGCCCCTCAGGTAATCACCACATTGTCGATCTGCATGAGGCGGGGGGCATCCCAGCCGTTATGGCCCTTCTGGCACAAAAGGGGCTCTTGGATCTGGATGGTATCAGCGTGGCCGGTACCACTATCAAGGAGGCCATTGGAGACATTTCAATACTCAACCACGAAGTGATTCGCCCTTTTGAGAAACCTTATGCCCCTGAAGGAGGGCTAAGAATCCTTTTTGGCAATCTGGCTCCGAACGGGGCGGTCATCAAGACCTCGGCTCTGTCCCCGGGCTGGAAAGGTCACAAGGGGCAGGCCAGGGTCTTTGAGACCGAGGAGGCCGCCACCGACTTCGTTTTTGCCGGCAAGGTGGGTGAAGGCCAGGTCATTGTTGTTCGAAACGAAGGCCCTAAGGGTGGCCCCGGCATGCGGGAGATGCTTGTTCTGACCTCCGCGCTGGCGGGCATGGGTTTGAGTGAGAAGGTGATGCTTATCACCGATGGTCGGTTTTCGGGCGCTTCCAGGGGGGCCGCCATTGGCCACATTTCGCCTGAAGCGGCGGTTAAGGGCCCGATAGCGGCGGTTCGGGATGACGATGTCATCGAGCTTGACCTGGAATCGCGCAAACTCACCCTGCATCTTGAGGTATCCGAAATCGAGGCACGGCTCAACACATTCACCCCGCTTCAACGCGACCTGTCGGCTGGTTTTTTGCGCCGGTACGCCGAGCGCGTCGGCCAGGCCGACAAGGGAGCGGTTTGGGAACTCTGACCTCTTACTGAGGGTCATGATAGATTTATAGTTTTCAAGAAAATGTTTTTGGGGCTTTTGATGTGCGATTTCCGAAGAGGTTTTCTCTGTGTGACTCCAAGAAACTGGAAATTTGAAATTTGAAACTTGATAACAACCTGAATTCTCATTTCTTTCCCAAGTTTCGAGTTTCCAGTTTCAAGTATCGCACCCCAACTGTCCCCTGAATTCCTTTTCAGGGAGGATCAAAACAATCACAAAATGTTTTTCTGTAAGCCCATATTGCCGTGTCCTGGAAGTTTTTCTGCAAAATTGGCAATCTAATTTGCCTGTGTAATAGTGATGCATTCGTAAAAAATCAAAATCTCACGCAAAGGCGCAAAGAACGCCAAGACAAAATGAATAATGTCAATATATTACCTCTGTGTTCTCCCTCCGGGGCGTAGGCCCTACGGGCCGGAGGCTGCGGACTCTGTGAGAAATATGACTTTTTACAAGGGTGTCAATAGTAATCGAATAACGATCAAGGAGTGACGAGTGACGAAGGAAAACAAACATCAGGGAGGGGTCACAATGAAGATCACGCAAGTAGAAGCAATTGAAGTAAGATTGCCCGAATCGGAGATAGAGGAAAAGGCATCTGCCGCACAGGATGCTCTGATTCTCAAGATACAGACCGATGCAGGAATCGTGGGAATCGGTGAAGTGGACTCCTCTGCGCGGGTCGCCAAAGCGGTCATCGAGGCCCCCATGAGTCACAGTGTCGCCTCAGGGCTGGGCCGGCTTTTGATCGGGATGAACCCCCTGGACACAGAAGTCATAAATGAAAAGCTGTATCAATCAAGTTTTTATTATGGACGGCGCGCGGTGGTTGCCCACGCCATAGGCGGCATTGACCTTGCGCTTTGGGATATCGCCGGTAAGTACTACAAAAAACCGGTCTATCAGCTGCTGGGAGGTGCATTTTCCAAACGGATTCGGGCCTATGCCAGCGACCTCTTCGGGCGTGATGGAAAGGAGACCCGAGAGAAGGCCAAGAGATGGGCTGACCAGGGCTTTACCGCCGTCAAGTTTGGCTGGGCCCCCATGGGGCAGAGTGAAAAGATGGACCTTGAACTGGTGGAGGGTGCCCGAATGGGTGTTGGAGAGGGGAACGATGTCCTCATTGATGCCGGTTGCTGCTGGGACACCAAGACAGCCAAGGTCCGTGCCAGGCAGTTTGAGCCCTACCAGATACTCTGGCTGGAAGAACCATTGCAGCAGGATAACCTGGACGGCTACAGAGAATTAAGCCTTATGTCAAACATTCCGATCGCGGCCGGAGAGGGAGAAGCCGGTGTGTATGCCTGGCGGGATCTGATCGAACGGGGGCATATCGATATTGCGCAGATCGATCTGGCAAGGAACGGGTTCACGGCGTCAAGGAGGATTGCTGATATGGCCGAGATCCGTGGTCTGCGGGTGGTCAATCACTTTTACTCCACCCCCATAAACATGGTGGCGGGTCTCCACTGGCTGGTCTCCCGCAAGAGTGCCTTTATCTTTGAATATTGTGTTGAAGAAACCGCCATTAGAACCCAATTGACCACGCCTGAAATCAAGGCAGTGGATGGCTATATCACGGTGCCTGAAGAACCGGGTCTTGGAGTTGGGCTTGACGAAGATGCGATCGACCGTTACCGCGTCGGGTAACTGGTGCCGTGTCCTGAAAGTTCTTTCTACAAAATTGGTAATTTAAGTTGCCTGTGTAATAGTAATCGAATGACGATCAAGGAGTGACGAGTGACGAAGGAAAACAAAAAATCTAACCTTGAGGATCGTCTCATTGATTCGTAAGAATTCGTAATTCGGGACTCGGCTGTTCGACCTGCCCGCAATGCCTTTGACGAGGTTCGGGGAAATGCCATGATGGATCTTTCCAAGCAAGATGCATCTTTTACCACCGGTTGCGTTGCATGGCAGGCGGGTATTCGATTGTTGAAGAAAGATGTTATTGGGCGCCAATTCTGCGAAGTTATTCTTGCGCAAGCCCTAACAAAAAACGGGGCGCTGACGTCTGTCAGCACCCCGTTTAAGACAAAGATCGATTTAATTACCAAAAAAGACTCTTGGCAGCCACAGGGCAGTTCCCGGCCAGAGGAGGATAATAGCAAGACCTACACATTGAAGGATCATAAATTCCATCATCCCCCGATAGATCTTCCCCAGCGGCCAGTCCGGGGCCACCCCCTTTAGATAATAGGCGGCCATGGCCACGGGGGGCGAAAGAAAGGCGGTCTGCAGATTTACGGCCACCAGGGTGGCATACCACACCAGATCAAATCCCAGTTCCTGGATCACCGGGAAAAAGATGGGGACAAATATCAGGATGATGGCCGGCCATTCAAGGGGCCAACCCAGAATAAAAATCACCGCCATGAGCATGAGAAGCATACCCATCGGGGGGAGAGCAAGAGAAAGCAATGTGTCGGTGATCAGACTTGCCGTCCCCAATCTGGCAAAAACCGCTCCATAGATGTTGGAGGCAACGGCCAGAAACAGGATCATACTGGATGTCTGGAGTGTCTTGAGGCCCGTCATCTTCAGGTTTGTCCAGTTTAGTTTCCCATAAACAAGCGTAAGTAAAATTGATCCCATAGCTGCCATGGCAGCCCCTTCGGTGGGTGTTGCAAGCCCGGCAATGATGCTGCCCAGGGAGGCAAAGATAACGACCCCCAGGGGCACAATGCCCGAAACAAATTCGCGGACGATTTGCATCATTGAGGTTGGCCGATCCTCTTCAGGCATCCGGGGACCGAGGTCGTGGTTTATATAACACCGGGTCAGTGTATAGAAGACAAAAAGGCCCGACAGGATGAGTCCGGGGATAATCGCCGCCAAAAAGAGCTGGACCACAGAGACACCCAGCACCGGTCCTAAAAGTACAAGCATCACACTGGGCGGAATCAGGATACCCAGACACCCGCCCGCGGTGATGACACCGGCTGAGAGGGCCACATCGTATTTGGCCTTCATCATCGCCGGAGCCGCCAGGAGCCCGATCACCGTTACCGAGGCGCCGATAATACCGGTGGCCGTGGCAAAGACAGTGGCGGTCAGAAGCACGCCAAGGAACAAAGCGCCCCTTATACGTGCAAAAATAAACTGGAACGACTTGAAGAGGCGCTCCATCAGACCCGCCTGTTCAAGCATATGCCCCATGAAAACAAACAACGGCACTGCAGCCAGCACCTCCTCCTTCATCAACCCGATGGTGTTAAAATACATGAGGTAAAAAACGGTGGGACCGATGCCAATGTAGCCAAAGACGACGGCCAGGATGATAAGAGTAAAGGCAATCGGGAACCCCACAAAAATGCCTGTGAGAAGCGCCCCCAGAAGGACAAGCCCTAGCATTTCTGTACTCATAACCACTTCCCCCTAAGGCCTGCATATGCGCTTTTTAGGAACTCGGAGACACCCTGGATGATGAGCAACGCCGCGCCAACAAACACAGCTGATTTAAACGGAAACAATAGAGGCTGCCAGGGACTTTGCTCCGAATGCTCCATAATGCTTAAGGAATGAAAGGCCTCAACCCATCCGGCTGCAAAAAAGTAGATCATCCCCGGGAAAAAGAAAAAGAGGTACAGCACGGCATCAACCCGCCCCTGCCATCTGACAGGGAACATGTCATAGAGAAGGTCGGTGCGGATATGCCCACCCTTCTTAAGGCAATAGGCCGCCCCCAGCATAAAGTGGGCCCCGTAGACCATATACGCGAACTCGTAGGCCCAGATGGTAGGAGCGTTGAATAGGTAGCGAACGACGACCTCATAGGTCAATCCGCCTATCAAGGGAAAGATGAGCAACATAAAGATCCTTCCCGACCATTCACCGATATAGGTGTCTATGAACCGTACGATTTTCAGCAGTGCCTTTGGAGGCTCTAGCTCCTTGGATGGTTCTCCCATTTTGCAGACTCCAACTTGGTTTAGGTGTGTACAGGAAGGGGCTGACAATCCTGCCAGCCCCTCCCCCAAATTGACACGATCGAGCCGTTCCTACTTTTTGGCAGCACCCCAGTAATATTCGCCGGCAAATTTGTATTCAGGAAACATAAACATCCGTGCTGGAACCACGAGCCCGGCATAGTCTTTCTGTGATTGAAACACCTTTTTGAAAAACGGATTCTTGGCTGCTTCCTCTGCGGCGATGGCATCCCAGTTCTTTAAGAAGGTGTAGAGGACATCGTCCGGGGTTCTCTGGACATTGACGCCGTGCTTTTCTACGAGATCCTTCAGACCCTGGGCATTGTATTTGATAAACCACGACTGCCACAGGATAAAGGTAGAAATGCTCGCATACCGGGCAATAGCCTGGAGGTCTTTTGGAAGCTTGTCCCATACAGCTTTATTGAAAAGGATTTCCGCCACGGTCACATTCTCATGCATCCCGGGGAGGTAATAGTTTTTCCAGATCTCATGGAAACCCATCTTCATGTCTTCGCCCGGGGTCACCCACTCACCAGCGTCGATGACGCCCCGCTCTGCCGCCGGCAGGATCTCCCCACCAGGCAAGTTCACGGTATTCACACCGGCTCTTGTAAAAATGATGCCGGCCAGACCGCCGACACGCATCTTCAGACCCTTCATGTCGTCAAAACTCTTGATGGGTTTTTTAAACCAGCCAAATGACTGGGGTCCTGCAGGCATGATAGGAAAGACCACCACATTCAGTTTCAGGATGTCCTGGTAAAACTCAGTATAGAGTTTGAGTCCCCCGCCTTCATACATCCACCCGAGATAGTCGGTAAAGTCCATCCCAAAGGTTCCACCCGGTCCACCGGTAAAGAGGGCAGCAGCCTTGTTCTTGCCAAACCAGTACGAGGCCCAGGCATGCCCACCGTCGATGACGCCTCTTGAGACGGCATCAATGACCTCAAAGGCCGGTACGATAGCCCCTGCCGGTAGGGTCTTGATAATAAGCCTTCCACCGGACATCTCTTTCACCTGTTTGGCATACATCAAAAAGTTGTCATACAGGGTTGATCCCGCAGGCCAGGTGGCCTGCATTGTCAGGGTGATGGGCTTGGCCATCGCCTTTTGGGGTTGGACCATCAACGATCCAAATGCCACAACCGCAAACATGATCCCCACACAAATTAAAGCTTTCCTTTTCATGTTCGACCCTCCTTTTTTCTTGGTTGAAAAAATAGACTTGGTGTTAAGGATGATTAGTTGACAAACCAACAGGTCCATTGTTCTTATGTAACGCAGCTAACTGCTGTTTCCTCTTCATTCTTGGCCAGGGGCACCCAGTTAGGTACTGGAAACACAAAAGCCTCCGAAAAAATTGATAAATCCCTCGGAGGCTTTGCTCTCAGATCTTCACGTACGCCTTTCTCAATGTTCACTCCTTATAGCCAAAATCCATTTGACGCGGTAAAGGGCTGCTGTTACAGGTGATCACAAATCATTTTTGCGAAAACAAAAATCAAAAATGGCCATGAACATCGCTCATCTTATTTGATCTTTGCCTCTTGTCAAGCAAAAAATTTCATTTTTATTTGGGCCTCGTGAGGGCGAACAGGAAGTTTTCTGAGAGGGTTTTGTGGTTTTTTGTAGTGATTTTACTGGTTTTTATGTTTCGCCTGTTGTGGTTACTTTCCCCTTGACTCACGTGAGGGTTTTTCTTATGCTCCTTTCCGCAAAAAATAAGGTCGTCATCTCATGTCCGGGAACTGAGCGAAAACGCTGAATTGGGATCTTTGTGGCGCCTGACAAAAAGCTGTTCGGTCAGGATGGGCAGAGAATATCTCAGAATACGCTGGATGCTGCAGTGACGAACCGAGAAATAACAATGGAAATAAATAGAATAGAATTGCTTTCAGTTGGTGTTGATGTGGGAAGCTCAACGAGTCATCTGGTTTTTTCGAATCTGATCCTGAGGAGAGATGAGCGGTCACCTACGCGTCGTTTTCGTATTCAGGAAAGAAATATAATTTATAAAGGGAGAATAATAAACACACCGCTATTGGATAATGATACAATTGATGTGGACAAATTGACTGATTTTTTTAGAGAAGAATTCAAACGAGCGGAAATTGATCCTGGAGATATTCAAAGCGGTGCAGTTATCGTGACCGGGGAAGCCACAAAAAAGGATAACGCAAAGCAAATAGTGGAAGCCCTATCCAATGATGCGGGGAAATTTGTCGCGGCAACAGCGGGCGCAAATTTTGAAAGCTCAATCACGGCAATGGGTTCAGGCGCAACAGCCAGATCAAAAGATTACAAGAAAACCATATTATCTTGCGACATTGGTGGAGGGACGTCTAACATTGCCATATCAAAGAACGGGGAGGTCGTGTCTACAAGCTGTATATCCGTAGGGGGTCGATTGCTTGGCGTCGATTCTGAAGGGCAGATCTGGAGGATTGACGAACCTGCCGTAAAAGTCATGGAGCAGATTGGGTTGAATTACCGCGTTGAGGATCAAATTCCAAAAGAGGATGTTGAAAGAATCGCAACAAAGTTTGCGGAAGTACTATTTGAGGTCATTACCGGTCCTGCAAATTCCCTTCTAGCCAAACAGTTAATGCTGACTGATGATCTGGATTTTCCAGACAGAATAGATGAATATTCATTTTCAGGGGGTGTCGCGGAGTTGATGTACGGGGGCAATGGAAATTACGATGATATGGGGCCGGTCTTGGCGAATAAGATAAATTCTCTGACACCTGAATTGACCTCCCCGGTTATAGAGCCTAAGAATAAAATCAGAGCAACCGTCATTGGTGCAGGTGCATATTCGCTCTCAATTTCCGGTTCTTCGGGGTTTATGGATGACAAGATTTTATTTCCCATAAGAAATGTTCCCGTTATCAGAGTGGATGTAGATAAATCACAATTAAGTGTTGAACACGTCATATCGCAGGTAAATATTTCATTTAAGAGATTTGATTTGATTGAAGGGGAAGAAATTGTAGCGTTATATTTCAAGGACCCGGTGAGGGCCTATTATCCTCAATTAGAGTTGTTTGGAAACTCCATTGAAGCCGCTCTTACCAATTCAATCGAGAATAGCATCCCGATTATTCTGGTCTTTGAAGGGGATATCGCATGCAGCGTGGGAAACGTCATCCGCCGGGAAACCGGTTTGAAGACCAATCTACTGTCACTCGATGAATTGATTCTGAAAGAGGGGGATTGGATTGATATTGGTGAACCATTGGCTGCCGGTCAAGTGTTTCCCGTTACGGTAAAATCGCTTGCTTTTAATCGGAATTAAAGTAAGTTCTCAATAAACTCTGGTACCGTGGGGTTCGGCCATTTCTTTCAGGCGCTCTCTAAACCTGCAGTCGCAGCGTGATTGATATTTGAGGTTTTGCCAAAAGCACGGAGAAGTTAATATGGCTCATCAGGAGAAAACCTCAAATATCAACCACTGCGGAAGTGAGAAGTAAATTCACTTTGAGAGAGCGCCTGAAAGAAATGCCCGAACCCCATTTGAGAAATTCTAAAAGGAGTGCAAAGTCTATGACCAGGTTCAGCAAAGAGATGTTTGACGATATTGCTTACAGGACCGCAAACGAGGGCAGGGGATATCATAGTTGAAGCCGCGCCATTCTGCATGGATTGCAGAAATATTTTGGTTTCATCACCGATGATATGGTTCGGTCCGCAGTGACTTTGGCCGGTGGCGGAGACCGGGCGACAATCGGTTCCTGTGGATCGTTTTCGGCTGGCCTCATGGCGTTGAGTGCCAGATTCAGCCCCAGTGCCGAGGAACCGACGGAGAAGGAAATCGAAACATTTAATAAGGATCGGCGTTACGTTGATGAGTTTCGTGATTGGTTTTTTTCCGAGTTTGGAAGCGTTGTCTGTGCAGATGTACAGGAACGGCAACTCGGTCGTTCCTTTAACCTCATGGATGAGAAAGAACTGCTGGCATTTCGGGATTTTCCACAGGTCCATGAAAAATGCGCCCAGGTATACACGAAGGCGGCAATAAGAGTTGCCGAAATCCTGGCTCGCGAAGAAAACACGCAAGAGTAAACGCTGTTTAATTCAAAATAGAAATCCCGGTCCTCCCTCCGGGCCGTAGGCCCTCCAGGCCGGAGGCTTGGCCATGTCAGAGATAAATGGCTCTGCCTGACAGTATTGACCCGGAGTATTGGAGTATTGGAGTGCTGGAGTAATGGAGTATTGGAAAAACCATAAAAGGCAGTGAGTTTTCAGGAACTGGATTTGTCTATAACCGCCATAGGCGATCAGGTAGCTCTTTCACCACTCCAACACTCCAATACTCCATGCGCCGACGAAGTTGCGGTAAACTTATCCCTTCTGGGGTAAACCAAAGCCGGGCCATCTGGACCCGAATCTTTACGCCGCGGATGAGCAATCCCTCAAGAATGAAATCAACTCGTTGTTGAAGGCCTCGCTCTGTTCCACATTGGACAGGTGAGCGGCGGAAGGGAGCACCACCAACCTGGAGTTGGGGATGCGAGCATGCATCGCTTCCGATGCGGCGACGGGTGTTCCCAAGTCCTCCTCCCCCACCATGATCAGGGTGGGATGTTTGATTTCAGAGAGCCTTTCCAGATAATTGAGACACCGTATGGCCTCGCCGCAACCCACAAACCCCGCCACCGGCGTAGCCAAGAACTGTTCGCGGACCCGCTGTACCTCTGGAGGGTTTTCGCTGAGGTAGGGTGCGGTGAACCAGCGCTCCATAGTCGGATCAACCAAGGCCTTTGTGCCTTTTTGGAGAATCGCATCGATCCGTTCCTGCCAAATGGGCTGCGCTTCGTCGGGAATGACAGGGGCGGTATCGCACAGGGCAACACACTGCAGGCGATCCGGATAATTCAAGGCCAGAGACTGACCTATCATTCCTCCAATGGACAAGCCAACCCAGTGGATCAAGTCAATACCCAGGGCATCCAGCAGGCCGATTGCATCATCCCCTAACTGCTCAAGGGTGTAGGCACCTGCGGGGGCCTCGGTGTTTCCGTGCCCTCGAAGGTCGTACCGGAGCACCCTGAAATCAGATTCCAGTATCTCCATCTGGGGGTCCCACATGGCCAGGCTGGCGCCCAGTGAATGGCTCAGAACCACCACCTGGCCATCCTCCCTGCCGGACAGTTCATAATTCATCTCAATTCCATTTGCCTCTATCTTCATAATCTTTCCTCCTTTACTCATCCGCCTCCGATTCCCACCGATCAGAGAATAAGTTCACAATAAACTCGGGTACCATGGGGTTCGGCCGTTTCTTTCAAGCGCTCTCTAAACCTGTAGTCGCAGCGTGGTTGATATTTGGGGTTTTGCCAAAAGCACGGAGAAGCTAATATGGCCCATCAGGAGAAAACCTCAAATATCAACCACTGCGGAAGTGAGATGTAAATTCACTTTGAGAGAGCGCTTGAAAGAAACGCCCGAACCCCACTCCAAGAACCCGGTCCTCAGCGCCTGTGGAAAATCCCGCTTTGCGGGGGTCAGAGAAAATGGCTTTGCCGGTATTTTGTTTGGCACGGAGTGATGGAGTGATGGAGTAGTGGAGTGTTGGAAAAAAGATCTTCCAGAATACACGACACATGAGGCCCTAGAGGGAAATCTCTTAAGCAGTTTTCCGGATTTTAGAGATTTTTCTTTCAATTCCATCACATTACTCTCTCCGAGCCGTAGGGTCTCCGAGCCGGAGGCCAGCACTCCAATACTCCAACACTCCCGGAATCTGAAAGCTGGCTTTTGGCCCCCTTTTAGGGGGCAGATCAAAGCCACGTCCTCCGGGCGTGGATTCTTTACTGAGAAGTTACATCAGAGGGAGGTGATGATTATGCCCTCATCTTGGAGGGCAGTTATCTCATGGGGTTTATAACCAAGCCAGTCCTTGAGGATAAAATGGTTGTGTTCTCCGAGTACCGGGGCAGGGATTCGAATGCTTCCCGGTGTTTTTGAAAATTTATATGGGACACCGGGTATATCAATGGCCCCAAATTCCTCATGAGACACCTCCTCAAACATACCCCGTTGTCTCAGATTTTCATCCTCGATCACCTCATCAAGCGTATAGGCTATGCCACAGGGTATTTTCTTTCCCTCAAGAATGGTCACAATCTCCTTTGATGTGTGTTGCATGGTCCACTCCTCAATAAACCCCACCGCAGCCTGGTGGTTGTGGATCTGGACCAGCAGGTTAGAGAACTCAGGGTCTGAAGCCATCTCGGGACGACCGATGGTTTCAGTCAAATCTTTCCATTGCCTTGGGGTCATGGCAACGATGGCCACTTTGCCGTCCTTTGATCTAAAAAAACCATAAAAAGGCATCCGGTCGGAAGAATTGAGGACATCTTCGGGTCTTCTGCCCAGCACTTTTTCCACATCTTTCATAATGGGACCCATGGCCTTGTGGGCCAGGGCCCTGTAATTATTGAAATAGAGCACATCCTGCATGGATACATCGATATATTGACCTTCATTCTTATTCATCCTGTGAATGAGTGCCATGAGGGCGGATAGAGCCGCATAGGCCCCGCTCATAAAGTCAGCCCAGTGATTGGTTGGAGGCATGAAGGTCTCTGTATCGTTCCAGAACTGGCCTGAAGTTGCCTGGGCAATGATATCGAAGGCGGCCCTTTCAGGGTTGATGCCGCTGGCTCCGAACCCGGATATGGCAACGTAGATGATATTCTCCTTTACCTTCTTGATATGTTCGTATCCCAGGTTGTATTTCTCCAGACTCCCTGGGATAAGGTTGTGAACAAAGATGTCCGAATCAGCCAAAAGCCTCTGTATGATCTTCTGACCTTTTGGTTTTCTCAAATTGATGGCCATGCCAAATTTATTCCGGTTCAGAATGGAATAATTCCGCTCCGCCCCACCCAGCAACTTGAATATGAGACGCAATGTATCCCCTTCGGGAGGTTCCACGTGAACCACCTGCGCACCCATATCGGCAAGTATCTGGGTGCATCTGGAACCTGAGATGAACTGGGCCATATCAACGACCTTGACGTTCTCTAGGATCTGCATCGTATTTACCTTTTCCGGGATCAAGAATGATGCATTCGTAAAAAATCAAAATCTCACGCAAAGGCGCAAAGCTCGCAAAGTTAAGTTGTTAATATTAAAAGATATTTACTTGACGTTCTTGACGTCTTTGGGAGAACACATACTTTTTACGAGACCATCAAGAATGAAACACTGTCTTTCGCGGAAACCGATTGAGCGCGCGCCATGGTGATAGCAAACTATTCATTGGATCACAAGGAGCGCGGCAACCGGGACGTGTCTTCCGATTCTAATTCAAAACAGAAATCCTGATCCTCAGGGCCATGTCAGAGATAAATGGCTCTGGCTGACAGGATTGACCTGGAATATTGGCCTCCGGCTCGTAGACCTTCCGGCTCGGAGAGAGTGATAGTAATGGAGTATTGGAAAAACCATAAAAGGCAGTGGGTTTTCGGGAACTGTGTTTGTCTATTACTTCCATAGGTGATCATTTAGTTCTTTCAACACTCCATCACTCCAGTACTCCATCACTCCTTGAGCCACTCAAATTGCAGTAAACTAAATCCCCTCCCGGCATAACCAAAGCCGGGTTCTCCAGGCCCGGATCTTTACTCTATGTCGAGCAAACCCTTGACCTGAGTGATTTTCCCTTCAAGATCGGCCTGGCGACCGATCATGATCCGCTGGGCCATGGGCGGTCCTGCCCCGTGCATTGACTCAATGAGGTACCCCACTGAACCGGCACCCGCCACCAGGTTTTCGATCAAACGCAGTACCTTGATTCGGTCCACCACATCCCCCTCAGGGGAAGCAGCCAGATACTTCCTGATATAAGGCCCTGCCACCTGATCCGAGAGATCGGCTGCCGAAGGCATCGTGCCCAGGAGACCGCCAGCCACATCCGTGGCCAGACGGGCCAATTCGTAAGGGAAACGCGTAACGTTTAACTTACAGACGTTGGCCAGAAGCAGATTCACCTGATAATTGCCAGCCGGTGTCTGTTCTCCGGTGGCCGAACAGGCAATGCCGCAGGAATAGATCGTCTCATTGAGGTGGATCATCTCCACTATCTTGTCCCTGATATGGCTGGCCCCGCCCACTCCGTTCATGCTGGCGATAAGGGCCGTGGCCCCGATAAGGGCATCGCCGACACCGACCTTGCAGCCCCCGTAGCTCTGACGGTGGTAGGAAGCAAACCGTTCCACAAGGATACCGGAAAAATCTATTTCACCATCCATGAAAATGCGCTCCTCAGGCACAAAGACATTGTCAAAAACAGTCATGACCTCCTGCCCGCCAAACACAGGGTTTCCCATGTCAAGGCCGAATTCCTCCAACTTCCGTGTGTCGCTTGCCTGGCGGCCGTAAATGTAGTGGATCCCTTCCGAATTGGTCGGGACCGCACAGCATATGGCCCAATCTTCCTCCCCCGGCCTCATGGCCATGGTGGGCATCACCAGGATCTCGTGGGAATTGAGCATGCCTGTCTGGTGCAGCTTTGCCCCGTTGATTACGACCCCTCCGCTCCTGCGCTCCTTGACACGCAGATACAGATCAGGGTCGGCCTGGTCCTTGGGTCGTTTTCCTCTGTCGCCTTTGGGGTCAGTCATGGCGCCATCCACCACCAGGTCTTCCTGCTGCACCCACGTCCAATAGTCCCTAAAGCGCTGATGATAAGGGGTGCCGTGTTTCCCGTCGCACTCAAACGTGGTGCTGAAGATAGCGTTTGCGGCATCCAGACCCACACACCGCTGGAAGCAGCAGGCGGTCTTTATGCCGCAGTAACGCTGCATCTTGACCTTGTTGACCAAGTCATCGGTGCTCTGGTGCAGGTGGGTAAACCGGTTCACTGTCTCCCTGCAGAGGTTGGATTCCACACAAAAAAGCTCAGCGGTGTCACGGTCATGCGCGCCATCATAGGTGAGGGCCACTGCCTGCTGCGAGGGTCTCACCAATCCGTGTTCCGACAAGTGACCTGTCTTTTCCCCCATTATGTGGGCCTCCAGGTCCAAGGATTTGATGGAGGCCAGGTAATCATCTCCAGTTTTCATCGAGACCTATTTCTCCTTTCTTTTCGTGAAGGCGGTTCAAGAATCACCTTCACGGGGATTGTATGTTCTCAATAATTTCGGGCACCGTGGGGGGTTCAGCTGTTTCTTTCCTGCGCTCTCTAAACCTGTCGTCGTAGCGTGGCTGATATTTGGGGTTTTGCGGAAAGCATGGAGTAGCCAATAGGATTCATTAGGAGAAAACCCCAAATATCAACCACTGCGGAAGTGAGAGGTAAATTCACTTTGAGAGAGCGCAGGAAAGAAACAGCTGAACCCCCCTCCAGAAACCCCATTATTTCTCCCGAATTTATTGAGAAGTTACCGAGAATTCAACACTAACCCACGGTTATTTCCCCCATATTTATTTAGGTCCAAAAATCCGGTCCTCCCTCCGGGCCGTAGGCCCTATGGGCCGGAGGCGGGGCCGGGTCAGAGAAAATGGCTCTGCCGGTATTTTGTTTGGCACGGAGTGGTGGAGTAGTGGAGTGTTGGGAAAAAGATCTTCCAGAATACTGAACACATGAGGCCCAAGAGAGAAATCTCTTAAGCAGTTTTCCGGATTCTAAAGATGTTTCTTTCAATTCCATCACATTACTCTCTCCGGGCGTGGATTCTTTACTGAGTGGTGACTATGGATCTCGAGAAGGTGTTTGTCCTATGTTGCGACACATCAACCATAACCTTTTTCAATGGTAAGGGCAAGTATGGCCCGCATCCATCACATCACGACCGCACTACAACTTGAATTATCTGAATTTTAATGGCATTATTTGCCCCGAGTGGTTTTGTGTGACAAAATCTTATGGGTTTGTCAAAAGAATGTTTTGAAGGTTGGGTGCTACTGAATCTGTGAGGAGCTGGATTTCAGGTGTAGGAAGTTGGGCAGTCATGACATTTTTCGTTTTTCATTAACACTGGAGATAATCGGAGGAGACTTGTTTATGAAAATTGCAGTAGTGGGAATAGGTGGTGTAGGTGGTTATTATGGCGGGTTTCTGGCAAAGCGTTATTTTGACGACAGAGATGTTGAAATCGTATTTGTTGCACGGGGGGATCACCTGGATGAAATAAAGGCAAGAGGGCTGAGACTGATAAGCGAAAAAGGGGAATTTACAGTCACCCCTGATCTGGCAACCGATGATCCGTCGGGCTGCGGGATATTTGATTTAGTCATCTATTGTGTGAAAGGCTATGATCTTGAGGAAAGTGCAAAGATGCTTGTCCCTAATATTGGGGAAAATACGATAATTGTTTCATTGCTCAATGGCGTCGATAACGCCGAAAAACTGCAATCTATTCTACCTGCCGGGAAGGTGTTAAACGGTTGTGTATATATCGGTGTACATAGGGTCCAACCCGGGGTTGTTAAACAGGTGGGGGGCTCGGGCAAGCTGTTTTTCGGTAGTGAATCGGGAATCCAAGTTGATGGAGAAGGCATTCAAAATATATTTGAGCTGGCGAATATAGACGCAGAATATAGAAAAGACATAAGGAATATTGTATGGGAAAAATTTTTGTTTATTTCTCCATTTGCGAGCGCCACATCATTTCTGGGGAAACCACTCGGGGAACTTATGGATAGCCCGGAAGGGAAAGCGCTTGTGGAGGCGCTTCTTGAGGAAGTCTTGCTCGTAGCCAATTCTCAAGAGATCAGATTTCAAGAAAATATCAGGGAGGTAACCTTAGAAAAGGCCCGCAGTTTTCCTCCTGAAGCAAAGACCTCCATGCAGATGGACTTCGAAAAAGGAAAGTGGGCAGAGTTGGAAACATTTACCGGCTACATTGTCAGGGAGGGGCGTAGGCATGGGTTAGCCGTACCTAATCACGAGAAGGTTTATATCGCCTTAAGAAAACAGCTAACGACAAATTGAATAGTGACGATTGAAAATTGAATATTTCGTAACACTTTAGCTCTTTGAAATTAGGGCAATGGGGGTTCCGTTTTTCGGGTGTAAAACTCGCCCGTAAGAGAGCGTAAAGCAATCACGTGCCGTGGGAGAAAACAGGGGGAAGTCCTTCCGGGAAAGTCCTATGGCTCTGGGTGACGTCCTTGTCCGTGATTACTTAACGCTCTCTAACGGTCTCAGACAGGGTTACACCCTTCAAAACGGAACCCCCATTTCCCTGTCTAAGGGCTTACGCAAAAATGACTTTACATTTTTGCATCCCATCTTCAGGTCATCTTCGGCCGCGCCTCAATTGTAAAAGCCTCTAAATAGTACTACTATTTCTGCGGTTTTGCTCAATCAGCGCAGCCAAATCTGACCCAAATCTGGGCGCCAATTCTGCGAAGTTATTTTTGCGCAAGCCTTAAGTGCCAATTTTGAAAAAAACTAAATTCATACAATATTTCAAAAAGTCGTCTTGATCTTGGGTAACGCGACGGGTGACGCTAAGTAACGACCGACGGTTATGGTTTCAATAATTTTCTAATTTTGCCGAGAGGTTACGATCCGAGACTCTAATACAACGAGGTTTTATCAATCATGAATGATTCAATTCAGATAATACCATTTGCAAATTTGGCCATAGCCCTTATTCCCGCGATGATAGTGGTGGGGATCCTTTACAAATGGTCTCTGAATTCTCGCAACGCGCTTTATGCAATTTCCCGAATGCTTGTCCAACTCTTGCTGATCGGCTACTTTTTGGCTTACATATTTCAATCTGATAACGCCTGGGTTGTCTTGGCGGTTTTGGCGGTTATGGTTTTCACCTCAAGCTGGATTGCCCTGCGTTCAATAAGGGCAAATCGATGGCGGTTGTATAAGAATTCATTGTGTTCCATAATCCTGGGAGGGGGCTTAACTTTAGTTCTGATTACCCAAGGGGTCCTCGATCTTCATCCATGGTATTGGCCTCGTTATCTGATCCCCCTCGCGGGTATGATCTTTGCGAATGCGATGAATAGCGTGAGCCTTGCGGCGGAGAGATTAGAAGCGGAAACCGAAAGAGATGTCCCCTATGAGAAAGCGCGCAGCATTGCGCTTCGGGCGTCTCTCATTCCCATTACCAATTCCCTGTTTGCGGTAGGGCTTGTTTCTCTCCCACGTATGATGACGGGGCAGATCTTATCTGGAATTTCTCCGTTAATAGCTGTCAGATACCAGGTCATGGTGATGTGCATGATATATGGTTCCGCAGGTATTTCATCGGCCTGCTTTCTTATGTTAGCCAAGTCCAACAAGAGGCAGGTTGCGCAGTAAGGATATCACACAGGGGGATGGTTATCATACCTCTTTAACTGGAAGAGCTTTTTGTACTGGGTGGCCACGATATGGTAAAATTTGTCTTGTGGAACATAAATATACGGAACATCCTCTTTTCTTCGAAAAAGAAAGTGTGAAAGGATCATCCTGTTTGCGGCCCTGTGGCCGATGATCATGATATTCCGGGAGTTGCCGCTCAGATAGATCGCCTTCTTGATTCCCCTGTCCACCCGCTCCTTCATGGAAATATACCCCTCCCCTTTGGGGTAGATGTAGTGGTATTTATCCTCCTTTCTGGCCAAATACACGTGGGGCATTTGTTCCCTGATCTCTTCATAACTCATACACTCACACACGCCACTGTCGATTTCGTTAAACTCTTTGAGGGGGATAATCGTGCAGTTTTTCTGCAATTTCTTGATGGGAACTGCCGTCCGGATGGTCCGCCTCTTCTGGCTGGTAAAAACGAAAGGGATCTCCTTCCGCCTAAAGAATCGGGCCAACGCCTTGGCCTGCATTTTCCCATTTTCCGTCAGAGGGGAATCCCCGCCGATCCTGTTCTGAAGGTTGAAATAGGTCTCTCCATGCCTGACCAGGAAAAGGTTCTTAACCGTATCTGTAACCAGAAAATCCCTGATCCGGTCGTAATAAGGGATATCGTCCGTGATTTCCTCTTTAGAGATCTTATTGTACAGGGAATCCAGTTTGAGGAAATTCCGTTCATCTTTGAGGGGCGTATAAATGGTAGAGTAGTAATTGATGCGCTGCCCAAAGCTTTGAATTGCAGCCTCCCTTGCCAAGTGCTTGAATTCCGAAAGGGTCACCTTTTTCTCTACGCTTGCCTTCAAAATTTCCTTATCCTCGTTGATACATTCGATAAAAAGAAGAGGCTGGTCGGTAAACAGCTGAACAATTCTTGCCCTCCTCCTGAGACTGACGTTTGTTGCGTCTAGAATGGCCACTTGCCCCCCTTTTCCAAAAAAGTCTTTGGCACGGGCAATATTCGTCAGGGCGATCTTTTCTCTGATGGCCAATCCATGTTTGTTTTCCGGGTCGTAAAATCCTGGGCTGGACGTATCTTCCTTTGTAAGTTTTCTCCTCAGATCACCGTTATTAAAAATCCGTGTTTTTACGCCGTCTTTGGCCAGATTCTCTTTTAGCTTGCTGGCAATGGTGGACTTTCCCCTGGCAGGAAGGCCCACCATGGCGATGTAGAGTTTTTTGTCGCTGGTGTTCACGCTGGTGTTCATGGTGTAAATTCTAGACATTGATTTATAAAGTGCAATATAAAATGTTGTGTGGTAAGAACTTAGGGGTCTCACCCCAATTGGCCTCTGGCCCGTAGGGCCTACGCCCCGGAGGGAATGTTGGAATGTTGGAATGTTGGCCTCCGGCTCCGCTTCCAGCCCGTAGGGCTTCCAGGCCGGAGGGTAAAGCCTACGGCTCGGAGAGAACACTGGCCCCGGTGAAACAAGAAGAGGTTTCACGGGGTAAAAATAATGGGTTTTTGGGAATTGACGAAAACGGAACTTCATAAGTCTATTGAATCAAAAAAGATAAGGAGATCAATCTATGGCCGGGAAAAAATGGGACAATCAACCAGAAATGCGGATCGATTCGCAAAAGAGATACCAGGCGATGATAGAGACCGAGAAGGGGGCCATTGAGTTGGAGCTTTACCCGGAATATGCCCCCAAGACGGTTAACAACTTTGTCTTTCTGGCGCGAGAAGGCTTCTATGACGGGGTATCCTTTCACAGGGTAATCGACGATTTTATGATTCAAGGGGGGGACCCGACAGGTACGGGCCGAGGGGGGCCAGGCTACCGGTTTGAGGATGAGGTAGATGGGAACCCGCTAAAGCACGAGACAGGGTCAATCTCCATGGCAAATGCGGGGCCGAACACAAATGGAAGCCAGCTTTTTATCACGCATTCGCCGCAGCCCCATTTGGACGGTAAACACACTGTCTTCGGAAAGGTAACGCGGGGGCAGGAGGTTGTGGATGGAGTCAAACAAGGTGACACGATGATCAAGGTGGAGATTATGGAAGGGTAGGTGGGAGGCGGGGCCTCAGATGTGGTTCGCATGCTGCTGTTGATTATCTCTTCTCAATTGCTCTCTGACCTGCGGAAACGATCCGGGCAAGTTCGACTATCCGATCGACCAGTATAGCGGTCGAAAGGACACCGTAATCGTCTTCAAGGACAACGTGACGAGGCTCTTTTTGGAATCGGCCTTTGCCTTCGAGGCTCGAGTGCGCCCCGGCGCCGAGTTGGTACAGCCCGCTGGTGGCAACGATCATCTGATGACAGAGAAAGAATAGGTCCATACTGGAAAGG
Organism: Desulfobacteraceae bacterium; assembly: GCA_016783065.1. Classification (GTDB taxonomy): domain Bacteria; phylum Desulfobacterota; class DSM-4660; order Desulfatiglandales; family Desulfatiglandaceae; genus JABMQV01. The sequence goes on along the minus strand of JADHXI010000002.1, from coordinate 43,550 downwards.
GTCGTCTCAATCCCTCCTCCCCTGAAAAAAGATAGGGCCATTGCGCCCCCCACCTTGTTCTTCAGGGGCATTTTGTAAATATTGCCATGCACAAAGGCCCTTGTACGATCAATCACATCGGCCATCAATCCCGAAAGACGCCCAAAATGTGCCGGTGAGGCCAATATGATCCCATCCGCTTCCAGGAACTTGGGATAGACCCACTTCATGTCATCATCCTGAGCACACGGCTGATCCGCAGACTGATTCTTGATACACCAATTACATTGGTTACAGCCGTTGATCTCTTTACCCCACAGTGTGATAACCTCGCCGTCCACGTCCGATTGTTTTCGCGCATGGGTCATGGCCTCACGAAGAAGGGCTTCCATGTTCCCCTCTTTCACACGGCTTCCACAAATGCCTAAAAGTTTGATCACAATCCCACCTCCTACATACTACATATTGAACCTATATTGCTGTCAGTTTACTCCGAGGCTTCGGATCTAAAAAATGATCTACTTTTCTCATCTTGACATACCTATTTCCCTCTTCGTACTACTATTCAGGTTAACAGGGTCCTGGCTACAATAACCCGTTGTATCTGGTTGCTGCCGTCAAAGATCTGAATCATCTTGGCATCCCGCATCATCCTTTCCACGGGATGATCCTTCATGACCCCGTAACCTCCCAGGATCTGAACGGCGTCAATGGTTACCCCCATGGCCACGTCCGAGGCAAAACACTTGATTCCCGAGGTGAGACGGCTTTGCATGTTCCACTCGGAAGATCCCGAGTCCGTCATCATCGTAGTCCGGTAAAGCAGGCTCCTGGCCGCCTCGATTTTGATGCACATATCTGCCAGCATAAATCGAATGGCCTGGTGGTCGGCAATGGGAACACCGAACTGGACCCTCTGTTTGGCATACTTCACTGCGTAGTCAAGGGCTCCTTGTGCCAGCCCCACACCCATTGCACCCGGCCCGTATGCCCTGAAATCGGCCGCTGTTGTCATGAGGATATCCCAACCCTTTCCCGGTTCACCGACCATGTTTTCTTTCGGCACCATAGCATCTTCAAATATAAGCTCTGCCAGATTCGTACCCCTGAGACCCATTTTGTTCTCGTGTTTGCCCACCGAAAACCCATTGGTCCCCTTCTCCACGATCAAGGCTGAGAGACCTCTGTGTCTCTCCCCTTCTCCAGTACGCACAACGACGGTGACAAAATCGGCTATGTCACCGTTTGACACAAAGATTTTGGTACCGTTTACCACATAGTGTTCTCCCTCCCTGACTGCCCTGGTTTGAATAGAGGCAGATTCGGATCCAAAATTTGGCTCTGTCAGGGAAAAGGCATTTATCTTGTCACCAGATGACATACGGCCAAAGAAACGGGCTTTTTGTTCTTTGTTTCCCCAGTCTCCCAGGATCTGAGGGAGCGTCTGGTTTACAAAGACGATCATTGCCGTTGAGGCGTCCACCTTGGCCAACTCTTCCACGACAAGGGCAATGGTGGTGTGATTGGCGCCAATTCCGCCATATTCCGTTGGCAAACTCATTTTCAAAAGACCATTGTCAGCCAAGAGCCTGACGACTTCGGGCGACGAATATCCTGATATATCTGCTTTTTCAGCCAGGGGGCCAATTTCATCTCTGCCCAATCTCCCAACCATCTCTTGAATCATTTTCTGTTCATCGGTAAAATGAAACATGAATAAAGTCCTCGTTAAAAAAAAGGCCCAGCCTTGGAGAGGCAGGGCCTTGCGTTAGAGCAGGTGAGACTGGGCCTGGAACGTCCTATTGCTCTCCCCCGTACAATTCCTTTATCTTGACCCTGTCGGGTTCACCATCTTCGAGGAGAGGAAAATCGGTTATAAATTCCACATACTGGGGTTTCTTAAATCTGGCGATCCTGTCCCCCACAAAATCTATCAACGCCTGTGGTTCCAGGGTTTCTCCCTCTTTTATCCGGCAGACCGCCTTGATCCCCTCTTTCCATTTGGGGTCGGGCACCCCGAACACCACGGTCCTCTCTACTGCCGGGTGCTGAAGCACGACCTTTTCAACCTCTGCGGGGTAGACATTTTCACCCCCGGGTTTGATCAGTTCCTTCTCGGCCTTTCGGCCCGCATACCATAGAAACCCGTCTTCATCGAACCGGCCCAGGTCACCCGTATGATGCCAGCCCTCCCTGAAGGTATACGCGTTATCATCCGGGAGATTCCAGTATCCCTTGAAGACCATGGGGCCCTTCATGGCTATTTCGCCCACTTTTCCCACAGGGACCGGGTCATCATAATCATCCAAAAGCCTCACTTCGGATAAAGGAAGCATCTTGCCTGCCGACCCGGGCCTCTCATCATAGGCACAAAAGGTGGCCACACACGAGGTCTCTGTCTGGCCATACATGGAGTAGAAGGTGCCACCTGTGATCTGTTGGTATTTCTCTATGGTCTCCGGTGTATCCAGTCCGGCCGAGATCTTGAGGCTGCTGATATCTCTGCCTGTTTTTTCATGTGCCTCAAGGACGGATGAGAGGATGGGGGCAAAGGTGAACATCATAGATACCTTTTTTTCCTCAATCATCTCCACGGCCTTTTCGGCATCAAATTTTCCCATATTGACATTCAAGACCCCTGCATGAAAGCTCGATGTGACCATAAAAAGCCCGCCCACGTGAAAAAGCGGGAGGATATTTAGATGGGTATCCTCAGGGGTAAGATTGAAGAAATAGCCAAAATGCATGTCGGCACACAGGACATTGCCATGACTAAGCAAGGCCCCTCTGGGCCTGCCGGCCACAGCGGCAGTATGGATGATGACAAAGCCATCGTCTGTGGATACCGTCTCCGGTTCAAAATACTCCTGATGATCCATCAAAGACCCAAAATCTGAAAAATTACCTCCTCCCGGACCCAGGTTGAAGTACTTTTTGACGGATGGAAGTTTGTCCTTGATCCCCTCAACGGTCTCTTGAAACTCCTGGTCTGCAAACACGACCTTGGGCTCGCAGTCATTGAGATTGAATGCCACCTCATCAGGGGAGAGCCGCCAATTGATAGGCAGCACGACCGCCCCAAGACCGGCCGCAGCACCATATAAGAAAAAGTATTCAAGGCTGTTTTTTCCCAAAACCCCGATACGATCCCCCTTTTCGATGCCCGCCTTTCGTAAGCCAGAGGCAATCAGATCTACCTTTTGTTTATACTGAGAAAAGGTTAGGGCTCGTTCGTCATCTACCTCGAACCATGCGTCCCTCTCCTTATAGTTGGTCGCATTACGGTTTATCAGATCATAGAAAGTAAAATCGTAGAGTCCCATAATTTCCCCCGAAAAAAACGCCCTTTGCCGCTTGAAAACAGCGACAAAGGGCCTGGATTGGTCAGAAATTATTGCGCTTGGATTTCATAAGGATAGATCTTTGATACACCATCTGCCTCAAATGAAAAGGAGCACTCGGTGATGTTGATAGGCGTGGTTCCGTCCGGCACACCCTTCCACCAAGTCTCAAGAGCCTTCCAAGGGCTCCAGCCCTTGGCCTTTAATTTGAAGCCGCCGGTAACCAGCAAGCTCAGCAGGGCCGAGCGCGCCGTGATCAGCGTTGTCGCCCTTATCTGGTCGGTCTTACCGGCCGGAATCCAGTATTCATCTTGGTTGTTGTAAGTCACTAAAGAAAATTCCTTATCAAATACAACAGTAAAGATCATCCCATTCAACAAAATTGGATAGGGATTCTCGTTTTGTACATTAAAGAGAAAGCTCAAGGGTAGCATCGAACCCCTGTTTCCAGCTTTTCCCTTGGTCGGTTTCACCTTACTTGAAAAATACCAATACCCATCATATTGAGGAACCTCGAAGCCTGCAAGAGTAACCTTCGGTGCAATAAAATTTTTGTTGGTTGGCTTGACCGGTGTCGTGACGCAGGAGATCAACGCCACACTGAGGCCAAAAATGAGCACTGTCATCAGAACCAGTTTTTTCTTCATGATTCAGAACCTCCCTTTTCGATTTCGGATTTCCGCATTAAGACTAAGACCGAACTAAATTCCCAATCCCGCCGTACGAGTTGGAATCTGTTCTCTATTAGCTCAACCACCTTTTTCTTCGTTTGTAGTGTTTTACATCTCGAAAACTCTTCTTTCCACCCCTGTCTCCCAGGCCGAGGTAGAAATCCTTGATATCCTCGTTCTGGCTCAGTTGCTCCGAGGTATCGTCCATGACGATCCTGCCGGTCTCCATAACGTAGGCATACGGTGCAACGCTCAAGGCCAGTTTGGCGTTCTGTTCAACAAGGAGGATTGAGATCTTCTCCTCCTTGTTGAGTTTCATGATGATATTAAAGATTTCATGGATCAACATGGGCGCCAGACCCATGGAAGGTTCATCCAGCAGCACCAGTTTGGGCTCGGTCATCAAGGCCCTTCCCACCACCGTCATCTGTTGTTCACCGCCGCTCACAAAACCGGCGGTTTCGCTACGTTTCTCAAGAAGCCTTGGGAAATAATGATAGACCGCCTGAAGGCCTTCCTTCACAGAACCGGTTTTTCTGAGGTGAGCGCCCACTTTCAGGTTTTCTTCAACCGTAAGATGCTCAAACACACGCCGGCCCTCGATGACCTGGATAATCCCCGCCTTGGCGATCTTTGCCGCCCCTTCGTGGTGGATACGCTTCCCTTCATACTCAATGGCGCCGTCCGTGACCTCACCATCCTCGGTCTTTAAAAGGCCGGAAATGGCCTTGAGGGTCGTGCTCTTGCCGGCGCCATTAGCCCCTAACAGTGCAACAATTCCCCCCCTGGGCACCTCGATGGAAACGCCCTTGAGCACTAAGATAACCTCATGGTACTTGACCTCAATGTTATTTATCTTCAGTATTGCCTCTGATCTCTCCAAGACCCTACCTCCAGGGGTGATGTTTTCGGTTGCTTACCATCCTAACCATTTCGTTGCCCACAGTTTAGGCCATCTCTTCTTCAGATCCACGGCCTCCACTGTCTGAAACTTGCCTCCCTTCCACTCCTGGATAAGACAACCAGTGGCAGGTCGATGATCAGTGGCCGTAAAACTGATGGGTGCAGCGCCGAGACCTATGTCAAAATTGCGCATTGTTTCAAACCCTTCCTTCATAATCGCAGGACCACAACCCTTTTTTGTCAGGTCTACGCCTTTCTTGTCGGCCCTTTTCATGGCCTCCCAGAGGACCAGGGCATCACCCCATGCCTGAACAGTCCGGATCAGCCGCTTCCCCACAGGAACACCAGGGTTATAAAGCTGGGCTGATGACACAACAAGGTCCATATTTTTGTAGTTCTGCCCGAAAAATGCACACGGTGTGGCCCCCATGACCCCTTCAGCCGCCTTTCCGGCTAAGCGAGGCAGGTTTTCATCAAAGCCCCAGTTATTGATGATCCAGTCGGTGCCAAGGCCGAGGGCATAGGCATCCCTCACCGTTGCCGCAACCGACATGGTGGTGTTGCCGTGCCACAGCAGATCGGGCTTGAACGGTTTGAGGGCCATGACCTGGCTCTTGGTATCGATCGCAAAGAGCGACACGTCCTGATCCGGGCCTATTTCAAAACCTAAGAGTTTGGCCTGGTCTTTGATGGCCTTGATAGGTGCGCTGCCATAAGGTGAAGCAAACATATAAACACAGGCAAATCTCGGTTTTCTCTTGCCAAAATCCTTATGTTTAGGCCATTTCTTGTCAAACCAGGCGGTAATAGCGGACCGTGCATTGGTTGAGTAGTCAGATGAAAAGAAGAGGTTATAGGGTGTCTTTTTGGGATCGGTCAAATGGGCCGAATAGGAAGCGGACACATAGGGAATTTTATCCTTATTGACCGTGGGTGAAAGGGCCTCAGTATCTCCGGTCCCCCATCCCATAATTGCAATATTTCCGAGTCTTTTCAAAAGCTTATACTTTGTGATGGCTTCAGGGATGCGGTAACCATAGTCAAACCAGACGTACTTGATCTTCTTTCCGTTAACACCCCCCTGGGAATTGATGTACTTGAAGGCCTCCGCCATGCCAATAGCATAATCCTTACCCACATCCGATGTGGCGCCGGTGGTATCATTGAGGCCACCTACCTTGATCTTCTTGGCCACAGCAATAGTTGAAAATCCTGCCAAAAATGCCACAGCCAAAAAAATTACCAAAATCTTCAGAAAAATACTTTTCTTCATAGATTTTCCCCCCTTTGCTATTATGAAAATCTCCTATTAACCTCTGTCACCAAACGTTACAATTTGACCTTTAGATTCTCTCACCTCCTTTCGAGTTCTGGTTGAGTCCCGCCCTGCAGGATTAAAACGTTAAGTTGTTTAGTTGTCAGATATTTTCAAGCATCGCTCCAGACGGGATTGAATTTATCGGCCTAATATGAAAACGGCCACAGGTTAAAATAGTTCTTGGCCTGCCACCAGCGGTAGGCAAGACCGTTGGGTTCATAAATCAGAAAGGCACAGATAGCGAGACCGAATGCCATATCTTTAATATAGGCAAAATCAAAAAGGATTTTGGGGTAATACTCGGCCAATGGAATGGCCCCCATCTGGAGCAATTCCATAACAACCACCATAAAAATGGAACCGAAAATGGCCCCCTGAATGGAACCGACCCCTCCGATCAAAATCACTCCCACCAACCAGAGGGACAAAAACCACTGAAAGTGTTCAGGACTCAAGGCAGCGGTGTTACAAACCCAGAATGCCCCGGCAACACCGGCCATAAACCCGGCCACAAAAAAGGCTAAGAGCTTGTACCAGACGATATTGATGCCGAGGGCCTCTGCCGCAATATCATTATCCCTGATGGCTATCCATGCGCGGCCCGGTTTGGACCTGAGCAGATTGGCTAAAACGATCACCATGAGCGTGAGTATAACCGCCATCACAAAATAAATCTGTATATCATTTTCAATGACCCACGGCCCGATCTTGATGGTCCCCGGGGGAAGAGAAAACGCCTGGCCCCTGCCGCCGATCTGGCTGACATACTGGGTCAGGATAAAATCAACGGTGATAAACTGGGCCGCCATGGTGGTTAGGATGAGATAGAAGCCTTTCACCTTGGCAGAGGGCAATCCAAAAAGAACACTCCAGAGCCCTGCGACAATACCGGCGGCAATGATGCTGATCGGATATGCAAGCCCCCAGTCAATAAGGAACTGGGGCCATGGGAACTGGAGGATTAACATGACGCTCGTATAAGCGCCAACCGCAATAAAAGCGGCATGTCCAAGAGTGAGTAGCCCGGAGTAACCGATAAGGAGCTGAACCCCCAACGCCCCCATGGCGGTATACCCAATCATGGTACCAACGCTGATCCAGTATTCATCAGCAACGAGGGGTATGCCGATGAAAACAATGGCCAAGAGCAGGATCATCTTCCCCTTCAGAAAATTGGTCTGCCACCAACCCTGATCTTGTGCATAGTTCCAATGATAATCACCACACGGCAGCCAAACGCTCGACATAGGATAACCTCCTACACCCTCTCAATCCTCTCCCATCCCCACAGGCCGTAGGGCTTGAAAAGCAGAAATACAGCCATAAAGGCAAAGGGCATAATCTCCTTCACCCCTCCGGGGAAATACGCGTCAAGGTATGTCCCGGAAAAATTCTGTAGCAATCCGATCATGATCCCCCCAACAATGGCCCCCGGGACAGAATTTAACCCGCCCAAAACCACGGCAGGGAGCACCAGCAACCCTAAGTGGCCCACGGAAATATTGATCCCATTGATGTTTCCGAGGAGGGCCCCGCCAACGCCCGCGCTCATAAAGGCAATGGCCCACGCGGCCGCGTAGACAAACCGGGCACTAACCCCGAGAGAGAGGGCGGCCGTTTCGTCATCGGCAGTGGCCTGCATGGAAAGACCCCAGCGGGTATACTTAAAAAAAGCTACAAATACGATGAGCAGCACAATGGAAAGGATGAAAGACCAGAGATACACAGGAGATATCTTGAGAATGCCGACCGTAATCGGTTTGATGTCAAATATGGGAGGGGTGAAGACCCTGGTGTCTGACCCCCATATATATCCTATGAGGCCCTTTAAGAAAAAAGAGAGCCCCACTGTCACCATGATAACGGCCAAAATAGGCTCTCCGATGAGCTTGTCCAAAAAGATACGTTCAGTCAAAAACCCGAGGATAATTCCCACAATCAACGTCAACAACACGGCAGGGACAAAGGGAACGCCTATCGCGTGAAAGGTATAGGTCACATAGGCCCCGATAAGGGTCAACTCGCCCATGGCCAGATTGAGGACACCCGAGCACTTGTAGATGAGGACCCACCCTAAGGCAACCAAGGCATAGATTCCGCCCACCATGAGACCTGTGGTCAAACTCATAAAAAACAGCTCCATTCTTTACCTACCTCCTTACTCCTTGTTGCCGCCTCATTACACGTTTGTTTTCTGGATGCGCAAATCGGTCTTTATGCGCTGCTCCCTCCCATCCTCATATGTAATTTTAGTATCCATATGAACCGTATCCGCATCCGAATAGAGGGTGTCAACAATATCCTTATACCGGTCTCCCACAAAGGCACGTCTCAACTTGGATGTCCTTGTCAACTCTTCATCGTCCGCGTCAAAGACCTTATACAGATTTACGAATTTATTGATCTTGGCAGGTCCGGGCAGGTCCTTGTTGGCCTCTTCGATCTGTTCCTGCACCAGGTCATAGACCGCTTGTTTCTGGGAAAGCTCCGGATAGCTGGTATAGTTGAGCTTCTTATCATCGGCCCACTTCCCTACCACTGCATAATCGATACACATCACGGCCGTCACATAATCTCTCTCATCACCAATGGCCCAGGCCTCCTGGATAAAGGGGCTGAACTTTAATCTGGTTTCGAGATATTGGGGAGAAAATGGCCTGCCATCGGAAAGGGTCATCACATCCTTGGACCGGTCAAATACCACCAGGTGCCCATCTTCATCAATGAAACCCCTGTCCCCGGAATAGAGCCACCCATCCACCAGGGTCTTCTCGGTGGCCTCTTCGTTCTTGTAATATCCCAAAAACACCGAAGGGCTTTTGGATATGATTTCACCCTCGTCGGTGATCTTGACCTCTGTTTCCGGGATGGGAGTACCCACAGTGTCAAACTTCACGTCCCCATCCCTGTGGACAATGGAGATGCCGGCGATCTCGGTCTGGCCGTATATCTGTTTCAGGTTGACGCCCAGGGCGTGGAAGAACCGAAAGTGGTCGGGGCCCATGGCCGCCCCACCGGTGTAACAGTGTCTGAGTCGTGACAGGCCCAAGTGATCTTTCAGCTTCTTCTGCATGGTAATATAGGCAAGCCAGTTCAAAAACTTCAGGCTCAAGGACACGTGCTTCTTTTCAAACTTGATATTTGCCACCTTATACCCCACCTTGGTGGCAAATTCATAGATCTTCCTCTTGATCCAGGTGGAGTCAATGTATTTCACCTGGACCTGACGGGTCATTCCCTCATAAAGCCTGGGAGGTGCAAACATCACATGTGGGCCGATCTCCCTGATATTTTCCTGGGCCGTATCCGGCTCTTCCGGAAAGTTGAGGGTATATCCGACCTGTAGACCGCAGGATATGGACATCATCTGCTCTCCGATCCAGGCAAAAGGGAGATAAGATACAAAATCATCGGTGTCATAGCAGGGATCAAGTGCCATGAGATTCCTGCCCATGGTCAGCATATTCCAGTGTGTCAGGAGTGCGCCCTTGGGAAGGGCTGTGGTCCCGGAGGTGTAAAAAAGGAGGCAAATATCATCTCCGTGGCCTTCGTTTATCATATTTTCAAAAAGGTCAGGCTCCTTTCTGTCAAGCTCCTTTCCTAACTCCTGGATCTTTTTTATGCTGATGAGATACTCCTGGTGGTAATTCCTCATGCCCTTTGGGTCATCCCAGATTATGGTTTTCAACTTGGGGCAGTCGTCTTTGATGGATAGTGCCTTGTCCACCTCTTCCTGGGTTTCACCTACAAAGAACTTGGAGTCAGAATGATCGATAATGTATTTGACTTCATCCATCATACAGTCCTGGAAGAGCCACACACCTATCCCACCGGCACAAAGGGCGGCCATTTCCGCCCAAAGTCCCTCGGGCCGGTTGTCCCCGATCATTGCAACCTTGTCCCCCCGCTTCAAACCCAGGCTGACCATCCCTAAGGAGAGGTATTTGACATTGTCATGGTAATCCTGCCAGGTAAAAGGGATCCATATGCCGAACTCTTTCTCCCTCATGGCCACCTTGTCATTGCCATACTTCTTACATTGCCTGACAAAAAGCTTGGGAATGGTGAGGTCCTTGGTGATTTCTATCCCATTTCCACGCATCGCTTTTCGTTACCTCCTTGTGGAATACAAATCCTCTTCACCCAGGTAGGCCTTAATAACCTCCGGGTTTTTCTGGACCTCCTCCGGTGGCCCGTCTGTGATCTGAATGCCAAAATTCAACACATTCACACTGTGGGAAATATCCATGACCACACCCATATCATGTTCCACCAGGACACAGGTGATCTTCCAGCGTTTCTCTTCATTGATATCCAGGATGAAACGGGCCATGTCCTCCACCTCTTCCAAGTTCAACCCGGCCAATGGCTCATCTAACAACAAGAGTTCGGGATTGAGTGCCAGGGCCCTGCCCAGTTCAACACGCTTTTGGAGCCCATAAGGGAGCATATGGGCAGACTTATCCCGGATGCTTTCTATCTCAAGCAGGTCAATAATTTCTTCCTCGATAAACTTCCTGCTCTCCAACTCTTCCCGCTTGGTCTTGCCCGCATAAACGGAACCACTCAGGATACCACTCTTGAGATGGATATGTCTCCCTAAGCGGATGTTGTCGAGGACCGTCATCCCGCCAAAGAGCTCCAATTTCTGGAAAGTCCGTGAAATACCCAGCTCGGCCCGCTGGTATGGCTTGAGGGCGTTAACCCTTTCCCCTTTGAAGTAGATATTTCCTTTCTGCGGTCTATAAAGACCGTTAATGCAGTTCATCATGACCGTCTTGCCGGCCCCGTTCGGGCCAATAATGGAGTGAATCTCACCCTTCTTTACCTCCAGGCTTACTCCGGCCAAGGCGGCTACCTTACCAAAATACATGTGAATGTCTTCGAGCTTTAAGATGGTGTCTCCCTCTTTAAGCTCCCCAACCTGAACCATCTTATGGCCTCCAGCATATAGTATTAGTGACCCTCACTGCATTGAGAGCGCAAATACCCATACCTATTGGGTTTTCTTTTGTCAATCGTTTTCAGTAATAGTTTCATTAAATTGTATCAAAAAAGTTATCCTTAATTTATTTATGTCTATGAGATACTTGCCTTTCTTTGGGGCACAAGGTTCTTTTGGCATTGGTTAAGAAAGTATTCATCTGTCATGCCCGCAACGAAATCGCGCACGATTTCAGGGGAGGAGGCCTTTTCCCTGTATTCCGGCGACATGCCGTCCAAGAATCCTCTGAAGATATCTGAATCCTCATTTCCCGTTTCAAGGTCACGGAGGTATTCTTCAAACAACAACTCAAACATCAGCTTGATTTTGGGGGTCTGATCTTTTACTTTTGGGTTTCTATAGATGGACGCTTCATTAAACTCCTTTAGCCGCTTGAGTGCGTTTCCCACGGTAACACTGAAGCATACGTGGTGTCGGTCCAAACTATTTGCAACAAGATCTTCCACCAGGGTGTAAACGATGGTCCCGTTGGTCTCACCCAGAATCCGCCTGCATTCTTCAGGGAGATCTGAACGGCCTATCAGGCCGAGTCTGATGGCATCTTCGATATCCCGGCCAATGTAACTGATGGTATCGGCCATCCTAACCACGCATCCTTCCAGAGTCATTGGCCAGATGTCCACCGAGGCGTCTTCCTTTATTTGCCCCACTTCACGGTCCAAGACCACAAAATTTTTCCCTTTTTGTGGCTCCAATGCCTGAGAATAGCGCTCTCCGTTGTGGGAAAGGATTCCATCCAGCACCTGCAGGGTCAAGTTCCAGCCCTTTCCTTTCCTCTCTATCTCCTGCAAGAACCTGACACCCTGTATATTGTGCAGAAATTGGCCGATTTTATGTGATTCACACAGGGCCGAGAGCAATCTTTCGCCATCGTGCCCAAATGGCGTATGTCCGATGTCGTGCCCGAGGGCGATGGCCTCGATCAGGTCTTCATTAAGCCCCAGGAGACGTCCAATGGTCCTGGCGATCTTTGAGACAAGCTGTACGTGTAGGACTCTGTGGGTGATGTGATCGTTTTTTATGAGGTAAAAAACTTGGGTCTTGTCGATGTAGCGGGAATAAGCCAAGGAATGGAGTACACGATCGGTATCAATGGAGAAATTCTGCCTGTGTCCCTGATTTACTTCCTTTTCCTCTCTCAGCCTGATTGCGTCACGACTCAGGCAGGCCCGTGGTGAAAGCCTCGCCTCCTCTTTCTGATCCAGATCCGCTCTTATCCCGGCCAACAAATCATTGCTTTTCACTCACCCGGACCCCTTCTTTCCATCTCCTTTGAGGTAGGCCTTTTTCAACTCTTCCCAAACGTTCCTACCCCTCTTGGCAATGACCTCATGTGCGCGATCAGCAACATGGCGGGATTCATTTTCAAGCCTCTCCTCCAAGGGGATCTGTTTGCCTTCCTTCTTGTATTTCCAGCGCAGAACAGATTTGGTCACGCTTACTTCCACACTCTCAACCGCCCTTTTGAGGCCCTTTTTGATATCTTCATCCATGATGAACCCAATTCCAACGGGAATGTAACATTATCCTCAGGTCATGAAAACACTTGTTACAATCTTTCCAATGACGGATTTCCGGGGTTTGCCCCATTTTTCGATCCTCACTAATGTGGGTATCCATAGCTAGAATTTCTGAATCCGCCACTTTTTTCTTGCAAAGGAAAACGAATAGTGTTAAAAAATTTGATTCAAAACTTTTCCAATAGGAAGCTCTCGGATTCTATCGGTTTTGTCTGCCGTTCTTTTCAAGAAGAATTTTGGACGCGAGGCAAATCGATTTTTACAAAATATATCAGGTTGGCCCAGTAAGCTCAAGTCTTTATTAGGGTCAGATCACACATCCGGAATCTTGCCCGGTGCCTTGCTGATCGTAAGGTGCGAGTCACTCCGGATCTAGGAAAAACCGTGGCAAAGAGATCACGAAGGATCTCTAAAAAAGGAGGATTGGATGGCAATAATTAATATGAAACAGCTTTTGGAGTCGGGTGTACACTTTGGCCACCAGACAAGACGCTGGAACCCCAAGATGAAACCTTATATATTTGGGGCTCGCAACGGGATTCACATCATAGATCTTCAAAAGACTGTAAGGCTTTTTAAGTTGGCCTATGATTTCGTTGCAAAGATTGTCTCCGAGGGGTATCCGGTTCTTTTTGTGGGGACCAAGAAACAGGCCCGTGACTCTGTTATCGAAGAAAGCGAGCGCTGCGGCATGTTTAATGTGGTGAACCGTTGGCTCGGGGGAACCCTCACCAATTTCCAGACGATCCGAAAGAGTATCGCTCGTCTGAAGGAATTGGAGGCAATGAAGGAGGACGGTTCCATCAATCGGTATAAGAAAAAGGAAATTCTGAAGATGGAGAAGGAACTGTTCAAGCTGAACAGAAATCTCGGGGGCATCAAGAATATGGATGAACTGCCCGGGGCCGTCTTTGTCGTTGACCCTAAGCGGGAAAAAATCGCAGTCAAAGAGGCCAGAAAGTTGGGGATTCCGTTAATCGCCATTGCTGATTCCAACTGCGATCCCGATGACATAGACTTTATTATTCCCGGTAATGATGATGCCATACGAGCCATAAGGCTGATCTGTTCAAAGATAGCCGATGCATGCGTGGAAGGTCACGATATTGCAGAAGAGCGATTGAGGACAGAGGCCGAGTTAATCAGGGAGCAAGAGGCAGCAGAAGAAGCTGAAACGCCAGAAGCGGTTGCACCTCAGGAGGATGATCAGGGAGGCCCGGAGGTTATCATTCTTCCACGAAAAGAAGAACCGGAGGTAACAGGTGAGGCCGCTGGGTCGGAAGAATCACGAATTGATACCGCTTAAGGATCGAATGTAGGGCTTATCACGAAAAGAATGATGGAGGGAAATAGAATTTGACAGTTTCAACTTCACTAATAAAAGAGCTGAGAGAAAAAACAGGTGTCGGCATAATGGACTGCAAGACAGCCCTTAAAGAGTGTAATGGAGACATCGACGGGGCGATCGATTATTTGAGAAAAAAGGGGATCGCCACTGCCAAAAAGCGGGGGGGACGCGCTACTTCTCAGGGGCAGGTTCAATCCTACATCCATGCCGGCGGAAAGATAGGGGTCTTGGTGGAAGCAAACTGTGAAACCGATTTCACGGGGAAGACCGAAGACTTCACGACCTTTGTAAAAGATATAGCGATTCAGATTGCAGCTACCAATCCCTATGCCATTGACCGTGAAAGGGTGCCTGATGATATCCTCGAAAAAGAGAAGGAGATTTACGCCACCCAGGCGAGGGAATCGGGTAAGCCGGAGAAGGTGATCGAAAGAATTGTTGAAGGAAAGCTGAAAAAGTTTTTCTCGGAGGCCTGTCTCTTGGAGCAACCATTTGTCAAGAATCCCGACATAACGGTCCAGGATTTATTAAACGATATGATCGCCAAGACCGGAGAGAATATCGTGATCAGGCGGTTTGTGAGATTTCAACTGGGTGAGTCATGAAAGATGAAATAATCGCCGAACTTCGTGAGAAGATGATAAAGACGGGAGAGGCATTGAAGCGGGATTTCAAAAAGATCAGGACCGGTCGGGCCTCTACTGCATTGCTGGATGGCATAAGGGTCGACTGCTACGAGACCCAGATGCCGATTGAACAGGTTGCCTCTATTTCTGTACCCGAAAGCCGCCTCATCACCATCCAGCCCTGGGACCAATCAATCATTGGGGAGATAGAAAAGAGTATCCTCAAGTCTGAACTGGGTCTGACTCCCATGAACGACGGAAAGCTAATTAGGATACCCATTCCGCCTTTGACAGAAGAAAGGCGTAAGGAATTGGCGAAACTGGCGAGAAAAATGGCTGAGGAATGCAAAATTTCGATTCGCAACCACAGGCGAGACGCCAATGAAATGTTTAAGGAACTGAAGAAAGAAAAGGAAATATCAGAGGATGAATTTCATAAGTCCCAGGACGAGGTGCAAGAAATAACCGATGAATTTATCAAAAAGACAGATGAGATCACTGCCGAAAAGGAAAAAGAAATCTTGGAATTCTGATCCTCAGCGTCTCATCCCCTCAGCCATTTCAACTCCCCTAAATTCCTGATAAGCTCCCTGACCTTGAAAAACCGCAATCGGGGAATTGCCAAAACTCCTGACCCGGTAAACTGCAAAAGTGAAAAGTGAACCAAAATGATTACCATAGACCCCAATAAGTTGCCAGAGCACGTGGCCATCATCATGGACGGCAACGGCCGGTGGGCCAAGAAGAGATCAATAAATCGCGTCCGCGGGCACCAGCAAGGGGCTGAAACAGTTAGAGAAATTGTGAGAACCAGCCGTGAGATGGGCCTGTCGTGGCTTACCCTTTACGCCTTTTCAGAGGAAAACTGGAAGAGGCCCCAAAGAGAAATTGGGGCCCTTATGAAGCTCTTAAAACGCTTTCTCAAGGGAGAGCTGGAGGAGATGCAAGAGAACGGGATAAGGCTTCAAAGCATTGGTAGAATAGAAAAGCTCCCGGAAGATACACGTAAAGTTCTCTTTGATGTCATGGATCAGACTGCCTCCAATAAAGACATGGTTCTGACATTGGCCCTCAGCTACGGGGGAAGGCAGGAGATCCTGGATGCAACCCGGAAGATAGGTGCTGAGATAGAAAAGGGCAACATCAGTGCGGATGAGATTTCGGAACAATTGATTTCAAATTCGCTTTATTCGGAAGAGATGCCCGACCCTGAGTTACTCATTAGGACCAGCGGTGAATACCGGGTTAGTAATTTCCTCCTATGGCAAATAGCCTACACCGAGATCTATATTACCCCGACCCTGTGGCCGGACTTCAGCAAAGACGAATATCTTGAGGCGATACAGGACTTTCAAAAGAGGAAAAGGAGATTCGGAGGCACGAAGGAGGAATAAGGAGAGTCCTTTTCAAGGAAGATAGATGCATTTAAAGCGATGGCTCACGGCCATAGTTCTCATACCAATTCTGATACTTGTCATAGGCCCGGGGCCGAGATGGATATTTTATATCTTACTCTGCGTTGTATCCCTGGCTGGCCTGGCAGAGTTCTATCGGATAAGCGGCGCTCATCTTCCAAGGTTTGTGAGGTGGTCCTGCCATTTTCTTTCATTGCTATTGTTCCTTGCCATCTACTTGCGGCAGATCTTACTTGCACCCGTAATTATTGTGTTGTGGGCGCTGGTTCCCATGACTTACTTCATGCTAGCCCACCCATCACTCGATCGGGAATTGTCATCAGATATTAGCAAGGCGGTCTTGGGACCTGTTTATGTGGTACTCCCCCTTGCCCTCCTGGAACTGATAGATATACTACCCAACGGCAACCTCTGGATCTTCTTCCTCCTTTCTGTCATTATCGCCAGTGATACCTTTGCATTTTACGCTGGAAGACTTCTCGGAAGGCATAAACTCCATGAGGCTATCAGCCCCGGAAAGACATGGGAAGGTGCCATAGGAGGGGTCATTGGAAGCCTGTTGGCCGCGATCCTTTTCCTGAAGATAGTACCTATCCACCCGTTGAATATGGGGATACTGCTCCTTGCCTTTGCCCTCTCAGTTTCCGGCCAGGCGGGCGATCTGGTGGAATCCATGTTAAAAAGGTGCCAGGGGGTAAAGGATTCGGGTCGTATCCTTCCCGGGCATGGCGGGATTCTGGACAGAATCGATGGCGTTATCTTTGCCATCCCCGTACTGTATCTGTATATATCTCTCTGGGTGATATGAAAGAACTTAGTTCGCTCCGCTCACAACTGGCCTCCGGCCCGTAGGGCCTACGCCCCGGAGGGAATGTTGGAAGAGTGGAACAGTGGCCTCCGGCTCGTAAAGCCTACGGCTCGGAGAGAATAATGGGCTTTGGGAGAATGGTACACTGGGTTTCTTGGAGGATTCCTTTTGACATCGAAGTAAAGAATGCTTAAGAATAAGGAATTTCCTTTTTAGAAGCAACATTCCAGTATTCCATCATTCCATTATTCCATATGTGAGGCAAAAATCCAGACCTCAAAAAACACCCTTATTCTCAATAGGTTGTAGAGATTCCGGGACGTTAAATGAGGGGAAATGAAAAAAATAACCCTATTGGGTTCTACCGGCTCCATCGGAGTTAATGCCCTAAAAGTGATTCAGGACAACTCTGAGAAATATAAGGTGGTGGCCTTAGCGGCCGGTAGAAACCTTGATCTCCTTGCAGAACAGATTGAAGGTTTTCGGCCTATTGCTGTCTCTGTCCTGGAAGAAAACCTTGGTTCAAGGCTGAAGGATCGTATCGGTAGCACTGCGGCGACGGAAGTGCTTTCCGGGGTCGAAGGATTCATACACCTTGCCACTCTGGATGAGGTTGACACTGTTATCTCGGCCATGACCGGTGCAGCCGGCCTGCTACCTACGTATGAGGCGATCAGGGCGGGAAAAAACATCGCGTTGGCTAACAAGGAAACCTTGGTAATGGCCGGCCATCTGGTGATGAGGGAGGTGGAGAGAAATGGGGTATCGTTAACCCCAATTGACAGTGAACACAGCGCCATACTCCAATCTTTACAGGGTCACACCAAAGAGGATATGAGACGTGTAATCCTGACCGCATCCGGGGGGCCTTTCAGGGACATGCCTATGGAACGGATGAGGACCATCACCCCGGCCCAGGCCCTGGACCATCCCAACTGGAATATGGGACCCAAGATCAGTATCGATTCAGCGACCATGATGAATAAGGGACTCGAAACCATCGAAGCCAAATGGCTTTTCGATCTGGACATGGATCAGATTGGCATCCTCATACACCCCCAAAGTATTGTCCATTCCATGGTTGAATATAAGGACGGGTCTGTCATCGCGCAATTGGGAATCCCTGACATGATGATTCCCATATCCTATGCCCTCTCGTTTCCCCATCATTTGGAGAACAGGCTTTCCACCCTCCGGTTGGAGCAAGTCGGGATGTTGAATTTTGAAAAACCGGATATGAAGAGGTTCCCATGCCTTGAACTGGCGCTTAGGGCAGCGGAAATCGGTGGGAGCATGCCAGCGGTCCTAAACGGGGCAAACGAGATCGCGGTTGACTCCTTCTTGCAGGGAAAAATCGGGTTTCTAGATATCCCCAAACTGATTGAGAAGAGTATGGCGGCGCACCGATCCTACCCTATTGAGAGTATCGAGATGGTTATGGAGGCCGACAGCTGGGCCCGCAAGACGGCTCTGGAACTATTGAAGAAGGGGATCAACTGAGAGTTCCCAAAATTCTTTGATTTTGACCAACCGATTTATTAAAATGTATCCCTTATTCACCCAAAACCCGCGGTTATGACGGGTATGTGTTAAGCAAAAAGAGGTTCGGAGCGACCTATGCATATTTTTCTCTACTACATCCTACCCTTTGTCATCGTACTAGGAATCTTGATCTTTTTTCATGAATTGGGGCACTTTCTGGTGGCCAAATATTTTGGTGTCGGGGTCCTCAAATTCTCACTGGGCTTTGGCCCGAAACTGGTTGGAAAAAAGATCGGAGAAACAGAATATCTCATCTCCGTTTTCCCATTGGGGGGATATGTCAAGATGCTCGGAGAAGATGGAGATGAGACAGACGAACCCCTGAGCCCGGAAGAAAAAATGAAGTCTTTCAGCAACAAGCATGTGCTGAAGCGCATTGCCATTGTTGCAGCAGGCCCTATTTTCAACCTCTTACTTGCTTTGGTGATCTTCTGTGGTTTTTATCTGGTCGCGGGTACACAGGTTATGACATCAGAGGTAGGTCAGGTCAGAACGGGTTCCCCCGCGGAGAAGGCAGGGCTCTCAAAAGGGGATGTGATTGTCGCCGTGGACGGGAAACCGTTGGAAACCTGGACCGAAATCAAGGGCGTGGTTCAAGAGAGTGCGGGTAAACCTCTTGAATTCACGGTAAAAAGAGAGGGGGACCTCTTGGTGTTAACCGTGGTCCCTGAGATATCAGTTGCCAAGAACATCTTTGGTGAGGAGGTCAAATCGGCCCTTATCGGGATCGTGGCAGCAGGCAAATTCAAGGAGGTCATCCTCGGTCCTTGGGATTCCTTGAAAGAGGGCCTTAGAAAGACATGGGAAATCACAAGATTGACCTGCCTGACCATCGTAAAGCTTTTTCAAAGGGTCGTCTCCATAAAAACACTTGGCGGTCCCATCCTGATAGGCCAGATGACCGGACAGCTGGCTCAGGAAAACTGGGTTTATCTGTTTCCCTTTATGGCCGTCATAAGTATCAATTTGGGCATATTGAATCTCCTCCCCATTCCCATCCTCGACGGAGGTTTTATCATATTCCTGCTTATCGAACTTGTCAGCCGAAAACCCCTCAATGTCAAGAAACGGGAAATGGCCCAAAAAGTGGGGATCTTCCTCCTGGCCGTTTTGATGGCCGTTGTCATCTATAACGACGTTGTAAGGCTTATAAAATAGGCCCTGATAATGATTTTAGCCATCAACACATCCACGCTCCAGTTTGGTTTGGCCCTGTTGGATGAAGAGGGAACTATCTTGGCCGAATATTTCATGTCCAAGGGGGGGCATTTTGGAAGCCTTATGCCAACCCTCGATTTCTTGCTTACCTCCTCTAAGTCCTCTATCCACAGTTCGAAATGCCTTGCAATTGCAATAGGCCCAGGCAGTTTCACCGGCCTGAGGGTGGGGCTTTCTCTGGGCAAGGGGTTGTGTCATGCACTTCAGATCCCAATTGTGGGTGTCTCCAGCCTGGAGGCCCTGGCCAGTCAGTTCCCCTATTCGAATCTCCCCATAACTTCGCTCCTCGATTCCAGAAAGGGGGAGTTTTTTGCGGCCCAGTTTACCTGGAGGGATGGACTGGAACTTCGGAGGACACGGGAGGATCTGGCCCTAAGACCTGGAGACTTCCCATCCCTCCTCGAGGTCCCCTCCCTTTTTGTGGGAAACAGTTTTTCCACCCAGGGACCTCTCCTAAAGGAAATCCTGGGATCCCGGGCAATTTTGGCACCCGCACCTTCCTGGCATCTGAAGGCTTCGGCAGTCGGGTCGTTGGGCCTAAAGCAGTTTCACGCCCAGGCCTTTGATGATCTACAGGCCCTCACCCCCATCTACTTGCGTCCCCCGGACATTCGACCTAATCCGTATCCTACTTGCACCTAGTCGATGTAATCTCGGTATTGCCCAGTGAAAGTCATGTGGTTTGGGGACCGTGAAGCCCATTGACAAAAAAGATCAATCGTTATATACCCGGAGGACTGTGAGCCTTGCTTATGTCGGGGCAGATTATCGCTGAACACCTTGGGTGCGCCTCATATGGACGAATCACGCATCTACAACAAATGGCCAATCGCCAGGGAAGGATTTCCCTTTCTCTTGATTGGCTGTGCCTTGATTTTCTTATTTTCCTATCTTGGTATCCTTTCCCTGTCTGTTCTAATGGTTATTACAACATTCTTTACCGCCTTTTTCTTTAGGGATCCTGACCGCAAGAGTTATGTGAATGGAAAGGCAGTGGTGGCACCTGCCGATGGCAAAATACTGGAAGTTCAGCATCTTGAGGACAGCAAAAATCCTTTGGGCCAACCGGCAATCAAAGTAAGTGTATTCATGACGGTCTTCAATGTCCATGTAAACCGCATACCGGTTGCAAGCGTTATCAATGAGATCACTTACAACCCAGGAAAATTTTTTTCCGCCAATCTGGACAAAGCGTCAAAATATAACGAGAACAACAGGATCACTCTCGAAACCCATGACGCCCATAAGGTTGTCTTTATTCAGATTGCAGGCCTTGTTGCGAGGCGCATTGCCTGCTGGGTCAAGGCTGGGGATCGGGTGGCGGCAGGCCAAAGGTTCGGCCTCATACGATTCGGTTCCAGGATGGAGGTTTATCTCCCGGAGGATACCCAGATCACTGCCTGTATGAATCAAAAAGTCCGGGCGGGACAAACCGTTATCGGGTACCTGTCATGAAGCGATGGCGGGAAAAAAGATCCCTGAGAACCGGTAAGAGGGGTATTTATATTCTCCCCAATCTGTTTACCTCTGCCAGCCTGTTTGGCGGATTTTTTGCCATAATTGCCGCTATACAAGGGAGGTATGAAACCGCGGCAATCGCCATTCTCATATCGTGTGTTTTTGACGGCCTTGATGGGATGGTGGCGCGGCTCACCCATTCCACGAGCCTGTTCGGCACGGAATATGATTCGTTATCGGATTTAGTGACCTTTGGGGTTGCGCCTGGGATATTGGTCTTTCAATGGACCCTGGAGCCATTTGGACGATTAGGCTGGCTGGCATGTTTTGTGTTTGTGATATGCGGCGCTTTGAGACTTGCTCGATTTAACGTCCAAAAAGATAGTGTTGAGGCCAAGTTCTTTAAGGGATTACCCATACCTGCTGCGGCGAGCTTTATCGCTTCCCTGGTCCTCTTTACAACGGCCTTAGGGGGATTGCCCGAGTCAAGGCACGTTGTGATCATTGTGCTGGTCTACATTTTATCTTTCTTGATGGTAAGTTCCATCCGTTATTTCAGTTTCAAAGAATTTGAACTAAAAAAGCAAAAGCCGTTCAATGTCTTGGTGGCCATCATTTTGATTCTCATTGTTGTGGCCTACAAACCCAAGATAATGGTTTTTTTGATCCTGACCACTTACATTTTGTCGGGCCCCGCCATTACCCTTTATCGTCTTCGAAAAAAGCGGGCCATGGAGGACACTCTCATAAAAGAGACGCCTATGGTTGAAGAGGAATAAGATGAGAATCACCGGCGGACTGGTGAAGGGCCGAACCCTATTATCCCCAAAGGGCCTTCTGATCCGCCCCACATCTGATCGCGTTCGAGAAGCCATCTTCAATATCCTCGGCCAGGATCTGACAGGACTTAATGTGCTTGATCTTTTTTCGGGCACAGGGAGCCTCGGCTTAGAAGCGTTGAGCAGAGGCGCAAGACAAGCTGTTTTTGTTGACAAACTCCGACAATCAATTGATTTGATTAAAAAAAATATTGCCTTGTGCGGCTACCGGCGTTCGGGGATCGTGCTGAGGAGAGATCTGGTACTTGGGCTCCCTTGGGGACGTTCCCTTCAGAGGGGAAAATTTGATCTTGTCTTTCTTGACCCACCTTACAGGAAAGATCTGAACCCCTCTTTGCTCACAGGGCTGTCATCCGAAGAAAGGCTTTCAAACGGGGCACGGGTAGTCGTCGAAACAGGCAAGTCGGAAAGCCTGCCCCCCTCTTTTTCGGGCCTTGAAAGGGTCGACATCCGACACTACGGGGATACTAGGATAACCATATATGAATACGAGGTACATTGATGAGCCAAAAGACCGCCATTTATCCAGGATTTTTTGACCCGATAACCAACGGGCATTTAAGTATCGTAAACCGGGGCTTACAGATATTTGATAACCTTGTTATCGCGATACTCAACAACCCGCAAAAGGCCCCGCTTTTTTCCATAAACGAGCGGATTTTTATGATAAAAGAAGCGGTGAAGGACAAACTGAATGTGGAGGTAGACACTTTTGACGGTCTGCTGGTGGATTATGCAGTCAAGAAGAATTCAAATGTCATTCTGAGGGGGCTGAGGGCCTTGTCTGATTTTGAATATGAATTCCAGATGGCCCTCATGAACCGAAAACTGGACAGAAACATACAGTCTCTCTTTTTGATGACCGACTATAAGTGGTTTTATACCAGTTCCACAATCATCAAAGAGGCGGCAAGCTTTGGCGGTGACGTCAGCGGTCTTGTTCCTGAGGTCGTTAACTGCAAGTTGAAAGAAAAGTTCGCACCGTCAAAAAATACTTGACACCTCTTTTGGCTTAAGCCATACTAATTCCTATAAAATTTTGACCCACGTGGTATTTTGGCCAAAAGAGTCCAAGACAAGGAGGCGCGCAAGGTGGCCCTGACCAAAGAACGGATTATTGATAGCATCTACCACCAGGTTGGGCTTAGCAAAAGCCAATCTCGGATCGTTGCGGAAAAACTCCTTGAGATTATGAAACAGACTCTGAAGAGCGGAGAAGGTCTCCTGATCAGTGGCTTTGGTAAGTTTGTGATAAAGAAAAAGGCAGAAAGAAGGGGAAGAAACCCCCAAACCACCAAAGACCTCCAATTGAGAGCAAGACGGGTTGTTGTCTTTAAGACCTCCGGTGTGCTCAGAAATAAGATAAATAAGGGCTCTAAAGGCTAACCACAAAGGCCCCTTCAAAGCCCATATCTTCCAACCTTTTTTGAATTTGCCTGGCTTTATCAAGGCTGTTTGATCTTGAAACCCTCACCCTGTAAGTAGCCCCCTTGTCTCCGTCCTCATAAACCGCCACCTCTACATAGGGAAAAATTACCCTTAGACGCTCACCAACCATAAGGGCGCTCTGCTTATTCTTGAATGCCCCCACCTGGACCGTAAACTCACCACGGTTGAGGTCTTTGATTTCCACCACAGGTTCTCTTCCCAGTGGCGATTTCAGCTCCCCCACCTCTTTTCCAAGCGCTACTATCTTTACGCTTGAGACACCGGGACCGATCAGGTCTATCTCTCTTGCAGCCGCGTAAGACAAATCAATGATCCTCCCCTTCACAAAAGGTCCCCTGTCGTTTATTTCAACGACGATCTCTTTCTTGTTGTCAAGATTTAACACCTTAACATGGGTACCCAGTGGAAGGGTCTTATGGGCTGCGCTTTTCTTATACATGTCATACAATTCGCCGCTAGAAGTGGGACGTCCATGGAATTCTTTGCCGTACCAGGAGGCCTTACCGGACTGCACAAAGCCACCCGATTCGGGCAAGGGATAATACCGCACCCCGTTGACCAAGTAGGGCCTAAGGGTGGGGTCTTTATAATCTCGTGGGATGACAATAAGTTTCTTGGAAGGCGTTTGCGTTGGCTTGAGATAGTGCCGCTCCTTCGAACATGCAGTCAAGGATAAGAAAACAGATAATGCTGGGATCAGGAGTTTTTTCATCTTAAACCACCACGAGGGGTTCCATCCATCGGGTCTGAATCTGGCTGCAATTCTAACAAAAAAAAGCTTTTTGATCAACTCAATTCCATCCCATTACTCCAGCACTCCAATACTCCCGGAATCTGAGAACTGGTTTTTGGCCCCTTTTGGGGGGCAGGTCAAAGCCACGTCCTCCGGGCTCGGATTTTTATTCTGATTTGTGTAATCTCCCCCGTCAGGACTATATTGACAAACGTTTCCCCTTGCTATTCGATTTTGCTTGACATGAAAATAAACTTTCTCTAGCTTAAAAGCGTAACTATAATGTGACTACAATGTAACCATAAATTTTTGATGCAAAAAAAGTCCAAAGCACGATTTCACGTTCGTGATGGAAAGGTTAAGCCTATGAGATTAAAAGATAAAACTGCCCTTGTCACAGGAAGCAGCCGAGGCGTTGGCAGGGCCGTTGCCCTTGCCTTTGCAAAAGTGGGAGCCAAGGTGGTCATAAACTACACTTCCAATGAAAAAGCGGCCAATGAGGTGGTGGAGAATATACGGGGCATGGGGAGTGAAGCAATTTCCGTAAAGGCCGATGTGGCACGGAAATCTGATGTGGAACAGCTGGTTTCAGCCACCATTGAGACATTCGGAGGGCTGGACATCCTGGTCAACAACGCAGGATTTACCCGCCCATCCATGATGGTCAAAATGACGGAAGAGCACTGGGACCAGGTCGTTGACATCCATTTGAAAGGGGCATTTCTCTGCTCGCAGGCAGCCGCGATTCAGATGAAAGACCAGAAGAGCGGTAAGATCATCAATGTGACGTCTGTGGCCGGACTTGTGGGTACTGTAGGCCAAATCAATTACAGCGCCGCCAAGGGGGGCATCCTGAGCATGACCAAATCCATGGCCAGGGAACTTGCTCGTTATAATGTCTGTGCCAATGTAATTTCCTTGGGGATCGTGGCCACGGATATGACGGAAAAAATAAGGTCCGATGAAAAGCTCAGAGAGATCTATTTGAACAGAATCCTTCTGAGGCGATTTGCAGAACCGGACGATATTTCACCGGCCTTTGTGTTTTTGGCCTCTGACGAGAGTAATTACATCACAGGTCAGCTCCTGTGTGTGGACGGCGGCTACGGAATGATATAAGCGCCCTACTGCTTTCTTATGACCCACTTCCGCTTGAGGCGGGATTCAACTAAAATTTTCAGAGGAGGAATATGATGGGTATGCCGGATAGGATGATCACCTGGCAGATGGTTCAGCCCACATCGCGTGACAAAGAATCGGGAAAGGAGATCCCGGGCAGAATCGAGAAGAAGGAGATGCCTTTACCCGAACTGGGGCCGGGCGAAGTCCTGGTGGAGGTGGCGGGATGCGGCATCTGTCACACGGATCTGGGATATTTCTTCGACGGGGTGCCCACCGTGGTAAAACCGCCTCTGACCCTGGGGCATGAGATTTCAGGAACGGTGGTGGCAGGGGATGATGTCTGGATTGGAAAAGAGGTCCTGATCCCGGCTGTCATGCCATGCAGGAGATGCTATCTCTGCAAGACCCGGAGGGGTAACCGCTGCCTGGATCAGAAAATGCCGGGAAACAGTTTGGGCATTTATGGCGGGTTCTCCAGCCATCTCCCTGTGCCGAGCATTGATCTGTGTGAAATCAGGAACCGGGGAAATACGCCCCTGGAACATCTTGCAGTGGTGGCGGACGCGGTAACCACCCCCTACCAGGCCGCCAAGAGGGCAGCCCTGGAGCCGGGTGATAATGTGATCGTTATTGGTATCGGGGGTGTGGGTCAATATATGGTTCAGATGGCAAAGGCCCTGGGTGCCAACACGGTCATCGCCGTCGATATCGTTGAACAAAGGCTACAGAAGATCCTCTCACACGGCGCCGATTTTGCCCTTAATGCCAAAGGGAAGGCTTCCAAAGAGATATTTGGTGAGATTAAGGAGATACGGAAGCAGAATGGGCTTCCCGTGTTTGGTTGGAAGATTTTCGAGGTCACTGGCAGCCGGCCGGGCCAGGAACTGGCGCTTTCACTGGTGAGTTTTACATCAAAGCTCATGATCGTTGGATTCGGCCTTCAAAAAGTGGAGTATTCCATCAGCAGGCTCATGGCCTTTGATGCAGAAATCATCGGGACCTGGGGGTGTCTGCCGGAATATTATCCTCAGGCCCTTCAAATGGTCCTCTCCAATAAGGTGGTGCTGGCGCCTTATGTTCAGACGCGACCCATGAGCACGATTTTGGAAACCTTTCACGAGGCCCACACGCAACCCCCGGAAAGAAGGATTATTCTAATTCCTGATCCTTAGGGTTGGGTGAGGCCTGTTGTGTAACTTCAAGTAGAAAAGGAGAAAAGTATGTCTTTAGAATGGATGCCCAGAGACAATGAAATTAAAGATCATCTGCAACACACGGATGTCCACTGGGGAACAGAACCCCCGTGCATCGTCCATGAGAAGCGCCCCCTGACGGACTCGGAAGGAAACGTGGTGGAGGGGCTTTACGTATCATGGGTCCGGTTGAACAATCCCAGACAATACAATTCCTACACCACAGAAATGGTGAAAGGCGTAATTGCCGGTTTCGAAAACGCCTCGCTGGATAGGAGTGTTGTGGCTGTCGTCTTTACAGGCACTGGTCCCTACGCCTTTTGTACCGGAGGCAACACCAAGGAATACAGCGAATTCTATAGCCTCAGATCGGATGAGTACGGGCAGTATATGGAGTTGTTCAACCACATGGTAGACGCCATCCTTATGTGCAAGAAGCCGACCGTTTGCCGTGTGAACGGCATGAGAGTGGCGGGCGGCCAGGAAATCGGCATGGCCTGTGATCTCGCCATTGCCTCGGATCTGGCTATCTTTGGTCAGGCAGGTCCAAGGCACGGTTCCGCCCCCGACGGCGGCTCATCTGACTTTCTGCCATGGTTTCTGGGGATTGAGGATGCCATGTGGAATTGTGTCTCATGCGAAATGTGGTCCGCCTATAAAATGAAGGCCAAGACCCTGATCAGCAAGGTACTTCCCGTCCTAAAGGTGGATGGGGAATGGATCAGAAACCCCATGGTCATAACCGACAAGTATGTGGAAGATGGAGAGATCGTCTATGGCGAGTTCAAGTCAGGGGCAGCGGGCAAAGAAGCACGTACCTTTGTCAAGGAACATCAACCTAATGCAGATTTTGAGCTCCTTGATAAGGAAGTGGACAGGATTATCTGGACATTTGCAAATCTCTTCCCAGGCTGTTTGATCAAGTCCATCGACAGTATCCGCCAGAAAAAGAAATTTTTCTGGGATGTCATGAAAAACGCAAACCGGCACTGGCTGGCCGCGAATATGGGCGGCGAGGCTTTCCTGGGTTTTGGTGCGTTCAATAGCAAAAAGATTACCGGTCAAGATACCATAGACTTCATCAAATTCCGCCAGAACATCGCCCAGTGCAAGGCCTGGGATATGGACATGTTTGCTGAAGTGCTCGGAAAACCGCAGGAATAGTCGCATTATTCTGATGTTACCTATCCATATGGCAGGCGGGGTGATGAGAGTGGACCCGCCTGCCATTTCTGTTGTTGCGGGGTGGTCATCTGCCCAAAACCTCAATCAAGTTGGCATGGACTGGTTGAGCTAACTCGTGCTGGAGTGCATTCATTGAATGGTCGCCACCAGGGACCAATGACGAGTGATGAGAGAAATGAAAGGAGTATGAATATTATGGGTTATGCGAATATCGAGACCGGGTTTAATGATGGTTTAGGCACCATCACCCTTAACAGACCACCCGTAAACATCTTGAATATGGCCATGATGGAAGAGATCAATGAGGTGCTACAAGCATGGCAGGGAAAAAAGGACCTTAAAGTGGTCCTCTTTAATGCCAAAGGGAAGTGCTTTTCTGCCGGGGTTGATGTGGGCGAGCATATGGGAGACCTGGCCCCCAAGATGATTGAGGTCTTTCACCGCATGTTTCGACTCATGGACAAACTGGGAGTCCCCACGGTTGCTTCCGCATACGGCTCTTGCTTGGGCGGTGGATGTGAACTGGCGATTTTTTGCGATCTTGTCCTTGCCTCCGAGGACGCAAAATTTGGCCAACCGGAAATCCAGGTAGGTGTATTTCCGCCCATCGCGGTCCAGTTTATGCCCCGGATCATTGGCCGGAAGGCGGCCATGGATCTGATACTGTCAGGGAGAATCATCTCGGCCCAAGAGGCGCGCGACCTGGGTCTTGTTAACAAAGTGGTTGCCAGGGAGGAGTTGGCGTCTGCGACCGGCGAATTTCTGAAGCCCTATCTCGCGCTCAGCGCAGAGGTCCTGAGAAAAACCAAGAAGGCTCTCACGGCCGGGCTAATGGATGACCTGGAACCATCCCTCAAAGTCATAGAGGACATCTATTTGAATGAACTCATGAAGACCACAGACGCAAACGAGGGTCTGAAGGCCTTTTTGGAGAAGAGAAAACCTGAATGGAAAAATGAATAGGATTGTTCTGGGCCCCAGCACCTTGTTGCAAGGGCCCACGCCCTAAAGGGTCCAGCTTTTCCTATCCTAGACGTTGTCTCTTATAAAGTTGATGATCTGATCTGTGGTTGTTCCGGGGCCGAAAATCTCCGCAATACCTGCCTCTTTCAGGGAGGGGATATCCTCGTCGGGTATAATACCGCCCCCCAATACCAGCACATCCTCAACCCCTTTTTCCTTAAAGAGTTCCATAATCTTTGGAAATAAATAATCGTGGGCACCAGAGAGGATGCTCAAGGCAACGACGTCCGCGTCCTCCTGGATGGCAGATTCAACAATCTGAAGCGGGGTTTGTCTCAAACCCGTGTAGACCACTTCCATCCCCGCGTCCATCAGGGCGGAAGCAACCACCTTGATTCCCCTGTCGTGTCCGTCAAGTCCCGGCTTTGCTGCCAACACCCTTATTTTCCTAATTTTATCCATATGCTCATCTCTCCTGATAGTTGGTCATTGGTCATTTGTAACAAATCTCTTTTTGTAACACTTTAGCCCTTTGAAACTAGTGGAATGGGGGTTCCGTTTTGAAGGGCGTAAAACTCGCCCGTAAGAGAGCGTAAAGCAATCACGTGCCGTGGGAGAAAACAGGGGGAAGTACTTTCAAGAAAGTCCCATGGTTTTTGGTGACGTCCCTGTCCGTGATTCCTTAACGCTCTCTAACGGTCTCAGACAGGGTTACGCCCTTCAAAACGGAACCCCCATTCCCCTGACCAAGTGTCGATTTTGAAGAAAGTTAAATTCAAACATCTTTTTCAATCTTCAATTTTACCCCGTGAAATGTATTTTCTATTTCATCGGGACGCCAATCGTCAATTTTCAATCATAAAATCATCCCAGGGTATTGACCTGCTGATACTCCCCAAACACCCCTCTCAAGACATCACAGATCTCTCCAAGTGTGCCGTATGCCTTTACCGCCGCCAGAATAAGGGGCATGAGATTATCCGTTCCTTCTGCCCCGGCCTTCAGATCGGCTAGGCTCTGTTTGACCTTCGTGTCATCCCTTTCGGATTTTAGCTTTCCCAATTTGTCAATCTGCGAAACCCTAACTTCAGGGTCCACCCTCAAGAGGTTGGCAGGCTTTTCTTCCTGGGTCTGGAAACGGTTTACCCCCACCACCACCCTCTCTTCTTTCTCTATTTCACGCTGGTACTTATAAGCGCTATCCTGAATTTCTCTCTGGATAAAACCCTGTTCAACTGCCTCGACAGCCCCCCCCATCTCATCGATCTTCTTGATATACTCCTGTGCCCGTTTGTATATCTCCCTTGTAAGACTCTCCACGTAGTAGGAACCGCCCAGGGGGTCTACCGTGTCAGCCACACCTGTCTCGTATGCCACCAATTGCTGGGTCCGAAGGGCTATCTGGACGGCCTCTTCTGAGGGCAGGCAGAGGGCCTCGTCCATGGAGTTGGTATGAAGTGACTGGGTCCCCCCGAGGATTGCCGCCAAGGCCTGAAAGGCAACACGCACAATATTAATTTTTGGCTGCTGTGCCGTTAGTGTGCATCCTGCGGTCTGGGTGTGAAATCGAATCATCATGGATTTGGGGTTCCTGGCCCCGAATCGCTCCCTCATGATCCCAGCCCAAAGTCTGCGTGCTGCTCTGTACTTGGCTATTTCTTCGAGGAAATCCAGATGGGCATTGAAAAAGAAGGAAAGCCTTGGCCCAAAGGTATCCACCTCAAGCCCTGCCTCTAAGGCCGCCTCCACATAGGCTATTCCGTTGGCCAGTGTAAAGGCAACCTCCTGGACAGCCGTGGAACCCGCCTCCCTGATATGGTACCCGCTGATACTTATGGTGTTCCACAAGGGCACCTTTTCGGCACAATAGGAAATGATGTCTGTGATAATCCTCATGGAAGGTCTTGGCGGGAATATGTAGGTCCCTCTTGATGAATATTCTTTCAAGATATCGTTCTGTATGGTTCCCCTCAATTTCTCGCTTGAAATCCCCTGATTCTCCGCCACAGCCATATACATTGCCAGCAGGATCGCTGCGGGAGCGTTTATGGTCATGGAAGTACTCACCCGGTCAAGGGGTATGTCATTGAATAGTGTTTCCATGTCCCTGAGGGAGTCGATGGCAACCCCCACCTTGCCCACTTCGCCGATGGCCATTTCGCCGTCCGAATCATATCCGATCTGTGTGGGTAGATCGAAGGCCACGGAAAGCCCAGTCTGCCCTTGATCCAGTAAAAACCGATACCGCCTGTTGGATTCCTCTGCCGTGGCAAAGCCGGCGTATTGCCTCATGGTCCAGTATCGTCCCCTGTACATGGTGGGCTGGACCCCTCTGGTAAAGGGGTATTCCCCGGGGAAGCCCATTTCCTCCATATAGTCTTCATGGGCCAGGTCAAGCGGGGTATAGAGCCTGTTGATGGGGATTCCCGAGGTATTGACGAAGGCTTCCTTCCTTTCCGGACGTTTTTTTAATTTATCTTCCAGACTCTCAGACCACTTCTTTTGGGCCTTTAACACCGCTCCCAGCCCTTTCTCTTCAGACATGCCAGCCTCCTGAAATGTTTTTGTCAAAAATGTATGAGGTCATGAATCCCCCTGAAAATATTGCAACCCCCTGCAATCTGTCAAACTTTTTTTGGCGCCCATGTTTTCATCTTGACAAAGGTCAGTAGCTTTATTATAGCCACATTGTAATTTTTGTAAGGGGTCAAGTATATGATTCTTTGTTGGTCTCAATGCGATTATAGTCAATTTGAAACCAGGACTTTGGTATGACAATCAACGAAATATTGGACATGTTGTTCAGTACCTTGCGTACCACCGGGATATACAACTTCCAATGGAACATCGTTATTATGTGGGGGGTAGGGTGCCTTTTTATTTATTTGGCGATTGCCAAGAAATATGAACCTCTTCTCCTTTTGCCCATAGGTTTTGGAATATTTATCGTAAATTTCCCCCTTGTCCCCCTTATGGGGTTTTCTCACGGCCATGCCCAGCTCCTTCAGGTCTTTTACCGCTATGGGCTGCAGTGGGAAATCATCCCGTGTGTCATCTTCCTGGGGCTTGGCGCCATGACCGATTTCGGTCCACTCATTGCCAATCCCAAGACCCTCCTTATAGGTGCCGGAGCACAACTCGGGGTCTTTATTACCTTTACGGGTACCGTACTGGTGGGCTTTACCCTCAAAGAGGCCGCTTCGGTCAGCATTATCGGGGGTGCTGATGGCCCCACAACCATCTATCTGACCCAGCATCTGGCCCCCCAACTCCTCGGCCCCAATGCCCTGGCAGCATACTCCTACATGGCCATGGTCCCCCTGATTCAGCCCCCCATCATGCGGTTATTTACCAATGATAAGGAGCGCAAGATCCGTATGCGCCAGCTGAGACCCGTATCCAGACAGGAAAAAATCCTTTTTCCCCTGGTAACAGCAGGTATCATCGCACTTCTTGTTCCCTCGGTTATCCCGCTGATGGGCATGTTTATGTTGGGAAATCTTATGAAAGAGAGTGGGGTGGTTGCCAGGCTGACGGACACCGCACAAGGTTCCCTTATGAACATCGTGACCATCTTCCTTGGGATAGCGGTTGGTGCCACCATGCAGGCGGACAAGTTCCTGAGTTGGAAACCACTCTTTATATTTAGCCTGGGCCTGGTGGATTTTGCCGTATGCACAATAGGCGGTATTGTAACCGTCAAGATCATGAATCTGTTTTTGAAGGAAAAAATTAACCCCCTTATTGGGTCAGCAGGTGTTTCGGCCGTGCCCATGGCGGCCCGAGTGTCTCAGGTTCAAGGGCTAAAATATGACAAGACCAACCATCTCCTGATGCATGCCGTGGGTCCCAATCTCGCGGGTGTCATCGGCTCGGCCGCGGCAGCTGGTATGTTTATTGCCATGTTCGATTAGAGGAACAACCCTTGGATGGAAGGATTCCCACATGAGAGGATCCGATAAGCCGGCCTTTTCAAAGGAAGAGGATTGAGAAATGAAAAGCGCTATACTTTTTTTTGCCGTGGCATTCTGTGTCATTATTCCTGGCTCTGCCAGTGCTGAAAAATTTCTGGACGCCCCTGTTGTCCCGGGTGCAAAGACCCTGAATAAAACGGATGCCCGACTGGAGCTGAAGACCGACTTATCTCATGATGAATTGGTTGCTTTTTATAAGGAGGCGCTCAAGGACCTCAAAGACATAAAATTTCGGGTATGGAAGGATGCAACCTATATCGAAGACGACGGAAACCGGCCATGGCATTCCATTACCATCTCAAAGACCAACAGCAGGGGAGAGAACGTCGTGATAATCAAAGACAATTGGACCTGGATCATTGGAACCCTGATTCTCAGATATATAGGGGTCTTTGTGGTGCTGATGGTCCTGTTGTTGGGAATGTCGGTGTCCGGAAAAATAATTTCCAGTACGGTCAAGCGGATGGAGGCAAGAAAACAAGAAACAGGTAGCGCATAGGTCTCGGGTTAAAACGTGGGGTTTCGAGGATAAAAAAGGCCTTTTCCATGCTTTGATGGAAAAAGGCCTTTTGCCTATAGTGTTTTATTTTGGGAATTCAGGCTTCCCCTAGAGAGGAATATTGCCATGCCTCCTCTCGGGAAGGCTATCCCTTTTATTCTTGAGCATCATCAAGGCCTTGATCAACCTGGGCCGGGTATTTTCGGGAAAGATTATCTGGTCGATATACCCCAGTTCTGCGGCCTTAAAGGGACTGGCAAAGTTATTCCTGTATTCTTTGACCAGCCTTTCCCTGGTGGCCTCGGGATCATCGGCCTCATCAATCTCTTTCTTGAATATGATGTTGACGGCCCCATCCGGCCCCATCACGGCTATCTCGGCAGTGGGGTAGGCATAGTTGATGTCACCGTCATGGTGCTTGCTTGACATGACATCATAGGCCCCACCGTATGCCTTGCGGGTTACCACCGTAACCTTTGGAACCGTGGCCTCACAATAGGCATAGATGATCTTGGCGCCATGCTTGATGATGCCCCCGTACTCCTGGTTGACACCGGGCAAAAACCCGGGCACATCCACAAAAGTCACCAGGGGAATGTTAAAGGCGTCGCAGGTCCGAACAAACCTGGCACACTTCATGGAGGCATCGATGTCCAGGCACCCTGCCAAGAACCTGGGCTGATTGGCAACAACCCCCACCACCATGCCGTTTAGTCGGCCAAAGCCTATCACCATATTTTTTGCCCAGTGCCTGTGGACTTCCAAAAAAAGGTTGCCATCCAGCACCGTTCGGATGATCTCCTTGATGTCGTAAGGCATCCTGGGGTTGGTTGGGACCATCTTGTTTAGAGATTTGTCTCTCCGTTCCGGATCATCCGTGCATTCAACGGACGGGGGCATTTCGCGGCAATTCTGCGGAAGAAACCCAAGGATCTCCTTTACCCTATCGAGGGCTGCCTGGTCCGTGTCTTCTGCAAAATGCGCCACGCCACTCTTTGTATTGTGGGTCATGGCACCCCCCAATGCCTCGGGTGTTACTTCTTCAGAGGTGACCGCCTTGATCACTTGGGGCCCGGTTATGAACATGTTGCTTGTCTTTTTCACCATAATGGTGAAATCCGTCAGGGCAGGTGAATAAACGGCACCCCCTGCGCAGGGCCCCATAATGACCGATATCTGGGGGATGACCCCGGAGGCCCAGACATTCCGCTTGAATATCTCTCCGTAACTTCCGAGGCTCACAACCCCTTCTTGGATCCTGGCCCCCCCGGAGTCATTCAACCCGATGACGGGGGCACCGTTCTTGATGGCCAGATCCATTATTTTGCACACTTTTTCTCCGAACGGCCCGCTCAAAGAACCACCAAATACCGTGAAATCTTGTGAAAAAACAAAAACTTGTCTGCCATTTACGCTTCCGTAGCCTGTGACAACACCATCGCCGGGAATCTTTTTCTCTCCCATGCCGAAATCATGACACCGGTGGACCACAAATTTGTCCAGCTCCTCAAAACTGTTCGGATCGAGAAGATAGTGGATCCTTTCTCTTGCAGTCATCTTCCCCTTAGCATGTTGCTGGTCAATGCGCTTCTGGCCACCACCCAGCTCAGCCTCAAGGTTTCTTCTCTCCAGTTCTTTGATCTTGTCTGCAATGTCCATTAAGGGTCTCCGGGGATCAACTGAATCAATAAGGGCTATTCAAGCACTACCAGTACAGCCCCTGCCTCCACGGCATCACCCTTTTGGCATTTCACTTCTTTTACCGTCCCCGAGGCTTCGGCAACTATGGGCAATTCCATCTTCATTGCCTCAATCACCACCACCTCATCACCTTCATTCACAGCATCACCCTCTTTAACCTTTATCTCCCAAACGTTCCCTCCCATGGGAGCGGTAATTTCACTCATAACAGACACCTCCTTTTTTTGTAAAAATTTTCTAACCCTAAACTGCCTGGTTGACACCCCTTTTCAGGGCATAGACAATTCCCCCGTCTTCTTTGGGCATTCTTGTGAGTGACGCTTTATATCATTTAGAAGATGTCGATTGTCAAGCACAATATACCGGAAAATTGCCAAAATGGCTGAGCTGCCACCTCCTATGCACCCGGGAGATCTTACAAAAGGAGTTTCTCGAACCAATGGGGTTGTCAGAACAAACTTTCCATAGCTCTTTATGTTCCAGCACAGGCACTTTTCCCCGTGCCCTGTAGCTCCGGAAGGCCCTACAGGGCATCTGCGATGGATAAAGGTCTCTTGCACACTGATAACACAGACAGGGTCATCAATCAATAATCCTGGACAACTCCATTTTACTATGCAGAAAACAGCCATAAAACAGGGAACCCCTTAGGGCTTATTGATAAGTTGTTAATGATGTGGTAGCCGTCAGTAGAATATGGTAGAATCCTAATAACATCCTTATGCAAAGATGTTGAGCTGTGGGTGCATAGATACGCCTCCCTTGCCAAAAGAAGAAACGAGACCTTTGCAAAACGCCCCCTTTTGGCCAATCTCGGCGTCAGGCTCAAATTTCAATCCTCGAAATATTCTATATATTCCTGTGGTTGAAATTTTCGCCTTCCTTGATCTTGACCAAAATTGAACATTTTTCAAAGGTCTCGAAAGAAGGGAAGATTTATCTGATATATTTCAGGAAAAAGAATTGAAGTCTCAAATTCAGTGGGGTTCTTTCTGTGAAATTCACACGCCGTGATTTTCTGAAGCGTTTCTTTTTGATCGGAGGCTCCCTATTGTTTTCGCCTCTTTCTCTTTACGCCAGGCAAAGAGAGCGAAAGGGGTGGCAGCCTGCCTATGTGAAATTGGAAAGAGAGGGAAAATTTGCCCAAAGGATTGAGGAGGCCTACACCATTTTTGAAAACTGCCACCTCTGCCCCAGGGGCTGTGGGGTGAATCGGCAAAGAGGGGAAGCAGGGTTTTGCCGAGCTCCGGCCGGAGCGGTGGTTTCCAGCGCCCAACCCCACTTTGGCGAGGAAATTTCGCTGGTGGGCCAGAATGGATCCGGGACCATCTTCTTTTCCAACTGCAATCTCCGTTGTGTTTTCTGTCAGAATTGGCCCATTGCCCATGTGGGGAGAGGAGAGAAAACAAAAGACCAAGACTTGGCGGACCTGATGCTTTATCTCCAAAAGATCGGCTGCCATAACATCAATTTGGTCACTCCCACACATGTCATGCCCAACATCTTGAATGCCACACGAATCGCCTTGAAAAGAGGTCTGCGTATACCCCTGGTTTACAATACCAGCGGTTATGAGCGGTTGGAAATCGTGAGGTTACTGGATGGCATCGTGGATATCTATTTGCCCGATATGAAATACATGGATGCCCACCAGGCATCGAAATACTCAACCGGTGCTTCAGACTATCCGGATGTGGCAAAAGATGCGATCGTTGAAATGAATCGGCAGGTGGGAGAGCATATGACGGACAAACAAGGGATCGCCCTCCGGGGTCTGATGATTAGACATTTGGTGATGCCCAACCGCGTGGCAGGCACAGAAAAGTTCATCAAGTGGGTGGCCAAAACCCTTCCCAAATCCACCTATATCAACATCATGCCCCAATACCATGTGGCATACAAGGCATTTGACTATCCTGAAATCGCCCGTGCCATCACCGTAGAGGAGTTTTTGGAAGCCATGGAATGGGCTAAGAACTACCACCTCACCAACTTAGACCCCAGGGCTGTGGCCGTCAGGAAAATGTATGCCCGGCGCCGGGCCGGTTAAGGCCCTCTTCCAACGAATCAACTTTTTCCCAGATGCCGGGGATGGGCCTTCCGCAGTATTGACACTTCCCCCTTTTCAGCCGTATGGCTTCGATCATGTACCCCATCCGTTGGATGACGATTTTCTTGCATCTTGGACAAAAGGTGTTCCAGGCCTCGTGGTTCGGGATGTTCCCGATATAAACAAATTCAAGCCCCGAGGAAAGGGCCACCTCCCGGGCGTTTTCCAGCGTTGCGATCGGGGTTGGGGGGAGTCGTCTGAGCTTGTGAAGGGGATAAAACCGACTAAAATGAATTGGCGTGTCTGTACCCAACGCTTTCTTCACCCAAAGGCACATTTCTCTAATCAGCGACATATCATCATTCTTGGTGGGGATCACAAGGTTTGTGATCTCCAGGTGGACGTTCTCCTGTCTTAGTGTCTTCAGGGTTTCTAGAACCGGAGCCAGCTCTCCGCCGCATAGTTCCCGGTAAAATGCCTCGGTAAATCCCTTCAGGTCAATCTGGGCTGCGTCCAGCACCTTGCACAGATTCCGCAAGGGGACCTCATTGATGAAACCGTTGGAATGCATGACGTTCAAGAGACCGGCATTCTTGGCGGCGCGGCCCATATCCAGCATATATTCATAGAAAATGGTGGGTTCCACGTAACTATAAGCGATAGAATGGGCTTTCATATCTTTGGCCCGCATCACTGCCTTTTCGGGTGAGACCTGATAGCTGTAAACATCTTCCGGGGAGGCCAAAGCGATCTCCCAATTCTGACAGAACTTACAATCAAAATTGCATCCGGCGGTTGCGATAGACAAGGATTTGGTGCCAGGGAGGACGTGGAAGAACGGTTTTTTCTCGATAGGCTCTAAATGGATGGCACAGGGAACCCCGTAGACCAGGCTGTAGCATTTTCCCTGCCGATTCTCCCGGACCCTGCAGAACCCTCTTCTGCCTTCGGGAAGAATGCATTGTCTGGGACAGAGATCACATTGAATTTTCCCCCTACCCAGGACGGTAAAATAGGGAGAGAGTCTGGTCCTGATGAGCCCCTTTTTGGCCATTTGCGCTCGCAAGGTCCCCGGGAGGACGAAAAAATGACCGGCGGCAAGGGCACACAAACCCTTTCCACAAGACTTTAAGAACTCCCGCTTTGACAGGGGTGGACCATGCAGGCTTTCACGATTTCCATAATCTCTCATGGGGAACTGGAGACCTTTAGGACCGGATTTTCCGAAATAAAACAAGCTAACCGTAAAGAGAAAGCGGCCAATGGCACATATTTTGTCTTATAAAACAAACCAGGTGATAAATCAAGCACCGACTTGATCACGGTATAAAGGGGGACAGACGAAAACTGCCAAAATGAAAAAAGGCAGGCCTGAGCCTGCCTTTTCAATCTCCGAAAAGAGAGCTTTTCCTCTCTGTCAAGCGACCATATCTTTCACTTTCTTCAGCGGCCTGATTTTGACAACATTGCGGGCCGGTTTGGCCTTGAAAACTGTTTCTTCCCCCGTGAATGGGTTGATACCCTTGCGGGCCTTGGTGGCGGGTTTTCGTTTGACCTCAATCTTCATAAGTCCTGGAAGGGTGATTTGACCGGGTGAGCGCTTTTTAATATGGCGCTCGATGAGGATAGTCAGTTCATCAAACACTGAGGAGACCTGTTTCTTGTTCAGTTCGGTGTTCTGAGCAATTTCACTAATGATGCCGGATTTGGTCATGGGTTTTCTCACAGCCGTTATCTTCCTGGTCGGGGTTGCCTTTTTTGCCGGTGCCTTCTTAGCCGCTTTCTTTTTAGCCATAGATCCCTCCTTTTCCCTTCAAAATTATCGTTAATCCAATGGAAAACTCCGGCCCAACCGTTACAATACAGGCATACGAACGTTTATATAGTCTCTGAACGAAAACTTCGAAATGAAAACGAACCCAACATCAATCATGAGGTTTTAGTAAGTTTGAATTAATTTCATTAATCCAAAATCCAAAATCTAAAATCGTGCCTGAACAGGGTTTTCGTTCAGGCACTATATAAGCACCTATGTTTGAGATATATGGCTCGTCTGACAATGTCAACCAGTTTATGTGAACTTCTTGAACAAGGGTCAAGAATATTGTGTAGCCAGAAAAAATTTCATTCCTTACAAAAGAAAGAATTATTGCACTAAGGGTCTGCGCAAGAATAACTTTGCAGAATTGGCGCCCAGATTTAGGTCAGATTTGGCTGTGCCGATTGAGCAAAACCATAGGAATAGTAGTACTATTTCGAGGATTTTGCGATTGAGGCGCGGCCGAAGGTGGCCTGAAGCCGGGATGCGAAAATGTGGAGTTGTTTTTGCGCAGGCCCTACGTGGAGTTTGGGATTAATCATTTGACTGAAGAGGTGAGTTGATTCAAAGGGGAAGATGATTTCAAGGAATTTTGTGCCAACTTGTTCTTTTTTACAGAACAGCCGGAACAAATAATTATCTGGCAGGGGCGCTTACCCGCTTGAACACAGCGTTTGCCAGTTCATTTTTACTGTTGTCAAATTGATCAACAAACCAAGTTCCTGCAATCGAATGACCATGGCTTGTTTTGAAACGTTGGAGAACCCACCTGCTTCGCACATAGCAGCCGCAATGAAAGGCCAATGTTCAACACAAGGTTCCACATAAATCGGCCCTCTCCCAACCGCGCTTCTAACATTGTCCAAGGCAAGCGGTTCTGGCCCACACACTTTTTGAAACGCCTCTCGAACCTCTTTTTCAGGCATAAGTAAGCATGCCGCGAAATAATCGGCCTGCCACTCGATCGGTTCTTTGGCGTCCTTGAGCCTGCATACAATGGCCTCATTTTCCGAACTAAGCCTTCCCTGAACATCAGCATATTGGCGGTGTAAGATCCAGTGGCCGGCTTCGTGAGCGCAGGTAAAAACCAGTCTCCCCTCCGATCTAGGCTCAAACAACCTCTCGTTGACGCAAATCAATCTGGACTTCACATAGGTGGCTCCAAGCACATCCTTTACACCCAGCTTTTCTTCAAGGTCATCGTAGGAAAGCCTCAGCTCCAAGGCTCGCTCAATGATATCTTCAACGGGTATGGGAGGCTTGACCACGTATCCTACCACGGCCTGGAAGTCCTCAAAGAGGGCTAAGGCCTTCTTTGCGATTCTTTCTCTAGATAGCCAGGGAACCTTCATATCCTTTCCTTTCCCCTTTTTCCAAGTCCAGCAATTTTGGCCAGTTGGGTGATCTTCTCCCAGTCATTTTCCTCAAACTTCTCATGTCTCGCCATCCGTAAAAAATCAGCGGCCTCCGGCTCTCGGGCAACATAATCGGATAGTTCAGGATCCACCTTTCTTGCTGCAGCCAGTAAGTCCTTTTTGTCCACCTTGAGCGCGGCGGAGATATTCAGGATCACCACCTCAGACGGTGGGGGAACGTGTCCATTTTCCACATCACTCAAATACCCGGCAGACTTATTTATAAGGCGGGCCAGTTCTCTGAGACCTATCCCTGAATTAACCCTTATCTCTCTTAGAATTTCACCAAAGGTTTTGGCCATGAGGCGGTTTTCACCTCCGAGAATGTTCTATTATACCGAACACACCCCATTTGTCAAGAAGAAAAAAAGAGAAGTTCGGCCATATGCATTGACAAAAAGGCAAAGTTTTGAAAATGTTGGGACGAGGTAATTGTCCAATGAAACTTTCCATTATCATACCTTGTTATAATGAAAAAGAATACCTTGCCAAGTTGATTACCCTTGTAAAGGCATCACCTGTCAAAGAAAAAGAGATTATCCTGGTAGACGATTGCTCCTGTGACGGGACAACTGAATTAATAAAAACCGAAATTGAACCAAGAGTGGACAGGGTCATTTACCATGCAACCAACATGGGAAAGGGTGCGGCCATAAAATCTGGTCTCAAACACGTTACGGGAGATCTTGTCATAATCCAGGATGCTGATCTGGAATATGACCCCAAGGAATACCCTAAATTGATGGCCCCCATTGTTGACGGAAAAGCAGACGTGGTATACGGATCCCGTTTCCTGGGGGGAGGTCCGCACAGGGTCCATCTGTTTTGGCACTATGTGGGAAACAAATTCCTTACCATTTTTTCAAATATGTTTACCAATTTGAACCTTACCGATATGGAGACCTGCTATAAACTCTTCAGGGCGGAAATCATAAAGGAGATCAAGATTGAGCAAAAGCGGTTCGGGATTGAACCGGAAATAACTGCCAAGATAGCTGGAAAGAAGTGTCGTGTCTATGAAGTGGGCATCGCTTATTATGGTCGGTCCTACAGTGAAGGGAAAAAGATCGGTTGGATGGACGGGTTCAAGGCCGTATATTGTATCGTAAAATATGGCCTCTTCGGGTGATATCTTGGTATCAATCCATGCTACAGACCTGGTCAGCATGACCCTGGTCCAATTGATTCAATTCCAGGCCCATCGCAGCAATACCCATTTATTTTAAGAACTTCACCCCAGGATTGACCAACATGAATACTCTCAACTGCATCTTTTCAAGACCGCAATTGGGAAGTTGGTTTTGTGATTCCTTCCCTACACGATCAGCGGAATCTTTTCAACCTTGAAGTGAGAAAAATGCTGTTTTGAGAATAGTGGAAAAGTGGCAACCTCGCCTATTCCACTCAAGAACCTTAAAAACAGCGTAAGCGTAGAAACAGCTTGACAGTTTGGCCAAAAAGTGGTAGTGTATCTTACCGATTTACCGTTAAATTGGTAAAATAGGTGGCCGATATAAGAAAAGACGGCCATCCGCGGGTTAATATTAACTGGACAGGGTTAACGTTAATAGGTGCACATTGCTAGACACGCTAAAAGAGATAATCCTTGATTTTCAGAGTCAAATCCTGGACACGGGTATAAAAAGGCATCTTGCTTATGAACTTGTAAGGGGTAAGGCCTTTGTGTGTATTGGCGTGAGGCGTTGTGGGAAATCAACTCTCCTTTATCAGATTGTGAGCGATCTTCAAAACAAGGGTGTTGCTCGCGAAAACATATTGTATCTAAACTTTTTTGACGACCGGTTAACTGAGATCAAGCAGGAGGGCTTGAACCCAGTCCTTGAGGCCTATTACTCCCTATATCCGGGGAAAAAGGGGACTGAAGAGATCCACTCTTTTTTCGATGAGATACAGGAAGTACAAAACTGGGAACCGTTTGTCGATCGGATCTTGCGTACAGAAAAGTGCTCTGTTTTCATAACAGGTTCGTCAGCCAAGATGCTTTCAAAGGAAATCGCCACACAGTTGCGTGGAAGATCTTTAGTGTGGGACTTATTTCCCTTCTCTTTCAAGGAATTTTTGGATTACAAAAAGGTTGATAAAGAAAAACTCACTTCAAAAAATCGATTCCTGATCAAAAAATGCTTTGAGGACTATTTCCGTAAGGGCGGTTTCCCTGAAGTGCGTGACGTAAGCGATAAAATCAGAATAATGATCCATCAGGAGTATTATAAGGCCATTTTGCATCGCGATATTATCGAGAGATTTGACGCGATCCACCCCCAGGCAGTTATGCAAGCAGGTTACAAGCTGATCTGTGCGAGCGCCTCTCTGTATTCAATAAACCGGATTACTGAATATCTGAAGACACTTGGATACAAGGTTAGCAAAGCCTTTGTCTCCTCATGCATTGAATGGTTTGAAGATGCCTACTTTCTTTTCTCTTTGAAAATATTCACCCCATCTATTTCAAAACAAAACGTCAATGCAAAAAAGATCTACTGTATTGACCATTCGCTGGTTACTTCCATCAGCCCCGGAATATTGCCTGATAAGGGACACCTCCTTGAAAACCTCATCTTTGTTCACCTAAGGAGCCAAACGGAAGAACTATACTATTATAGGACCAAGAGAGGCCGTGAGGTTGATTTCATCTGGTTGGACGATGGGCAAGATAAACACCTCGTTCAAGTCTGTTTCTCTCTGAAAAATCCGGCAACAAAGAAGCGTGAAGTATCTGCACTTCTCCAGGCCATGCAAGAATTGGATACTCAAAAAGCTGTAATAGTAACCTATGATGAGGAAGGAATCCTGGAAGAAGAAAGAAGAAAAATAGAGATCATACCGGCATGGAAATATCTCCTAAATCTTTAGTAGAGCATTGAAGGAGAAACATGGATTTGGGAAGGGAGAATATTAGGTAAGAAAGATCCCGTCAAAAGCGACATAGCGGAAAGATCTATATTGCAGGGGAAAAAAATACTAGAGGAATTAGAGAAGAAATATGATTACTCCAAAGGGTACCTGTTTCTTGGAGAGTTATATCTCAACACAAGTCAGAAAAAGAAGGCTTTTGAAAATCTGAAAAAGGCTGAGTCTATGCATAAAGAGATGGGGATGGATTACTGGCTGGCCAAGACGCAGGAGGTTTTGGCCGCGCTGTAGAGTTTGACAGCTTTTTTCCACATCTGGTGGTTCCTATAGATCCAGCAAGAGTCCACAATGCCTATATGCTCCTGGAAATTCAAGAGGCCAAGAAACAGATGACTGCCAAACCAATTCTTCACCGAAATTCGGCTACTTCGAGGTTGTGACTTATGCACGGTTCGAACCTGGCTCTGGTTCGTAGTTGAGAGGGAAGGCGAAAGCCTAAGCCCTCCCGGGTAAGGTTTAGTCAACCGCCCGGTAGTGTATCTACAAAGTAGGAGATATGCGAGTCTGGCGAGGTGAAGGGTG
>JADHXI010000037.1 GCA_016783065.1 Desulfobacteraceae bacterium | reverse complement strand
TGATGAAAACAAGTGGGAACTTCCTAACAGGAGACTTGTTAGATTGGAGTTGCCAGAATTAGCCGATGCGGATGTCTTGGCCGTTCTTATCGGTGGCAGGTACAAAGAAAGGACGGCACGAGACCTTTCAAAAGAACTATTGGCCGAATTTGGATCCATAAGTGGATTGATGGGACAGAAACTCTGGAAGATGGCGAGGATTGAAGGACTCGGTGACGTCAGGGTGGTCAGGATTGCCGCTGCAATTGAGATGGCACGCAGAATTGTGAGGGCGCTTGAAAAGGAATAGGTTAAAAAGCAAAAGAAAATCTGAAGCTTCTGCAATGGGAATAAGGCAAGTGGGCCACCTAAACCGGCAGATTCCCCCGCTTGCCCATACCTCCATGTATCTCTGGCACAAGTACTGGTCCAGAAAGACATGGAATGTGGTGGGGGAATATGTCAAGACGTATTGCCCTGAAGGAGGGATTGTATTTGACCCTTTTGCAGGCAGTGGCATTACCGCGATGGAGGCATTGAAAAACGCGAGGAGGGCCATTGTTTGCGATCTGATTCCCATTGCCACTGAGATTACACGTCTTACCATCAAACCGGTTAATGAAGTTCATCTCTATGAGGCGTTTCAACGGGTAAAAGAGAAGGTAAAGGAAAGGATTGAGGACCTCTATGCCACGAAATGCCGTAATTGCCACAAAGAAGTCATATTTGATTGCGCCGTATTGAAAAAGGATACATGTGTGGAAATTCGCTATCAATCATGTCCTCGTTGTGGGGACAGGCAGGAAAAAGATTGCCGACCTTCCAGATATGATAAAGACCTCCTTCAAAAGATTGAAAGAAGGAGAATTAGGGAATGGTATCCTTCAAATCCTTTCTACTATCCAGACGGCAGACCGTTTAAAGAAAAACAGCAATACGAATCCGTAGATGCACTCTTCACCAAGAGAAATCTTCAGGCCCTTTCATGGCTCATGCAGGCCATTGAAGAAGAACCCAAAAAGGAGTTAAGGGATTTTTTGAAAATAGCGTATTCCTCCATGGTACACCTGTGCAGCCGCATGATTGCCATCAGCAACCCATCATCCACAAGTCATCATACTCCATTTTCATCAACAGGGTGGACCCAGCACAGCTACTGGTATGCTACCAGTTACATGGAGCAGAATGTCTGGAAAAAGTTTGACAGCGCTATTAATGGTCATCAAGGACTATTAAAGGCAAAGGCCGAGTCTAACAAGGTCTTTAAGGCTGCCAAGATCGCGTCTTCATTAAAGCAATTCCTTTCAGGCAAGGCAGATGTATATATATACAACGGATCATGCCTTGACCTGATGAAAAGATTGTCG
Organism: Desulfobacteraceae bacterium; assembly: GCA_016783065.1. Lineage (GTDB taxonomy): Bacteria > Desulfobacterota > DSM-4660 > Desulfatiglandales > Desulfatiglandaceae > JABMQV01. Next base: position 24,254 of record JADHXI010000037.1, on the reverse strand, counting down.
GAAGGGTCGGTTGACTATATATTCACAGATCCACCTTATGATGCCTCGATCCAATTTGGTGAGCTTTCCTATATGTGGGTCTCGTGGTTGAGGATGAATAACAATTATCTCAAAAAGATTGTATCAAACGAGATCATAAGGAATGAGCGACAGCAAAAAGATTTCACTGTTTATCATTCTCTTCTGTCATCCAGTTTTCAGGAGATGTTTAAGGTCTTAAAGCCTGAGCATTATCTTACTCTTACCTTTCACAACCCCACCTTCAAGGTACGCAATGCCACAATCAGGGCCGGAGTATTTGCGGGTTTTGAGTTTCAAAAGGTACACCACCAGCCGCTCGGCCAGGTTTCTGCCAAGGCAATGCTGCAACCTTTTGGGTCGGCCCAGGGAGACTTTTATCTCAGGTTTCAAAGGCCTCCGATGCAGGCTGCCGCAGGCCGGCCCGAGGAGATTGATGAGGTTAGATTTGAAAACATCGTGGTTGAGACAACCATCAGCCTCCTGGCAGAGAGGGCCGAACCTACGCCATATACAATTATTATTAACTACATAGACCCTGTGCTCGCAAAACACGGTTTTTTCGGAAGTCTCCATACCGGGCTTGACATAAATAAGGTCCTCAAAAAGCATCTCGATAAAGAATTCCTTTTGATGCCTGTAAGAGTCGGCAAGGCAGAGGGTAAACTCTGGTGGTTCAAGGACACTTCCATTGTGCCCCGGTTGAACGAAATACCCTTGACAGAGAGGGTAGAGCAGACGGTTTACAGAAAGCTTCTACAGTTGGGTAGGGTAACGTTTACAGAGATGTGGAATGCCGTAAGCACCGAGTTTCCCAATGCCCTCACGTCTGACAGCACGAGCATTAAGGATGCCCTGAGTATCTATGCAAGGCCGGTTTCAGGGGGATACTGGCTTTTGAAACCGGAAATACGACAACGCGTTAACCAGCACAGTGAAATTATTGCGATCCTTGCCCTTGTTGGAAAGAAAAAGGAGTATGATATCTGGATCGGCAAGAGGGAACAGCATGAAAGTGATAGCGGAGTCGTAGCTAAGGGGAAGACACTTAGGGAGTATATGACACTTAGACAATTAGCAGTTGCCAATGCTACAAACCAGAAAGTAGTCGAAAATATTGACCTTATCTGGATAAAAGGAAAGGACATCAAGGCTATCTTCGAAGTTGAATCAACTACCGCCATGACCAGCGCCTTGATGCGGGGATCGAATGTAGACAGGGAAGTTGATAAATTTTTAGTGTTGCCAGAGGAACGGGAAAGTCAATTCAAGAACAAAATGACCTCCCCACTTTTTAGAGAGCACTTTGATAATGAAAATTGGCAGTTATTATATTTTGACACCCTTAGAATTGCTTACACAAAACAAAAGGCAAGAATAGATATTTACGGTTTATTGGGCAAAATGACCAAACCGTTAAGAGAAAAGAACCCTTCAAATACTCAGGGAAGGTTGTTTTGATGGAAAATGTTTAAAGGCCCTGAGTTGAAGAACGCCGAAAAAATGTGTGAACCACCGATCAACCTCTCCCGGAAGGAAATACCGCAGGCCTTGTCAGTGCGTGATACCGCCCTCTGCAAGAATATCGAACGAGCCCTCGGGGGCGGGCGCCGTAAGGCGTTGGAAAATCTGTACTGGCTTTGCGCCCACATGAACCCTTATTTCTTTATCACCATGAAGGAGGAGATCGAGGCCATTGCCAGGCTGGCAGAGGGTCTACACACCGTGGCTGATCAGAGGAAAATTACGCTGATAGATCAGGGAAAAAAGCTCATGGTGGCCCGTCTCGATATCCCCGGCTCCCTGTATGACACCCTGAAGACCTTGCAGGAACGGGAAATTTCCTATGCCGAAATAAATCACTCCTACGAACATATCCCCGGTACAGAGAGGGACCTGGAGATCCAATGGTTCGAATTTGATCGGAAAGGCCATGATGAGATTTCCGGGGCTGCTAAGTCAGCGGTTTCTCTGGGGACCGGGAAAGCCGTTGCCGCAGCCATGAAACAGCTCTACCCGGCGTTTGACTTCAAGGAACTGGACAAGGTCTTGCACCTCCTCTGGCTCAACAACGAGAACTATGTGCAGCTCTCTCCTCCCGAGCGCATCGCGCGGGTCCTGTGGCTCTATCAACAGGGAAGAAGGCATGATGGTCTCTACCTGGGTGTGGAGAAGACGAAAACCGTGAATGATCGAGAGGAGACCCGCATCCTCTTCTCCGTGGGAAATCCACCACAGAGGGGTTTTATGACCCAGACCAGTGAGATATTCCAGCGACTGAAGATTGGGGTCAGACGCTTTTACAGCCTCAACATCAGCACAGGGGTCCATCTGCACTTCTTAGGTACATTCTACGTAACGACCTATGACGGCGGACCCATAAAAAAAGATTCAGGTCTCTTCCGCGATTTAAAGGCGGAGCTCTACAATACGCAGATCCTGTCCACTCTTAGGAGCACTTATACGGATTTTGTGGCAAATCGCATTATGACAGGAGAGGAGGCTTCCCTGACAAATGCCTTGATTGCGTTTTGCCATACCGCTCTGGCCCATAACCAGCCGGATCGGTTCTCTTTGGAAGCCATTAAGAGTGCCTTTTACTCAAATCCCGGTATTACGCTCAAGATCACAAACATCTTCAGAAACAGATTTGATCCAGATATAGAAGACGCCCAGGAAAGGTTCCAAAAGGCTCTGAACGAAACTCGGCAAACCATCGAACACTACAATACCGGCCACCGATACTTGGATGAAATCAGGCAAACCGTTTTTCGAACCTGCCTCTTATTCATCCGATACACGCTCAAGACCAATTTCTTTGTGCCTGAAAAGCATGCCCTGGCCTTTCGCCTCGACCCAGCCTATCTATCAGAGCTGGGACCGGATTTCACATCAGACCTGCCCCAGGATATGCCCTTCCGAATCACTTTCTTCTTTGGCAGGGATGGGGTGGGTTTTCATATCGGTTTTTCAGACATTGCCAGAGGAGGATGGCGGACCATCATCTGCACCACCCAGGACGAGTACACCACAAATACCAATATGCTCTTCCGGGAGGTCTTTGTCCTCGCCCATACCCAGCATCTCAAAAACAAGGACATCTATGAAGGGGGTTCCAAGCTGACGGCGGTACTGGATGCAAAGGATCTTGACTCTCCCGAAGCTGTTACCCAGCGACTTTATAAGCTGCAGTATGGATTTATCAATGCCTTTCTGGATATTTTTGTAACAGAAAACGGAAAGGCAAAAAATCCGGCCGTAAGAGACTATTATCAGGATGATGAACCGATTGAGTTAGGCCCCGATGAAAACATGCATGATCCTATGATCGAACTCATCGCTCGCCAGTCAGTTAGAAGGGGATATCTGCTTGGCATCGGCATTATGTCCAGCAAACGGGTGGGGATCAATCACAAGGAATACGGCGTTACATCCAGGGGAGTGGTCAAATTTGCCGAAATAGCCATGAGGGAGCTCGGAGTGGACATGGGAAGAGATCCTTTCACGGTGAAGATCACTGGTGGAACCAACGGGGATGTGGCAGGAAACGCCATGGGCCTTCTCTTGGACCGGTGCCCCCGGGCGAAAATCGTGAGCATCGTGGCCGGAACCGGCGCTCTGTATGACCTGGAGGGGATTGACAGGGATGAACTGGGCAGATTGATCCTTAAACAGGATGTGGTTGACTTCAGCCCGGAAAAGCTTCACCCCGGCGGCCTCATGCTCTTTCGACAGGAACGCCGGCAGGAGGGTCTGCGGGATTTACACAGAAAGATTATTCGTACTGACTCAGGCGCGAAAGAGAGCTGGGTAACCACGGATCAGTTTCATACTGAATTAGAGGACTTGATCTTTTCCGTATCAGCAGATCTCTTTCTGCCGTGTGGCGGGAGGCCAGAGACGATCCATGGACAAAACTGGCAAAACCTGTTTACCGAGGATGGGACCCCTACGGCCCGGGTCATTTCCGAAGGGGCCAATTCCTTTCTCACTTCTGAGGCCCGGGTGGAAATCCAGAAGCGCGGTATTGTGGTCCTCCGGGATGCCTCGGCAAATAAATGCGGCGTGATTTCTTCTTCTTATGAGATTATTGCCAACCTCCTGATGACAGAGAAGGAGTTTCTCAGGTTTAAAGAAGACTATGTGAAAGATGTGCTCAGCATCCTGGACAAAAGGGCCGAAGATGAGGCCAACCTGATCTTCAGACGGTATCGTGTAAACCATGGAAAACTCCTCTACACCGAAATCAGCGGATCGATCAGCAATGAAATGAACGATCACTACGCGATGCTGTTCACCTTTTTTCAGGCCAGGCCGGAATTGTCAGACCAACGGCTTTTCCGAAGGGCCTTATTGAATCATCTTCCCGCTTTTATCAGGCAGAGCCCAAAATACAGGGCCCGTGTCAAGGATCTGCCACCGAAGATCAAGCACGCTATTTTAGCCAGTGAAATTGCCTGCCTCATCGTCTATGGCGGGGGATGGGAAGTGGATTTCGAAAGCAGGCTTAGGGAATACCTGAAGCGGGAGTTTTCCTGAGGAGGAATATGGAAAAAATCACGCCTGAAACTTACGACAAATACATAAAGGCCCTTATGGATATCAGCCGGGCCATTACCTCTGATCGGTATTTGGAAGAAATCCTAAAGCTGATCGTGATGGTCACGGCCAAGGTAACCGGTGTTGAAATTTGCTCTTTGTGGCTCATAGACGAAACAAAGGACTCCAAGGGAATTCGATTGAAGGCCACTCAAGCTATTGACCCTGAATATGTGAAAGACCGTTCCCTGAAGATGCATGAAGGGGTGGTGGGCTTTGTAGCCACCCACAACGAACCATTGATCATCAAAGATGTCCTCAAGGAACCTCGGTTCAAGGAAAAAGAGATGGCAAAAAAACTTGGACTGGTCTCAATGCTCGGGGTGCCCCTGCAGGTCAAGGATGAAAAAGTAATCGGTGTGCTAAACTGTTTTACGGCCCAACCGCATGACTTCTCTGAAACCGAGGTGAACCTTGTGACAGCCGTGGCAAACCAGGCGGCTGTGGCCATTCTCAATACGGAACTGATGGTCAAGACCACGGTGATCCAGGAGGAACTGGAGACCCGGAAGCTGGTGGAACGGGCCAAGGAAGTCCTGATGCGGCGGAGGAAAATAGAAGGAAATGAGGCCTACCGCTGGTTACAACAGCGAAGCATGAACTCCCGGAAATCCATGCGGCGCGTGGCCGAGGCCGTTCTTCTCTCAGATGAGATTTGACAGGCCGAGGCGGGAGCTCCAGGGAAGGTTCAGTGAAATCAAGGTGTTGCATATCGAGTTTGTTTACGCTGGACAATGGTTCAAAAATTCAAAAAAATAACTTGACGAAATGATTAAAATTAGTTAAGGTAAAAACTTCAGTAAGTAATTAGTTCGCACAAAGGCGTGCGAAATAAAATATTTCTATAGAGGACGAAGGCGTCTATCTCCAAATGGGGAAGACGCCTTTTGTTTTTAATTTATGTGAAAGGAGAATTGAGGATGAGATTTTCAAAGAGCAATGACGTGATTGGTACAACAAATCGCGGCAACCCAGCCGAATCTGGTCTATGTACGCTTTGCCGGGCTGACTGTCAGGGTAGATGTGAGACATGGCTTTCCAGTCTCCAGGGCCGAAAGCTTCTTTACCCGAGAGATTTTGGCCTTGTTACGGCAGGGGCGAACAATACAACCCATGTGGGGGTTTCCTACAACTCGTTGAGGGTTCAGGGCTATGCGTATGGGGCAACTGGGTTAGCCAATGGGCTTTCAGATGACCCGGATGATTGTATTTTTCCCAATGTGAATCTCGCGGGTGAGTTTGGCAACGAAGTCAAGACAAAATTTCGTCTGCCAATTATGACCGGCGCCCTTGGTTCGACCTTTATCGCCGAAAAATACTGGGACTCCTTTGCAATAGGGGGATCTTTGATCGGGATCCCCATCGTAATTGGCGAAAATGTTGTGGGGGTGGATCGAAATTCAAAAATAGGAAAGGGTAAATCAAGAAAAGGGAAGATAAAGAGTGCACCTGAGCTGGAGAGACGGATTGACATTTATCTCCGATACAATGAGGGATATGGCGCCGTGATTGTCCAACTCAATGTGGAGGATACGCGCAATGGTGTCGCTGAATTTGTTTGTGACAAGTATGGGGACAAGTGCATCATAGAACTTAAATGGGGACAGGGTGCCAAGGACATCGGCGGCGAGATACAGGTAACCAGTCTGGACTATGCCTTGTTCCTCAAAAAACGTGGCTACGTCGTAGACCCTGATCCAACAACACCCGAGGTGCAGGAGGCCTTTAAGCAAGGTGCTATTAAATCATTCGCGCGGCACAGCCGTTTGGGTGCCACGAATCTGAGCAGTGTTGAACAGGTGCGGGAAGATTTCATGAAAACCGCTGAATACCTCCGAGGTATCGGGTTCAAGCGGATTTCCTTAAAGACCGGTTCTTACGGGATGGAAGAGCTGGCCATGGCCATAAAATTTGCGACGGATGCAGGATTGGACCTTTTGACCATTGACGGCTCTGGCGGCGGAACGGGAATGAGCCCATGGAATATGATGCAAAGCTGGGGTGTGCCTTCAATTCTTCTCCATTCAAAGGCGCATGAATACGCCAGTATACTGACCGCAAAGGGCCAAAAGGTCGTTGACATGTCATTTGCCGGCGGGTTTGCCCTTGAGGACAGCATTTTTAAGGGATTGGCATTGGGTGCTCCCTATACAAAACTCATCTGCATGGGAAGGGGCATTATGATACCCGGATTCGTCGGGTCGAACATAGAAGGGGCCATCCACCCGGAAAGAAGAGAAAAACTTAATGGTAACTGGGAAAAATTGCCAAAGACCGTGAGCAGTCTGGGGACCACTGCACAAGAGATCTTCGCCTCATATTTTGATGTACAGAAAAAGGTTGGAAAACGCGAGATGAAAAACATTCCTTACGGGGCAATTGCGTTCTGGACCATGGCGGACAAATTGGCCTGTGGACTCCAGCAACTGATGGCCGGTGCCAGGAGATTTTCCACTGACCGTATTTCGCGGGATGACATCTTCTCCGGCAACAGGGAAACAGAAAAGGAGACGGGCATCAGGCACGCCACAGACGTCAATGATGAAACCGCCAAAAAAATACTCAATTCTTAAAGTTGTTTGGTTAAGTTGATTGAAAAAGGCCTTCAGGAAAATTGCCCCTGAAGGCCTTTTTCATATGGCAGATGACATCCCAGCCTTTGTCACCCATGTGATGCACCCGTGGTTTTGAATTTATCTTTATTTGCTATAAAGAATCCTGTATATAGAGCGCTTGCTTTGGATGGATGAAAAGCAGATGGTTTATTATGGATAACTTGAAGGAGCGGTAAGTTCTGGGGAGGAGCTAGATGGACGGAATTGTTGGTGTGTTCGGGATGGATGACAATGAACTGGTACCCAAGACATTTCTGGCAACAGGTGCGTGTCAGCACAGGGGAAAAGCCAGCACGGGACTTGCGATCGGAAATAGCAAGGGGATCTATATTCACAAAGGTCTCGGGAGGATTGCCGAGGTAATAGACCACAACATAATTAGGATTTTTCAGGATTTGGGCCCTATGGCAGCAATAGGAAACATCGGTTACACCAAGAGGAAGATAGCCGAAAAGCTCAATGCCGAGCCAATAGAAATCCACCCAAAAAACAGTTCCAACTATAAAATGGTCTTGACGATGGACGGTTATCTCATAAAGGAGGATGATCTGCGGGCCGAACTTGAGCCGGATTATAGCATCCAGACCGACAACAAGACAGAGATCATCGGCGCATTGTTGCATAAATACATAACCCAGGAGGGTATTTCATTTGGTGCGGGGGAGAAACTGGTCAACCGGCTACACGGCAGGGCTACGTTTGCCCTGACAGCCCTGGTCCACGACGGAAAGGAGATTTATCTGATCGCCTTGAACGACGACAAGGCGTTTGAGCCGTTTTGTTACTCAGTCATCGATGGGACGTTCGTTGCCAGCTCGGAATCGTGTTCCCACAGGAGGCTTAATGGACTGACAGAAAAGGAATATGACGGCGCAGAGATGACCATATGCTCATCTGGAGGGATTGAGACAAAGAGATTGAGAGAAGAGCCCCTTATGCCGGACATCTTTCAGGGTGTTTATTTTGGTAATGTGGGATCCCTCTTTCGAGGGAAGGAAATATTCGAATTGAGAAAGGAATTGGGGCTTGAACTGGTTGATCAGTATAAAGATTCAAGGGCCGATATTGTCATCCCCAACCCTGAATCAGGTTGGGGTGTTACCGTAGGAATAGCTGAGGGGTTGGACAGAAAATTGTTCCCTGCATTGATAAAACTCCCTCAAGCTGTCAGAACCTTTCAGGAAGGAGAGTCCACAACAAGAACTCAAGAGGTGGGACTGAAGTTTGGCGGAATCGATTCCCTCTTGCGCGGAAAGAATATCGCAATGGGAGATGACAGTATTGTGAGGGGTAGTGTAAGTGAAGGCGGTTCCGTTTGGGTGGTATATAATGCGGGTGCAAAATTTATTGAATTTTGGATATCGTACGGCCCCATGTTCTTCCCTTCATTTAAAGAATGGCACAGGGGAATTGAATGCCTAGATGAACTTGCCGTACAGAGAGCCTTCAAAGGCGACAATCCCTATGACAAGTCAACGGATGAGATAAATAAGGCGGTAGCAGAATTGGTGGGTGTGGATGAGGTAAGATATAACCTACAGGAAAGAATTAGAAAGGCTTCCGGTGATGGCTCCTTTCAGTCATTGGACGCAAGTTACCCTATTGATCATGAATATTGGCCCGATTGGTTGAAAAGGGAATTTGAAAAATTTCAAAAATATGGGGAGACCTAGCCACTCATCTGAGCATTACGTGCTTCTCATTAAATCATCGTCATTTAGCGACAGCTTACTAGATCCTTACTGAAATGGGTCAAGTACTCGGGCTCAGCATCAGTGACTCTGATTGTGTCTTCAAGCCTTAAACCCCATCCGTCATTGGAATACAAACCTATGTTGCTGATCGCGACAACCATGTTTGTATCAAGGACTTCTGGTTTGCCCTTTGTGTCATACGGGAACGTGAAAAAGGGCATTTCAAAATTCATTATCCCTACCCCATGAATTACCGGTCCGGTTAGGAATTTGAGGTTCTTGGCCTTGTTCAATTCTTGATAGAAGATCTTTTTTATATCAATAAGCGTGGTCCCTTTCCTGCACGCCTCGATCGTTTTCTCCTGGGCTCTTGTTAAGCAATTATAACCTTCGGATATATTTTGTTCTACCCGGCCACAAACCACTGTTCGGGCCAAATCGGCACAATAGCCCAAATAACCACCGTGGATATCAATCGCGACGATTTCTCCCTCCTCAATTGTTTTGTGCGTAGGCGTGTGGTGGGCGATACACGATCTCTTACCAGAGGCCAAATAATTCATGGTCGTGATCCTTCCTCCCGCTTTTCTCATCGCATATTCTGCCTCAAGCGCAATGTCGCTTTCTCTGACCCCAATTCTTATGTTTTTGATGGCGACTTCCATGCCTAATTCGGCTATTTCTACTGCTTTATTAATGGATTCGATCTCTTGTTCTGTCTTTATTACCCTAATTTCTTCGATAATTGTTTCACCGTTCACAAACTGGATATTTTCGGGAAAGGCATGCCTTAATACCGCCATGGTATGTTGAGGGAGACCCGGGGAACCGAGTTCCAACCCGAGTTTTTGATTGGGAAAACCGATTTCTTTAACCAGTTTTCTGAAAATATTAATAGGATCATGCATACGAAAAGGCCTGATATCATCAATCACAGATTCCTCATGGTAGGTCTCAACATCCGAATCCATAACTAAAGCCACTACCTTCCCTTCTCGACTAATGAAAACCCAAGAGCAAGAGTTGACGACACCGGTAAGATAAGAGATGTTTGACACGCGATTAAGTAATAAAGCATCCATATCAGTCTGCTGTAGGCCTTTAATCACCCTGTTCAATTTTTCCTGGTAGGGGCTATCGGTTTTCATCTTTAACCTCCTAATATAGAGTTGATTTGAGCATAGCATTCAGTTGAGCATCAAATCAACTGGATAGTTGTTTTTTCGTCGCCTAGGGCTTACGTAAGAATAAATATAGGTTCTGCTCTTGACTCATGCCAAAAATAATTCTTCCAATCAAACAGCTGAACATGAGCTACATCATTGAGAAACAGGTGCCGCCCTTGACATGGGTCATATCAGTCGATTACTAATATGCACGTCAGACAAATCGGAAATTGGGGGTAAATCTGTGTCGCAGACGATCAAGGGGAAGTCAGCGGAAGAACATCCGTTCGCAAAGCTCATAGGCCTCTCTGAATCAAAACTCGAAGATGGTTATAGTGAGTGTATTCTGGAGGTGGAAGAAAGGCATTTCAATCCCAACAGGGTGTTGCATGGAGGTGTTATCTATTCCATGGCCGACACCGGAATGGGAGGAGCACTCTATACCACCTTGAACCGTGGCGAGTCGTGCGCAACCATTGAGATAAAGATATCCTATTTCAGGCCTGTATCGAATGGTGCCATCATTTGCAAGACGCGTATCATCAACAGGGGGAAAAGTGTGGCGACCCTCGAATCGGAAGTGTTCAATGGTGGAAAAATTGTAGCCAAAGCAATGGGGACCTATTCCATTTTCAAGATAGGACCATGATAGTAATAGGATTGAAGATTAACCATTGATGGATGTTGATCGAAAAACCGCATGAGGAGAACCTTGAGGATCGGAGGCCAGAAACAGTTTCTTGAAAGCTATAGTGAATGGCTTTGCGAGGTGGTGATGCTTCCTTCATATCCCAAAAGTGGAAAATTCGGCCATACCAGGGAAGGCTTGAGGGGTAAGGCGTGTTCCCAGGCTCTTAATCTTGCCCTCTTTCTTCAGCCGGTGAACAATATCGTTTATTTTCCCGTCCTCAAGACCAGTCTTGCTTCTCAGTACGTTCAAGGAGCACAATTCAGCTTTTCATAGTGCAGATACTTAAGAAATTTGGGATTATCCCGTATACACGGCTAGATCCTGATACTGCCCCTTATTCTCCTGCCGCCGCATTCTGAGGAAGCGAGGTGACAACTCGTACTGCCTGCGGCAACTCTCGATGTTCTCTCCGACCACTTCGATTTTGTCTAGATCGCCCTCCCCAAAGCCATGATCCCAAAGGTAGTTAAGGTACCGAATTTCATCGAAGTCCGCACCCATGACCTCCGTGCCCACGCGATCTACTGCAATGTAATCCGTGCCGGCGAGCGCTACGCGGTGGTCCACAGGCTCACCGTTCAATGGGCCGTCGCCCTCCATTCCCTCAAGGGCGTCGACCACCCCCAGGTCGATGTGCAGGTGCTGCATAACATTGAAGAGGTTATAGTCCAGCATTCTGTTGCCTGCCTGGCTCGGGTGCATGCGAACTTTGTCCATGATCATGATGGCGCCCATGATCACGTTCTTTGCAGTCAGCGTGACCCCAACCTGAAGGTGGGTTTTAGGTCTCGTGACCGAGATAATGTAGTTATTGGGATCCAGCATGGTGTCTGCAACTCTCACCGGATGGGGCTTCATGTCTGGGTGTACCACGTAGACCACCTTCCAGGAATCTGGCTCGTTTAGGTCTATCAGTTCGAGACCATGCGCTTTGGCCAAGTCCTGGTACCCGTAAGTCCGAAAGCCCCTGGGAGTCGTTCCCAAGGTAGCGCCCTCCGCTATGGCGATATCCTTCTCGCCTCGGTCTTTGAGAAACTCCACCACCGCGCACGCCGCGTCAACGTGGGTAGCGCATAGGAGTCTATAAGTCGATACAAAGTTGACTTTGAGGATAGGACGGCAGCCTTTGAGATCAATATCGTCTGCAATCAGTTCCAATGCGTGACGAATGTTTGCCTTTCGGTCATCCCCTTTAACCAACGCTACTTTTGCCATCTGCATTCCCTCCGCAAATCTCATGAGTAATAAGAAGAAATAAAAAGTCCCCCTTTAGGAGTCAGTATACGGAAATCCTTCCTTGCCGGTCAACCCTGATTGGACTTCGTTATATTGTGACCGCAGATGGTGGGCTGAGAGATTCGATTTCAACATCTTCACTTTTCTTACTTCACCACATGCAATTTCATCATATTTGTCTTTCCCCTCGTCGCAAGGGGCGTGCCCCCAAGTATAGCGATCCTGTCTCCCTTCTTGGCAAGCCTTTCTTTCAGGAGAAGGTCTTCTACCGTTTCAATCATTTTATCTGTACCAACCAAGTGCGGCACGACTCTTGCGTTGACCCCCCAGTAGAGGGCGAGACGTCGTTGAACTTCCACATCGGGGGTACAGGCGATGATCGGGACCGGCGGCCTATATTTGGAAATAAGACCTGCGGTAAACCCGGACTGAGAAAAGGCCACAATGGCCTTTAGCCCGAGGTCATCTGCCGCCAGGCAAGCTGCCTCAGAAATGACATCCGGGAAATTAGAGGGTCTGCGGTCATATAATGGCTTGGTGGGAAAATTGGTTTCTGTCTCCCGGGCGATCTTCCTCATCATCCTCACGGATTCCACCGGATAATTGCCTACGGAGGTCTCGGCCGACAACATGACGGCATCTGTCCCGTCCAGGATGGCATTTGCCACATCAGAAGTCTCGGCTCGGGTTGGACGTGGATGCTCTGTCATGGACTCCAGCATCTGTGTGGCGGTGATCACCAGTTTCCTCTTTTCATTTGCCATTCGGATCATCTTCTTCTGTGCCACCGGCACCTTTTCCGGGGAGAGCTCCACCCCCAAATCTCCCCGTGCCACCATTATCCCCTCACAGACATCCAGAATTCCCTCGAGTTCATCCAGAGCCTGTGGCTTTTCGATCTTTGCAATGACCGGGATGTCAACCTTTTTATTCTTGAGGAATCTTTTTAGTGCCCTAACATCCTTAGCGCTTCGAACAAAGGAAATGGCTACATAATCCACCCCCGCCTCAATGCCCACCTTTAAGTCTTCTTTGTCTTTTTTTGTCAAAGAAGGGATTCTGGTCCTGACCCCGGGCAGATTGATGCCCTTATGTTCACCCAGGATACCACCGCTAATCACCTTACAATAAAGCTGTTCCTTGTCCTTGGATAGGACTTTCAACTCGATCATGCCGTCATCTATCAAAATGGCGTCGCCCCTTTTTAGATCACTCACAATGCCCCGGTAGGTTGTGGAAATAAGCCCCTGCCCCCCTTTTATCCTGCGTGTTGTTATCGTCCACTCCTGATTCTTCTTGAGCTCTACTCTCCCCTCTTTCAACTCCCCGGTTCGTATCTTGGGTCCCTGGAGATCTTGAAGGATCGCCACTGGCTTGTCTAACTCCGTCGAGAGTCTCCGTACGGAACGAATCACCCCTTTGTGGCCTTTATGCGAACCGTGAGAAAAATTTAGGCGGGCTACATCCATCCCGGCCCTGATCAGTTGTCTCAAAGTCTTTTTCGAACTGCTCGCCGGGCCAATGGTACACACAATTTTTGTGTTTTCACTTTGCATAAAGACCTCCCTGTTCTAATGGCCTTAGCTCCCGCATACGATTTCTCCCGTAGTAAAGGGAATAGAGCCTCCTGTCATTCATGCCCAAAAGGTAGAAAAGCATCAGGAATTGGTTTTTGAATGAAGTTCTGAGGATTCCCCCCATTAAATACCTTTGGGGAGAGGAATACAAGGGCTGAGGGATAATCATGATTTTCCCCAGTTTCTTGCAGGCCCTTACAAGATCCACATCTTCAAACAAAAATTGTTTCGTAAACCCTCCCACCTTTTCAAAGACCTCTCTACTGCAAAAAAGTCCCTGATCGCCATACGGCAATCTCAGGTACCGGGTACGCAAGTTGGCATATCCGGCTACCATTCGGAGAGAGAAACGTGAGGCCCCATAATCCAGCTTAAAGCAGCCTAAAACTGCGTCGGCGGTCTGTGACAACTTCCTAATATGATACCCAAAGTTGGTGGGTGGAACAATATCCGCATGGAGGAACCAAAAGAGCTTGCCCTCACCCAATCTGGCGCCGTGATTCAGCTGAATTCCCCGCCCCCTGGGTCCTGGCACAAGGCGTGTCTTGGGGGTGATATCTTCTATTCTCTTCTCAGAAAATGATCCCCCCTTTACGATAATAATCTCATCACCAGGCCATAACTGGGCCTCAAGTGAATTGATTAAGGAGGTCAACCGGGATACCCTCCCCATGAAAGGCATTATGATTGAAATCTGGTCGGTAAAGAGAGACTGATCCTTTATGTAGACCAAGTCTTCTGCTTGGTCGATGTCCTTCCTCTCTGAGAGGGTCCCGACCGTAAGATCAGCATTATCGAGGCACTGCAGGGTCCTTTTAAATATGGAGGAAGTGGACCAGGAATCGAATCGGAATATTTTTTCAAAGGGGAAAGTCAATCCAATCAGATAAAAGCCACCATCTTTTGCGGGCCCCAGGACCACTTCCTTTTCTTTGAGAAGTCCAAAAGCCTCCGTCATATCAGAGACCGTGAGATCAGCCACATCACTTCCCACAAGAACTATCTGTTCATATCCCTTACAAAACAGATCCCTGAAGGCCAGCCCCATCCGCTCACCCAGGTGTCCGTCGGCCTGAGGTGCAAATTCCCACGGGCCGGGATAGCCCTTTGTTAGTTCTGCCTTTCGCTCCGGTGGTGAGAAAAAGAGAAAAATGTCCAGATCGTCTTGATTATCTTGGGAGGATTTGAAATCTGAGGCTATTCCCAGGGTACGCCGGAGGAGTTTCTGATAGAGGTTCATGGCCTTTTCCAGGCCTATTTCTCTCCCGAGCCGGGTCTTCACCCTCCCCGCCTCAGGGTATTTCAGAAACACAATGAGGGCTTTACGAGGAAGTGCCCCCCCTGCCGCTGCCACGTACAAGAGCTTCAGGCTGAAAAGCATACCCGCCATTATCAAGAAAATATAAGCCCAGGTTGGCATCCCTTCCCTCCGCGTTTCCGTACCCGTTCACGCCTATCTTATAAACGATTGCCGGGAGCCTGTCAAAGTTTGCCCTATCGCTCCCCGCGGCCCACCTGCAAAAGATACCCTTCAGATCTGAAAAATATAAAACAGCCCTTTCAGGGCTTGCTTTTAGTCGCAGAATCTCCTAATAGTAGAAAAGAAGTTCAACTTGGCGGATGCGAGATCCATTTTCTATAAACCACCGGGAGGGCCCTATGGAAATCGAAGAAGTGAGACTGGAGAATTTGGATGTGGAAGGGTTTATAAGAGAACAAGTGGAGGACATCTCTTCTACCGTGGGGAACGGCCTGGCTATCAACGCCCTGTCGGGTGGTGTCGACTCTTCGACCGTTACCATGCTCGCCCACAAGGCCTTGGGCGACAGGCTCAAAACATACTTCATTGACAGCGGGTTGATGAGAGAAGATGAACCGGAACATATTGCCGGACTATTCAGAGATCTGGGAGTTCATGTGGAACTCATTGACGCAAAGGACCGTTTCCTTGACGCACTGAAGGGGGTATCGGATCCTGAAGAAAAAAGAGGGGCTATTACCCATAGCTTTTATGCAATCGTGTTTGCAGAACTCGCCAAAAAATCCGGGGCAGGGTATGTCCTCCAGGGAACAAATTTTACAGATGTGGAGGAGACAGTTGCGGGGATCAAGAGGCAACATAATATTATTGAACAATTGGGAATTGATCCGGAAACGGAGTATGGATATAAGATAATTGAACCCCTGATACAGCTTAGGAAACCGGCAATAAGGGCCCTCGGAAAACAACTTGCCCTGCCCCAAGAGCTCTATAGCAGACCCCCGTTTCCCGGACCTGCCCTGGCTGCGAGAATCATCGGTGAGGTCACCGGTGAGAGAATAGAAACCGTAAGAAAAGCGACCAAGGTTGTCGAAGAAGAATTGTGTGATACGGGAGCCTTTCAATACCTGGCTATTCTTCATCAAGACAGGGTCACCGGGATTAGGAATGAAAAAAGAGACTACGGTCTACAGATAGAGGTAAGATGCTGGGATAGCGAAGACGCCATAACCGGTTCGCCCACAAACCTCCCCTATGAAACCCTGAGTGGATTAGCAGAACGAATAACGGGAGAAGTGCCGGGAGTTGTAAGCGTAACCTATAGCATTAGCAAAAAACCGCCTTCAACAATAGAAGCTCTCTAGTTTTAATTTAGAGATCGCTTTCAAGAGCCTTTTACTCTCACCGCGGAGACAGGCGAGGAGGATTGATGTGGTAAGAGCAGGGACGACTACAAAAAACTACTTCGTGGAGGCAAAAAATGGATATACCCCTCGGTGCAAATGTGGAGTGTTCGGACGGCCCGGTTGGCACTTTGACAAACATAATTCTCAATCCAGCAACTGAGACCGTTACACACCTGGTCGTAAAGGAGCACGGCTTTGTGGGCTCTGAACGGTTGGTCAGTGAGGATTTCGTAAAGGAAACAACACAGGATACTATCTTCCTGTCCATCAGCAAGGAGGAATTTCAAAGTTTGGAGGATTTTGTGCAGACCGAATTCCTCCCCTCGGACATCCCTGCCTTTATGACTGATGGATACCTTGCGTGGCCAATGCAGGAATGGGTTCCACCGATTTTGCAACACGAGGCGGTCCCGCCCGGAGAGTTCTCGGTCCGTAAGGGGGCAAAGGTCTGTGCATTGGACGGACATGTCGGACGGGTCGACGAGTTTCTGGTTGAAAAGGAAAACGGCCACATAACCCATCTGATCCTAAGGGAAGGTCATTTGTGGGATAAAAAAGATGTGTCCATCCCCGTTGATCAGATCGACAGATACGAAGACAAATGCGTGTATCTGAAGATGGACAAAAAATCCGTTGAAGAACTTCCAGATATCCACATAGATCGGGGAAAGAAGTAGCATAAACACATCTCTGCGGCAAAGCGTCAAGAACAGCGTAAGGGTGGTATTTTTTGACCCAATGTGGCATCTGTGCTACACTTTTCACTTCAGGGCCTTCGCAACAATTAACCTAACTATCCAAAATTTATAGCGATATTTTTATCGGCCAAAATGGCAAGGATTTTGCATAATTATATAGAGTCAAAATGTCTTGACTGATCTTTGAAATGTGCATACATGATAAGACTGTCGTTAATACCTTAAGTGCCAATGGCACTTAATTGGCTTCTCGGATGCGCGTGCATCTTCTCTTTTTAGTATCTTTAAACATCAGGAGGAAAGATCAGTTACGAAGGGAATAACGGCATTGCGGGAAGCCATATCTTGAACACCCCTCCATTTCGACCTCCTTGCACCGGGCAGAGCCACCAATTGGCTCTGCCTTTTTTTTGCCTTCTCCGCTTGGCCGGCTGCTTGCTTCGCAGGAAACAGACCCTTGACACCAAGCCTTCTTTCTCTTATCCTGTTGCCATTGCAAGAGAACTTATTGCCATGTTGTCCCTGACATTTCATACCTGCCGGTGGTGCTCTTTTACGCCATCGGGCTAGAGAAGCTGGGTCGTCATGCTGAATACACTTCTTTTTGTCCTGATTCTCGGGCCGTTTATTGCCGCAGCCCTTTGTTTTGTCGTTAGAATCCGGCACATCCGTTCCTTTATCGTTCTGGCAATGGCCTGCCTGCTCGCCGCCGCTTCACTCCTCCTCTTTGTAAAAGGCCCCTTTTCCCACACGCCTCCTTCGCTCCTGGGCATCCCAACCCACTGGTGGATCTTGTGGGGAGACGACATCCTTCTCTTTACCATGTTGTATTACGGGTTCAAACACCGGCACCTCCTCACCAAAATCCTCGTCATCTTCCAGATTGTATGCCTTGATTATTTTGAGCTTTTTATGGTGGATCACAGCAAGACCTTCCCTCTCTTTGTTGCCGACAACCTCTCGCTGATCATGGTCCTCATCATATCCATAGTGGGTTCCCTTATCTGTGTATTCGCCATCCCATACATGGATAAACACGAAGAAAAAGAGGGGTTTCAGAAATCCAGACAGCCAAAGTTTTTTGCCTTTCTTGTGGTGATTATGGGGGCCATGAACGGTCTTGTCCTATCCAACAATATCATCTTTATGTACATGTTTTTCGAGGTCACGACCCTGGGCTCTTTCATGCTGATCAGCTATGACCGTAGCGAGATAGCTCTCAGGAACGCGGTTCGGGCCCTCTGGATGAATTGCCTTGCCGGGGCAGCCTTTATCGTGGCCATGGTCTGTGCTTACGTGACCCAGGGCACCGTTGACGCCCAAAAACTCATCCAGGCAGGACACATGGGCGGAATCATGTTAACTCCGCTTGCCTTGCTGTGCTTCGCCGGTCTGGCCAAGGCCGCCCAGATTCCCTTCCAGAGCTGGCTCCTGGGGGCCATGGTTGCCCCCACCCCTACATCGGCCCTGCTCCACTCGAGCACCATGGTCAAGGCCGGGGTTTACATCGCGCTCCGATTTGCCCCCGGTTACGCAGGGACCTTTCTGAGCCAGTGTCTGGCCGTATACGGCGCCTTTACCTTTTTGGCCGCCTCTGCCATGGCGGTGAGTCAGAGTAACGGTAAAAAAATCCTTGCATACTCCACCATTGGCAATTTGGGCCTCATCTTTGCCTGTGCCGGCATAAACACCCCCGAGGCCATCACCGCGGGCATTCTGTTGATAATATTCCATGCCTTTTCAAAGGCCCTGCTCTTTCTTTGTGTGGGAGATATTGAGCAGCATATCGGCAGCCGCGACATCGAGTTTATGCGTGGGCTCTACGCCAAGATGCCCCGAACAGCGATTGTGGCCCTGCTCGGAATCATCACAATGATGCTCCCCCCATTCGGCGTACTCTTGAGCAAATGGATGGCTATCGAGGCAGCATCCAAACATCTCTTCGTCATGGTCCTTCTGGCCGTGGGGAGTTCCCTCATGGTCATGTATTGGGCCAGGTGGGCCGGAATCTTGTTGAGCGCCCCGTACGGATCGCAGGTGACGCCCGAAAGACAAGGGGTGCTGACACGCCTTCCGCTTTTGGTTTTGGTGGGAGGTGCGGTGGTCCTGAGCCTGTGCGCCCCCTTACTCTATTCCAACCTCGTCGCTCCAATCCTCTCCGCCCCTTCCTTTTCGGTTCGAGCGGGGATATTCGATAATCCCACGGGAGCATTCCTGCTCTATCCGGTTATCCTGGTCCTCGGTTTGGGATTCATTTGCGCCCTTTACGCCGCCAGGAAAGCCCGAAAGGCTCGCACCTCCGGCCCCTATCTGAGTGGTGCACAAACAAAGGACCCAGAGTGCTTTGAAGGCCCCATGAGGAAACCGGTGGCTGTTTCGTCCCAAATTTACTACTTTGAATCCATCTTCGGTGAGCAGAGACTGACGGTCTGGTTTAACATTTTCGGGGGAATGTTTCTGGCACTCCTCATAGGAGGGGCACTGTGATCAGAGGCGCGATTTTGGTAACTATCGGTGTCGTTGTAGCCCCCCTGCTGGGCGGCCTGATCGCTGGTGTGGACAGACGATTGACCGCCTGGTTCCAATCGCGTTACGGTCCTCCTGTCTGGCAACCGTTTTTCGACGTAATGAAGCTCTTTGGAAAAGAGAAGCTGGTGGTCAATGGTTGGCAGGTATTTTGCGCCTATATCTACATAACAGCGGCCATGCTCTCCGTTGTCCTCTTTTTCCTCCAGTCCGATTTACTCCTGATCTTGTTTGTCCAGGCCGTGGGTGCCATTTTCCTGGTCATTGGTGCCTTCTCGGCTACATCCCCTTACAGCCAGGTGGGGGCCAATCGCGAGCTTATCCAGATCCTGACCTATGAACCGTTAATTATCCTGGCATTTGTGGGCATCTATCTAGTGACAGGCAGCTTCAAGATCTCTCAAGTCTTGTTACAAACAAAGCCTCTCCTCGCGAGCCTCCCACTCCTTTATATAGCCCTGTGCTATGCCCTGACCATAAAGCTCCGCAAGTCCCCGTTTGATTTTTCCACCTCTCACCATGCACACCAGGAGTTGGTGAAGGGATTTTTGACTGAATATTCCGGGCCTTATCTGGCCCTGGTGGAGATAGGCCACTGGTATGAGGTGGTCCTGATTCTGGGGTTGTGTTCACTTTTCTGGGCCACCAGCTGGATCGGCATAATCGTCCTCGTGGGCCTTACCTATCTGTGCGAAATCCTTATAGACAACACCATGGCCCGAATGACCTGGCGGTGGATGCTCGGTTATGTCTGGACCATAGGACTCGCCATGAGCTTTGTAAACCTCATCTGGCTGCATGGGCGATAAGGGTCGGCTATGGACACCATCAAGACATTCATTAGGAAATCCCGAATCAAGTCCCCATGGCTGCTGCACTTTGACTGCGGCAGTTGCAATGGATGCGACATCGAGGTCCTTGCCTGCCTAACTCCGGTCTACGACATTGAGCGTTTTGGCATCATCAATGTGGGCAACCCCAAACACGCCGATCTTCTGCTGGTGACCGGCACCGTAAACCACCGCAACAAGAAGGTCTTGGGCAATCTGGCCGAACAGATGCCTGAGCCAAAAATCGTTGTAGCCCTTGGCTCCTGCGGTCTGTCAGGAGGCGTATTTCGCGAGGCCTACAATGTGATAGGCGGTGTGGATAAGATCATCCCTGTTGATGTCTATGTTCCGGGTTGCCCACCCAAACCGGAAGCTATTATCGACGGGGTGGTCACGGGCCTGGCAAAGTTCGCCCAAAAAAAAGGGGATACGTCGTGAAAGAGGAAGTGATTTCTGTAACGCCAGACACCCTCGGAAATAAGATAGCAGAAATGAAAAAGAACGGGTATCGATTTGTCACCATGTCCTGCGTAGAACTTGATTCAGACACCGTGGATATCCTTTACCACTTTGACAAGAATCTGGAACTCGCGCACTTCAGACTTACAATACCAAAAAACGAGGCAGCCCCGAGCATATCACCGGTCTACTTTGCTGCCTTTCTCGTGGAAAACGAGATCCAGGACCAATTCGGCATCCGTTTTGACGGCCTTGCCATCGATTACAACCGCACACTGTATCTTGAAGAGGAAGTCCAGCGCGCGCCTTACTGTAGAATCACCGTTTCCAATGTGGAGGGGAGCGAGGGAGATTAGACATATCAATGGCAAGAACAATCATACCCTTCGGACCGCAGCATCCGGTCTTTCCTGAACCGCTTCATCTGAAGCTCGTCCTTGAAGATGAAATCGTCAAGGAAGCCGTACCCGCACTCGGATATGTCCATCGCGGACTTGAAATGCTTGCTGACATCCGGGACTACCACCAAATGATCCAAATCTGCGAACGCGTCTGCGGTATTTGCTCCACCATACACGCCCAATGTTACTGTCAGGGGATCGAGGAGCTAATGGGTATCGAGGTCCCTGCCAGGGCCAAATTCCTGCGGGTCATCTGGGCGGAAATACATCGTGTCCAGAGCCATCTCTTGTGGCTCGGACTGTTTGCCGATGCCTTTGGGTTTGAAAGCCTGTTCATGCAGTGCTGGAAAATCCGTGAAAGGGTCATGGACATCAATGAGGCCACTGGCGGAAACAGGGTGAATGTCTCTGTGAATATCATTGGCGGTGTAAAACGCGACCTTGCCCCTGACATGACACGCTGGATCCTCTCGGAGCTGGATTTGGTGGAACAGGAAGTGAAGCGGCTGGAAAAGGTCCTGCTTCACGACTATACAGTAAAAAAGCGGACTGTGGGAAAGGGGGTCTTGACAAAGGACCAGGCCCTGGAACTGGGTGCGGTAGGTCCCACCCTGCGTGGCAGCGGGGTAGCGCAGGACATACGCCAACTTGGTTATGCCGCTTACGGCGACCTTTCCTATACGCCTGTGGTGGCCAAGGATGGGGATGCCTATTCCAGAAACAGGGTCAGGTTTCTGGAGACCTATCAGGCCATCGCGCTCGTGAGAGAAGCCATATCCAAACTTCCTCCGGGCGAAATTAGTGTCAAGGTCAAAGGCAAACCAGAAGGGGAAATCGTCAGCAGGGTTGAACAGCCCCGGGGTGAGTTGATGTATTATATCAAGGGAAACGGCAAAAAGAATCTGGACAGGCTGCGGATCAGGACACCCACTTTTGCCAATATTCCGCCGCTTTTGAGTATGCTCCCGGGGATAGAACTGGCCGATGTCCCGGTAATTGTCCTATCCATTGACCCGTGCATCAGTTGCACAGAAAGGTGACAGAGGGAATCATCGTGTTTAACATGACGCCAAACGTTCTCCGAAATTTCTTCAGCAAGAGCGCAACCAGGCTTTACCCAAAGGAGACCAGGGAAACCTTTGGAAATGTGCGGGGGGAACTTTATAACAAGATTGAAGCGTGCATCTTTTGCAGAACCTGTGCGCGAAAATGCCCGTCCCAATGTATCACTGTGGATACCAAGGAGGCCACTTGGCAGTGTGACCCGTTTGTGTGTGTTTACTGCGGTGTGTGCGTTGAAAACTGCCCAAAAAAATGTCTGTATCAAAAAAACGAGTATAGGAAACCTGCCATAGAGAAAGAGGTTATCTTTATGAAAGGGGAGATTAAAAAAGAGAAGACAGAAGAGGACCAACAGGAGAAATAACAGGATTTCCGGAGTTACAATGAAAATTACAAACGAGATATGCCATTTGGGTGGAGGGGAGTAAAGGAGCAGACCTGATGATTGATATCTCAAGAATCAACTATTCTGCCCTGGACCGACCTGAGATCCTTATGTACCTGTTTCACCCCCGACCTGAATGGGGTGGATCAAGCACCGGGAGTACTGCAAAGGATGTATTGATCCCTGTGGAACAGGAGGTGGTAATCGGAGGGAAGTTCCACATGGCTCAAGAATCGTCTCCCAGTATCCTCTTCTTTCACGGAAATGGCGAGATCGTTGCCGATTACGATGAAATGGGGCCAATGTACAATGGGATGGGGATAAATTTCCTGCCTGTGGATTATCGCGGTTACGGCCGTTCCACCGGTGAACCCACCATTACTGCCATGATGCGGGACTGCCATGTAATCTTTGACTACGTGAGAGCTTGGCTGAAAAAAAAGGGGTTTACCGGTCCCTTCATCCTCATGGGCAGATCCCTGGGAAGTGCCTCTGTACTTGAACTTGCCGCCCATTATAATACCCAAGCAGACGGCCTTATCGTGGAAAGCGGATTTGCCCATGCCGGTCCCCTTTTACAACTCTTGGGCATCAACCTGGAGAGCCTGGGCTTCAAAGAGGAGAAAAGTTTTCGAAATATCGACAAGATCAGGGCCTTTGGTAACCCGACCCTGGTTATACACGCAGAATATGACCATATCATCCCTTTTTCCGACGGACAGGCCCTCTATGACGCCTCTCCGGCCCCCGATAAAACCCTGCTCAAGATTCCGGGGGCCAATCACAATGACATCTTCACGCGTGGATTATCCGAGTACACGGCGGCCGTAAAGGCATTGATTGGGAAGATCAAGAAAGCGCATTAAGTCTTAGGGTGAGGAAAAAGAGGCCTTTTCATTCCCAAAAGGGAACCAAGGATATGTAAAGATCCGGGCCCGGAGGACACGGCGCTTAGAACTGGTTCTTGGATCTGAATAAAAACGTAGAAACACAAAAAAAGCCCCCTGAAATCCGGGGGCTTTTTTAATATATTCCGGCGACGTCCTACTCTCCCGCGCGGTCTCCCACGTAGTACCATCGGCGCTAAAGAGCTTAACTTCCGTGTTCGGAATGGGAACGGGTGTGACCTCTTTGCTATCGCCACCGAAAAACTTTAAGTGATAATACTGAATATGCGATCAGGGGGTATAAATAGAAAAATTTTATGGCCAAGCCTCACGACCTATTAGTACCAGTTAGCTAAATACGTTACCGTACTTACACACCTGGCCTATCAACCTCGTCATCTACAAGGGGTCTTCAGTTTCGCTGGTTACCCAGCGAAAGGGATATCTTATCTCGAGGTTGGCTTCCCGCTTAGATGCTTTCAGCGGTTATCCATTCCGAACGTAGCTACCCAGCTATGCCGCTGGCGCGACAACTGGTACACTAGAGGTTCGTCCATCCCGGTCCTCTCGTACTAGGGAAAGCTCCTCTCAAATATCCTACGCCCACGGAAGATAGGGACCGAACTGTCTCACGACGTTCTAAACCCAGCTCACGTACCGCTTTAATTGGCGAACAGCCAAACCCTTGGGACCTGCTCCAGCCCCAGGATGCGATGAGCCGACATCGAGGTGCCAAACCGGGT
>JADHXI010000036.1 GCA_016783065.1 Desulfobacteraceae bacterium | reverse complement strand
GAGTGTTGGAGTACTGGAGTATTGGAGTGTTGGGTCCAAAAGCGGAAAAAGATCTAATTTGTATTCTTCGACCCCTGATACCCCGAGATCCAAATACGTTGCATATTTGCCCATAATTGCAACGATTCATCTATTCCAATACTGGTACCTTTCCGAGTTATGGATGTTGGGGGGGTGAGCGGGAACCGGTGTTCACGGAGTAAGGCATGCGGTGGCAAGGGGAAAGAGGCTGCAGGACGAGACAATCATTGACAAACCCTGGTTTGTTGATACTATCCCCTGTATCCACCGGTGCGGGTTCGGTCCTAATTCCTTTTATGGGTGGGTAATAACAGAAAGATGGCTGGTTATTTCAGGGATTTAAGGTATTGTGAATTGTTTTCGCAAGTTAAATACGCAAAAAGTTTTTTATGATAAGCTTTTTGGCTTCTTAACATATAATCGACATCAGACTAGCGGAGATTAATTATGAAATTGAAAATATTGATCGGGTGCGGACTCTTAGTGCTTCTTTTGCTCTTTTCACTTATTTCCATATATCCTGATTGGCTGTGGTTTAAGAATCTGAATTTTTCCCCTGTCTTTTTGACCATGCTATTTACCAAATTCGGATTTGGCGTTGTGGTCTGGGTCTTCTTGATCCTTATCATAGCAGTTAACCTCTATATCGCCAGACGGCTGAGCCCGGGGGCCGGCTCTGGAATTTCCTTTAAGATGGAAGGCGGTTATGGACCGCAGCTTGGCCTTTCAGGAAATACCCTGAACCTCCTTTTTGTAGTCTTTATCCTGGTTGCCAGTTTTTTTGTCGCATCAAAGGGCTCCGAAAATTGGAACCTGGTCCTACGCTATCTGTACCAGGAACCCTTTGGCATCACAGACCCTGTCTTTAGTAAAGACGTGGGGTTCTATGTATTTGCCCTCCCTTTTTACGATTTTATCCGGGGCGGTCTGCTGATCCTTTTCTTTTTCGCCGCCGGTCTAACCATCGTCTGGTACCTGAAAAACGGCACGATTCAAGTAATCGGTGAAGTTGTCCAGGCGGCAGGTGGGCCGCCCTCTTTGCCAAAAATTGCGGTTGCACCGGAGGTTAAGAAACACCTCATTTTCCTGGCGGGAATTATTGTCTTGCTCCTGGCCTGGGGGTATCAACTCAAGATCTACAGTCTTCTCTATTCCACACAGGGGCCCGCCTTTGGTGCCAGCTATACGGATGTCAACATCAAGGTCTGGGCGTTTAGAATCCTGATTTTTGTCTCTCTTGCCTTTGCTGTTTTGCTTTTTGTGAACGCCTTCAAACCCAGAACAAAACCCCTCTTGATAAGCGGTGGGGTGTGGGTGGGGTCCATACTCCTCTTTTCCGCCGTACTCCCCATGGCCATACAGCAGTTTGTGGTCAAACCCAATGAACTGGTCAAAGAATCCAAGTACATGGCCTATAACATCGATTATACCCGCAAGGCCTATAATCTGAACAAGATAAAAGAGGTCAGTTTTGAGGTTAATGACAAACTGGCTATGGAAGATTTGAAGGAACATAGTGGAACGATTCGAAATATCAGGATCTGGGACGAACGCCCCTTGCTCCAGACCTACAAGCAGATTCAAGCCATACGGCTATATTACGATTTTAATAATGTGGACGTGGATCGTTATGAAATCAATGACCAGTATCGGCAGCTCATGCTGTCGGCAAGGGAAATGGCGGTGAATCAGCTTCCTCCCAAGGCCAATACCTGGGTTAACAGGCACCTCACCTACACCCATGGCTACGGCCTGGCCGCAAGCCCGGTGAATGAAATTACCAGTGAAGGGCTGCCCCGCCTGTTTATCAAAGATCTGCCCCCCGTCTCTGACGTTGATCTCAAGGTAGACCGGCCGGAAATATACTATGGGGAAAAAACCGGTCAATATGTTCTGGTAAAGACCAAAGCCAAAGAATTTGATTATCCCAAGGGCGACAGGAACGTCTATACGACTTATGGGGGCAAAGGGGGTGTTCATATCAAATCAGTATATCGAAGGCTCCTGTTTGCCTATGAATTTATGGACCCTCAAATACTCTTTACCAACTATCTGGGTCCGGAAAGCAGGATCATGTATAAGCGCAGGATTGACAGGCGGGTAAGTGCCATAGCCCCTTTCTTGAGTTATGACCATGATCCTTACCTGGTTGTCTCCGGGGGAAAACTCTACTGGATCCTTGATGCCTATACGACCTCCAATATGTATCCATATTCTCTCCGATCTCATGGCGTTTTCAAGAATAAGTCGCTTAACTACATCCGCAACTCAGTCAAGGTTACCATTGACGCCTACAACGGAACCGTCTGCTTTTATCTGATTGATGAAAAGGATCCCATTGCCAAGGTCTACGCGCGTATATTCCCTGATCTGTTCAAGCCGTTTGAGGAGATGCCCGCTGACTTGAAGACACACATCCGCTACCCAAGGGACCTCTTCAATATCCAGGCGGCCACGTACACGAGGTATCACATGGAGGACGTCCAGGTCTTCTATAGTGAGGAAGATCTCTGGCAACTCCCCGACGAACTTTACGGGGACAGCCCGCAGAAAATGGAGCCCTATTATATCATCATAAAACTGCCCGAAGGCGAGAAAGAGGAGTTTCTTCTTATGCTCCCTTTTACCCCTGCCAAAAAGGATAATATGATCGGGTGGCTGGCGGCCAGAAGCGACCTGCCAAACTACGGAAATCTTATTGTCTATAAACTGCCCAAGGAAAAACTGGTCTACGGACCCATGCAGATAGAGGCCAGGGTGGATCAGCAAACGGACATTTCCAGGGAGCTGAGTCTGTGGGGGCAGAGGGGTTCAGGTGTCATCAGGGGCAATCTCCTGGCTATTCCCGTGGCTGACTCCTTTATTTATGTGGAGCCCATTTACCTGGAAGCGACACAGGAGGAAAGCGTGCAACCACCAGGCGGAGCGGGGCGTATGGGAAAACCCCGGGGAAAGCAGGGAGCAGCCTCACCCGGGCGTTATAAGGCGAGGACTGCGGCCCTGCCTGAACTAAAAAGGGTAATCGTGGCATTTGCCAACCGTATCTCCATGAAAGAAACTCTTGATGAGGCCTTGCTCAGTGTCCTGGGAAGAAAAATACTGCCCAGGGAGTTGGCTGTCCCAGCTGCTACGGAGATTCTCAAGTCTTCCGATCCGGGGGTTGTGGCCCTGGAACACTACAATAATGCTAAGTCCTATCTGCAGCAGGGGAATTGGGCCGGTTATGGGGAAGAACTGGAAAAACTGGAGAAAGTGCTGAGGGAATTGGCCCGTTCCGCTCCCTCCAAACCCGTACAAACGGGGCAATAAATCGGAAGAATAGGCTTGACAGGACTACCACAATGTGGTATGTTTTTCTCGGGGTACGTTGCCGGGTGACCGCTACGGGTGAATATCGGGATGATTATTTGTCTTAATCACGACGCGTGCCGCTGGTAAAAGGATCTCCTTCCTTTGTGGTTTGATCAAACCTCCCTTGGTCCCGAGGGTAAACCAGCTACCCCCCAATTCATAAAAGCCTTTTTAGAAGGCCACTTAACTGGTACGTTTTGCGTGCGGATTCCCGGACTGTTTCGTGTGCCAAGGAATGGGGTTTAAGATGAGCAAGACAAAGATTGAGTCTCGTGTGAAAGAGCAGTATGGGATGAGCCTCTATGAATTCATCAAACAAAAGATCGAAGTCGAGGCCCTTCATGATTATGAAATTGCCTCTAGTCTGGGAATATCTTCCAGCACAGTAGGGAGACTTAGAAGACTCTTTGGAATTGGGAGGTCAAACGGGTTTGCAAGGCGGTTTGAGCGAACTTACGGGAAGGGCGCCATTGAAACGTTCAAACGGATCATTAGTGATACGGACAATTCTCTCGCTGATGTAGCCAGGCATTTTCAATTCTCCCGAGAAAACGCCAGGAGAGTCTACAAAAGAATTTACGGCTACCCCTACACAGGAGCGCACAAAAAAAAGCAGTTGGAGAGGAGGGAGAAAAGATTAGCGGAAGGGAAGCGCAGGTCCGGGCGGATAGTGGACTTGATGAACATCATGGATAAAATGAATTCCATGGGAATTGCTTCCCGTGTCACGAATACCGGCCACGGACGCGTCGTGTTGACGAACGGGTACAAACTTGCACTCACAGTCGCGGCAACACCGGTGATGATTGGCGAGAAACACTATTTCAGATTCAACAATTCAAAATGCACCCATCGAGATCTGGATTTTTTTATCTGCCTTTGCAAGAGCGAAAGGGTGGACGTCCATTTCATTATTCCTATCGAGGCCATGCCGCCAAAGTGCATCGTCTCTCTATTACCCATGGCAACAGAGGAACAGAGCAAATACACTCAGTTCCGGGAGGCGTGGCACCTCCTTTCTCACAGTAACTGAATTTCCTTTCCTGAACAAAGATGAAATACAGGATAGGTCGCGGAATCGGTTATGTTCAATGCGCTTCTTGAGTAGACTTCTCTATGGGTCGAACCGATAAAACCGGGCACGGTGCCTCCCTGACAACACGATCCGTGGTTGACCCAACAAACAACGTCTCCACCAGACCGTGACCCCTGACTCCCAGGACGATCAGATCGACGTCATGAACCACTGCATATTTTGTCAACTCTTCGTGGGGTTGCCCAGCCAAAAGGATTGTTTGGGGGGTGCACCAGTTATGCACTTCTTCGGGAACCATTCCCGTGAGCCTATCGTTTAGCATCTTACGCAGATCCTGTTGAAACCCCTCTTTCTCTTCTATTGACGGTCTGAGCAGGTCCTTGTATACGGCGGGTTCAATCACGTGGGCCAAATGGACCTCGGACTGAAACTCCTGGGCCAGGCTAAGGCCGTATTGGAAGGTCAACTCGGAGTCTGAGGAAAAATCGCATCCCACAAGAATCCTTTGAAACCAGACTGTTTCATCCATAGAGGCCGCTTGCTCCTGCTCGGGGCCACGTACCACGAGTAATGGGCATGGAAGAGTGCGCATCAACCGCTCCGTTACTGATCCAAGAACAAGTCGTTTTAGACCGGAGCGGCCTTGGGTAGCTGAGACCACCAGGTCCGCATCTTTCTCCTCGGCTAAGCGGGCTATTTCACCGGCAGTATGGCCCACCGGAACCAGTGGTTCCCAATCCACAGGCTGATCACCGATCAATCTCCGAAGATCATCGTGGGCATAATCGGTGATTCTTGTCTCACGTTCCAAAGGTTCCAAGAAACCTTCTCCGTACATGGCAACGGCGGATAGATCGATTACATGACACAAATAGAGTTTGGCGCCAAATTCTTTGGCCAAAGCAGTCCCGAAAGGAATGGCTATATTGGAGAGGTCTGAAAAATCGGTGGTGCAAATAATATTTTTTAGCTCAATTTTCATGGCCTTGTTCCTCCTTTCGCTCTGGATGGGTTATACCAAGCCGCTTTATTTGAAAAAGAAGTATAAAAAGATTTACCTCTAGTGTCAATAATGAGGCCTTCCTATGATCACGGGGCTTTTGGATTTATGGCTGGGAGGGCATGCAACCCTCCGCGGGGGCCTGGAGTGAAGTTCGGCCACGCGCCCACGGCAGGTTTATAGAGCGGTTGAAAGAAATGGCCAAACCCCACAGTCCCCGAATTTATTGAGAGCTTGTATCGTTTATCATTTATCATTTATCATTTATCATTGGTCATTAGTCATTGGTCACTTGTTGTTGGTTACTGGTCAGTGTCTTTCTCGCCCTTCAATCATCAATCCAAAGGGTCAGGAGTCATTGGATGCAAGTGGCTGGTGACTGATCAGCGATCACTGGGTTTTGGTTGCGAGGTGCTCGTTTCTACCGGGTAGTATGAGGTGTGTCGTTAAAGAAAATTGAGGGTTCCTGCCTGAAACATTCAATATTCAATCGTCAATATTCAATCGGTAATGCTGAATACTGGTTTGGTTTCGGCCGAGGGCCACACTGGATTTATGGATATCCCGCAGTCCCGGTTGTGTCAAGTCATGTAGTGTCTGAACGCTCTCTTATCGCTGACCGAGACAGATAGGATGTCCTCTTTTGCGTTCCTTTTTACCCTGACATCGCTCACCTCACCTTCTCCCACATCACTGTATGCCGCGGTGATGGCTGTGGCCAATTCAAGAGAGTCATCAGATGGTTCCCCCAGGAAGAGAACGGTGGGACCGGGGACAGAGTCCGACCTTATGACGAGATCTTCATCCGTGGAGAGGGCGTGAATGGCCTCATTTTCACCTTTGTTTCTACCAACCACTACTTTCGTGTGCGGACCGATTCTAAAATGTCTTCCCAGTTTCAAGAGTTCGATTTCTCTTATCTGGGGGTCCCTTCCGGAGGCAAACAGGTCTTTGAGCCTCGATGAAAAGGCCTTTTCTGTCAGGAGACACCCGCCGGCCGGTGAGGGATATTCTCTTATGTTCATCTCTTTTGCCAGGAGCATCTGCGGTTTTCTTGAACGTCCCTGAAAGTCCATCAAGAGATCTCTTTTTACCCATCCTTCCTCTTCCGGAATTGTAAGAGGGAGATGTTTGGCTGACAGGGGCCTGAGGAGGAGACGGTTGAGGCCGCTTTCGGCGTTCACCAAAGAAAGCGCCCCTCTATTTTGAGACATGGGTCTCTGACCCAGGACCTCTCCTGTCACGACAAAATCTGCCCCTTCCTCTTCAAGCATCTCGCCCGCGATCCTGAACATGAGGGCATGGCAGTCGATACAGGGGTTCATATTCCCCCCGTAACCGTACTTTGGCCCTTTGACAACTTCCAGATGACGTTCAGTTATGTTCACGACCCGAAAGGGGAGGTTCAGGGATTTTGCCGACTTCCTTGGCTTCTTGGATGAAAAAAACGGGGTTTCAAAAAAAAGGGCCAGGACATCAATGCCTTGGGCCCCTATCAGGCTTGCGGCCAGCATGCTGTCCAGGCCTCCGGAAAAAACACAAAGGGCTTTCATGTCATGTTTTTACTTTCCCCTTACAATCCGGCATCTGTCAATGCCTTTACGAGTGTTTCCTGTTCCTGGGTGAGCTTTTTGGGGACAGCGATTCCGATTTTCACAAAGGCATCTCCCCGTTTGTTGCCATTGGTACCGGGCAGACCGTAACCCTTTAACCTGAACTTGGCGTTTTCTTGAGTGCCCGGCGGAACTTTCAGTTTCAGTAGTTTCTTATCAATGGTTGGGACCTCGATTTCGGCGCCAAGCACCGCCTCTGTGAACTTGATCTGCTGTTTCAGATGGAGATCATCATTTTCCCTTCTGAATACGGGGTGATCAAGGACCTTGATCTTTATGAACAAATCTCCCCAGGGGCCCCCGTACATACCCGCCTGGCCCTTGCCCCGGAGCCTCAACTTCTTCCCCTCGGCAATTCCAGCAGGCACCTTTACAGAGACCTTCTCCTGACGCCCGGCCACCTGATAGGCGATGATCTTGCTCGTGGTCTCGCACAATTCTTCCAGGGTCATGGGAAGCTCATATATCAGGTCCTGACCTTTCGCTGCCCGGTTTTGCCCTTGAAAGCCGCCCCCCCTTCCCCCAAACATCTCGTGGAACGAGCCCTGACCCCTTCCACCGCCTCCGAAACCGAATTCCCTAAAAATACTCCCTAGGTCAAAGCCCCTAAAAATGTCCTCCTGGGTAAATCTGCTCTGGAAGCCTTCGGCACCGAACATATCATACTGTTTTTTCTTTTCCGGATCACTCAGGACGGCGTAGGCCTCACTTATTTCCTTGAACTTGGCTTCGGCTGATTGATCACCCTTGTTACGGTCAGGGTGGTATTTCAAGGCCAGCTTTCGGTAGGCCTTCTTGATCTCCTCGGGAGAGGCCGGTTTTGAAACCCCCAAGATCTTGTAATAATCTTTACTTGGCATGGTTCTCTTACTGTTCCGTTTTTGGACCGGGAATGGGATTGGAAAATTTGGATCAACTAAAAATTTAATCACCGGTGGAAAGAAGTCAAGGTCGTACGCCTCTCCCGCATATGGACCTGGAGGTGGCTATTTTCCCCTCTGGTTGTTGGGTCCGTTGACCCACCAGTCCGTTTGTTTGTCGAACCACCACTCCGACCGGTCGGTTGTGAGGACTTCCTTTGCCAATCCCTTGGCAGCGTCGGTAATCAGCCTCTGGACAGCAAAGGATAGCCAGTCTCCAGCACCGGGGTTGCCCAGGTCCAGTTGCTCTTTCAGTTCAAAGATCAGGTCCAGCTGATCCGCATCCCTTGCAAGGCGGGCCTCCAACGTACCATCGGCATTGAACTCCTGGATGACGGTGATGATCTCATCGCCCTGGGGGAGTTCTCGAACCTGATCACGAAGGGCCCTTTCCTCATCCGCCTTTACATATCTCTTGTTGACATAATTGTGGTCCCCGGTCCTGGCCTCGGGAAGATCATGGAAAAGGCACATGAGGATTACTTTGTTGAGATCCGCATCGGGTTCCTGGGAGGCGAGCACATATCCGATGACGGCTGTACGAAAGGAATGATCGGCCACCGATTCTCCGCCGGACCCCAGGAACTGGTAGCCTGTCCTGGGAGTCTTTTTTAACATCCCCACTTCAAATAGAAATTTTGCGCTTCTTTTCATAATGGCCTTTGAATAGGTAGATGATATGGAAAAGTCAAGAAGGATTTGTCGAGGCCTTATCTTGATTTATTCAGGGGAAGTGTTTACTATTGAGGCCAGCCGGGCATCATGGGGTGCAAACGATTCCTCGAGCAAAAATATTTCTTGGAAAAAAATGCAACTTCTCAATAAGTTCGGGAGAAATAATAGCGATTCTGGAGGGGGGTTCGGGTGTTTCTTTCCGGCGCTCTCTCAAAGTGAATTTACCTCTCACTTCCGCAGTGGTTGATATTTGAGGTTTTCTTCTAATGAATCCTATTAGCTTTTCCATGGTTTCGGCAAAACCTCTCCGAGCTGGAGGCTCAACGAGCTGGAAGCCCAAATATCAACCACGCTATGACTACAGGTTTAGAGAGCGCCGGAAAGAAACACCCGAACCCCACGGTGCCCGAGATTATTGAGCTTACAAGAAACCGCGTAACGTATTTGAACCGATGATTTTTTGAAATGGAAATTCGAACTTATCCCGATCCGATTCTGAAGACACCTGCCGAACCGGTAAAGAACGTAGATGGCCAGCTCCAGGGATTGATCGATGACATGATCGAGATCATGTACGCGGCACCGGGCATCGGTTTGGCCGCCAACCAGGTGGGGGAACTTAAACGGGTGATCGTCTTTGATCTCGAACCAGGAGAAGCAGGGAGTAAACCGGGCGTTCTGATCAATCCGGAAATCGTTCTGGGCGGAGATGAAATTCTCCGGGAGGAGGCATGCCTCAGTGTGGTTGATTACTCGGCAGAGGTTGCCCGGAAGACAGAGGCCATCGTCAAGGGGCTGGATCGGCACGGCAACCCATTGACCATAGAGGCCAAGGACCTGTTGTTGGCCATTTGTCTGCAGCATGAGACGGATCATATAAATGGGGTTCTTTTTATTGATCGTATCAGCAGCCTCAAGAGGGGCCTATACAAAAAGAGGCTCAAGAAGATCTTGAAGGGTAAATAGAAGATTGGTTGACCTGGCTCGGCCCTAGTCAGTTGTCGATTCACAGCGGATAAGGTTTTTCTTGGCGAGGTAAACAATGGTCATTTTGAGTAGCATTCCATTGCCGGGAGATCATGACATCGGCGGATCATAGAAACGAGGAGAGGTTGCCCGGACGGCCAAAGATCATTTTCATGGGGACACCTGACTTTGCCGTGCCCTGCCTGAGGAGTCTGATGGAATACGGGCACGAGGTCGTGGCCGTGGTGACACAGCCGGACAGGCCCAAAGGCAGGGGCAGAAAGGTGGCTGCTTCACCGGTCAAGCGGGTTGCCACCGACTACCGGCTCGAGGTCCTCCAACCCGAAAGGTCATGGGACCCACAGTTTTGTGAGAAAGTGGGCCGCAAAGGGCCTGATATCCTGATTGTCGTGGCATTTGGCCAAATCCTTAGAAAGGAACTCCTTGATATCCCACGATGGGGGGCAATAAATATCCATGCCTCGCTCCTGCCCAAATACCGCGGGGCTGCTCCCATCCACTGGGCCATTCTGAATAATGAAGCCAAGACCGGACTCACCGTCATGCGGATGAACCAAGGGCTTGACACAGGGCCCATCCTCCTTCAGGAAGAAGTAGCCATTGGCCAGGATGAAACCGCCGGTCAGCTTCATGAAAGGCTTGCGGGTCATTCCGGTGATTTTTTGTTAAGAACCCTCAAGGGATTGGAAGCGGGTCGGTTAAAGGAGAAACCCCAGGATCATTCAGGCGCCACCTATGCCCCCAAGATTGACAGGCAGATGTCCTTGATCGCTTGGGATCAAACGGCCCATAAGGTGTCGGCCGTTATAAGGGCACTGGATCCATGGCCCGGGGCCCTCACCACTCTCGAGGGAAGGGAGATCAAGCTCTTTTCACCCCGGGTCCTTGAAGAAGAGCGGTTGGACACATCACCGGGAAAGGTGGCAAGGCGGGTCGAGAGTGCCCTTGAAGTGGAAACCGGCAGGGGAGTTCTGGAGATCAGGGAGTTCCAGATCCCGGGCAAAAAGAGACTAGGAGCCGACGATTTCCTTCGAGGCTTTCCCGTGGAGGAGGGCATGGTATTTGGCAGATGAGACAAAAGAACTGGTTTTGAAGATGCAGGTATCCGCGGGAGAGACGGAAAAGGGCGCACTTGAGGATTCGCAGCCCCCCCAGAAGAGAATTTTTGTCTTTCTCCTGCTGATCACGTGTGTTGTCCTGGTCGGCCTGGCCTTTCTGCTCTGGTGGGTCCCCTATGTGGGCCTGACCGGC
Organism: Desulfobacteraceae bacterium; assembly: GCA_016783065.1. Lineage (GTDB taxonomy): Bacteria > Desulfobacterota > DSM-4660 > Desulfatiglandales > Desulfatiglandaceae > JABMQV01. The sequence goes on along the minus strand of JADHXI010000036.1, from coordinate 14,770 downwards.
ATTCACAAGAGCCTTCCCCTGGTCCTGGCGGTTGTCTTTGCCGGTTTCGTGCTCTTTGGCCTGGGTGGTGCCTTGACCCTCGTCTTTACCATTATCCGGGGGAAGAATCTCTTTTTTAACCGCAGGATCCGGGGGGTGGTTATCCGCATTCTGTTTCCCTTGCTCGTCGTGGTTGGCAGGTGTTTCGGCATAAGCAAGGAAAAGACCCGGAGATCCTTTGTGGTGATTAATAACAAGCTCGTCCTAGCCGAGGCCAAAAAGGTGAGACCGGAAAAGCTCCTCATCCTCCTGCCGCACTGTCTCCAGAACCACGACTGCACGGTGCGAATCACGGGGAGCGTGGAGAATTGCGAGGCCTGCGGCAAGTGCAAGATAAAGGACCTGGTGGCATTGTCGAAAAAGTATCATGTCCCTGCCTCTGTGGCCACGGGGGGGACCTTGGCCAGGAGGATCGTCGTGGAGAAAAGGCCGACGGTCATTATTGCGGTAGCCTGCGAACGGGACCTCACAAGCGGGATTCAGGACAGCTACCCTATCCCGGTCTTTGGCATACTCAACAATAGGCCCTTTGGCCCCTGTTATGATACGGATGTTGATCTGGAACTGGTTGAACATGGAATGACCATCTTTTTGGAAAGTGTAGGCGGTGATGCCGAGGGACCTGGCGCTACAGGTGCTCAACAGGCTGGACCTTAGCCCCGCCTTTCCAGATCGTGACCTGGAACGGGCTTTCCAGCAGAAACCCAATTTTGCAGAACGGGATCGTGCCTTTGCAATGCACCTGGTGCAGGGAGTTCTCCGGTGGCGGCTTCGACTCGACTGGATCATCCAAGAGAGCCTGCGGTTTTCCTTTGATAAGATTGATCCCCCCATTCTCAATATCCTCCGTATCGGTGTCCATCAGATATTTTTTATGGACCGGGTCCCGGACGCGGCTGCCGTGGATGAGGCGGTAAACCAGGCAAAGGCCATCGGCCGGAGACATGTGGTTGGCACCGTCAATGGAATTCTGAGAAATATCTGCCGCCGGAAGGACCAGGTTTGTTTTCCCCGGCGTGAGGCGGACCCGATCGGCTATCTTTCCGTGTATTATTCCTATCCTGTGTGGCTGGTGGAAAAATGGATCAAGGAACTGGGGACAGACGCGGCAGAACACCTCCTGGAGGCCGGGAACGAGATTCCTCCCTTAGTCGTCAGGACCAATACCCAAAGGGTTGACAGAGTAAGGCTGATCAGGCTTCTGAAAGAGGAGGGGGTCATGGGAAGGCCGACCTCTTATTCCCCCGAGGGCATAAGGATTGATGGCCTAAAGGGCTCCGTCACCCGGTTGAAGAGCTTCCAAGGTGGTCTGTTCCAGGTGCAGGGCGAGGCCGCGCAGATCTCTTCCCATCTGCTCTTTGCGGGTCCGGGTGAAGCTATCCTTGATTTGTGTGCGGGTTTGGGAGGTAAATCCACGCATTTGGCGCAACTTACCGGGTGCAGGGCCAGGATTGTTGCCCTTGACATAAACCATGGCAGACTGGTAAGGCTTTCACAGAGTTCGCGGCGTCTGGGGATCAGCTCCATCGAGCCGGTTGCTGGGGATGCCGGCAACCATTCTTCCCACCTGTTTCGCGGCACTTTTGACAAAATTTTGATTGACGGGCCTTGTTCCGGCCTGGGCGTTATTTCCAGACATCCGGACGGAAAATGGTCCAGGGATGAAAATGATATAAGGCGGCTGGCGCAGCTGCAGAAGGACATCCTGAATCAGGCTGTGCCCCTCCTAAGAAAGGGAGGCACGATGCTGTATGTAACTTGTACCCTTTCAAAGGAGGAAAACGAAGGGGTGGTCAAAGATTTTTTGAGAGAAAACAGCGGGATGGCAGTCGAGGACCTGAGAGATCTTGCGCCTGCTTGGTGCACCGGGTTGATCGATGATCATGGTTTTTTCAAGACCTTTCCTCATATTCACAAAATGGAGGGTTTTTTCGGGGCCCTGTTCACCAAAAGAAATACTCGCTAGACGTCAAAAGGAAATCTGACGGGAGGATGACTTCTCAATAAGTCCGAGAGAAATAATAAGATTTCTGGAGTGGAGTTCGGGTGTTTCTTGAAGGCGCTCTCTAAACCTGTCGTCGCAGCGTGGCTGATATTTGGGGTTTTGCCAAAAGCATGGAGAAGCCAATAAGGGTTCAGGAGGAGAAAACCCCAAATATCACCCACTGCGAAAATGAGAAGTAAATCCACTTTGAGAGACCGCCTTCAAGAAACACCCGAACCCCACGGAGCCCGAACTTATTGAGAGCACCAAGGAGGAACATAACATATGGGAAAGATTGCACCCTCAATACTTTCAGCGGATTTTTCCCGGCTGGGGGAACAGATCAGAGAGGTGGAGAGCGCCGGAGCCGATTATATCCACATAGATGTGATGGACGGACATTTTGTCCCCAATATAACCATCGGCCCCATGATCGTCGAGGCGGCCCACAGCGTCACGGAATTGCCCCTTGATGTCCATCTGATGATTTCCGACCCGGATCCGTTTGTTGATGATTTTGCAAGGGCGGGTGCCAACATCCTGACCGTCCATGCGGAGACCCTCAACCATGTTCACAGGACCATTCAACATATCAGGGATAAGGGGGTCAGGCCAAGTCTCGCATTGAACCCTGCCACGCCCCTGGATGTCCTGGACTATATCCTGGATGACCTGGATATGGTGATGCTGATGACCGTCAATCCGGGGTTTGAGGCCCAAAAATTTATCCCGGAGGTCATCCCCAAGATCGAGCGGCTGAGAGAGGAGATCGATAGAAGAGGCTTGGATGCAGACATAGAAGTTGACGGAGGCATAAACCCTGACATAATTGGCCGGGTGGCCAAGGCCGGCGCCACTGTCTTTGTGGCAGGTTCCGCCATTTTTTACAGCGAAGATTATGAAGAGACCATTCGTTTGATGCGGGAGAGGATCAAAGATCCCGAGTAAAGATCCAGGCTCAGAGCACCCGGCTTTGGTTATCCTCGGAGGGGATTTAGCCTACCGCAATTTGAATGGCTCAAGGAGTGATGGAGTACTGGAGTGATGGAGTGTTGAAAGAGCTACCTGATCACCCAAGGAGGTAATAGACAAACCCAGTTCCTGAAAACTCACTGCCTCTTATGGTTTTTCCGGTACTCCATTACTCCATCACTCCAATACTCCAAGTCAATCCAGTCTGACAGAGCCATTTATCTCAGACCCGGGCCCAGAGGCCCAGGATTTCTATTTTGCATTAGAAAGGGGCTCCATAGAAATGGATGTGCGGTCCATCGAAATCAAGCAGGATATGCCGGGGTTTGATTCTTTTTTTGTTTCCTGGGTCTGTCAAGATGGTTTTAACATTGTCGTTGATGCGGGGCCGGCCAATACGGCAGATCGACTAGTTGAATCCCTCACGGCCCATGGCCTCGAAAGGGTTGACTATGTCTTTCTAACCCACATCCATATCGACCATTGTGGCGGGTTGGGCGGCCTGCTGGCCCACTACCCCATGGCAAAAGTCGTATGCCATGATAAGGCCATAACGCATATGGTAGACCCTTCAAAGCTCTGGAACAGCAGTCTGAAAGTGTTGGGGGAGGTTGCCGAGGCATACGGGCCCCCCAGGCCGGTTTCGGAGGAGAGACTGATTCCGCACAGCGTGTGCGACCTGAAAGACCTGACAATAATAGAGACCCCGGGCCACGCGGTTCATCATCTAAGTTTCGTTTATGGTCATCGACTCTTTGCGGGGGAGGCAGGGGGAAACTATTTTATTGTGGGGGATACTGAATATCTGCGTCCAGCCACCCCCCCCAGATTCTTCTTCGAGGTTTCCCTGGGAAGTATCGATCGGTTGCTTTCGCTGGAAGATCAGCCCATATTCTTTGCACACTTTGATCAAGCCGAAGGTTCCCACAGGGTATTACAAAAATCTCGCGAGCAGCTGGTCCTCTGGAAGAAAATCATTTATGAACAGGTACGAAAGGGGGATCAGGAGCTTTTGGAGAGATGTATGGAGGCGCTGATTGGCCAGGATCCAAACCTGAAAGGCATTGGCAAGATGGACGATGATACCGTGAAACGGGAGAAATTCTTTATGGCCAATACCATCAGGGGTTTTATCGGGTATTTTAAAGAGAAGGATAACGAATAGAAAATATGAAAGACAACGATCATTTTGAAAGGGTCAATTTTGAGACCCTGATAGAGACAGACGGATACGATCGAATTCAGGACAGACTAAACATCGTTGATGTTTTCCTGGGTACGGAAGAACACATCACGATTGATGAGATGTACAGACTCCTTTTGGAAAAGGGATATGATTATGAGCCTGAATTTGTCAGGCAGTGTATGAACAGGATGGCGGATCTGGGGTTTGCCCAAAAGAAGAAATTCAAGGATCAGCCCATACGGTATGAGCATCGGCATCTGGGCCGGCACCACGATCATTTTATCTGCACCAAATGCGGCAAGATCGTTGAATTTGCCGACCATGACATGGAACGATTGCAGACAAAGGTCGCGGCAAGCCACGGATTTCATATGCTTCAGCACCGGATGGAAATCTACGGTCTTTGCTCTGAATGCTTGGCACGAAGGAAACCTCTGATGCCCTTGGGAATGGCCAAACCGGGCGAAAGGGTCGTGATACGGGAGATGACCGGCGGGAAGAGTGCTTTGGCACGGCTGTCATCCATGGGCCTGAGATCCGGGGATCAGATCGAGATTATCAACAACACCGGAAAGGGCAGGATCATCTTGGGCCGCGATCATACGAGGCTTGCCATAGGAAGAAACATCGCCCAGAAAATCATGGTCTCAGTGGCGGACAAAGAGGGGGCGGATGGGGGCGTCACGTGATCCTTTGCAGGAATTCCCTCAGCCTGTCCCTGATGGCCCTTATGAGTTTTTCCCCACCGCTTCGATGGTCATAACGCTCTCGTTCCTCCGAGGTAACGGCCTCTGGGGTATGACGCAGCTTTAGCTTGATGATGGCCATGTGGTCATCCAGGAGAAACCTGCGATAGATCAGGTCCAGGGGGGAGATCCTGAATTCCCCTTTGGAGATAGACGCCCCCCAGTCAATGACGTAGGGCAGGCCGTCATCCCCCAACAGGGTATTGGGCGCCCTCTTTAAATCGCAGTGGGCCACACCTCTTTTGTGGAAGCCGTCCACCAGGTCTTTCAAGGCGGAAAAGAACGATTCGGGAAGCCTCATCTCCTTCTCAAGATTCTCCAGACTCCTTCCCGGTATCTCCTCCATCACCAGGGCAAGCCCGCCAAGTACGCGATACAGCCCCGGCACGCCCTTTAAATCATTTAGTTTTCTGAGGGCCTTGCCCTCCCTCCATACCAGGAAACGGCCGATGGTATTTCGAAAGAAGAATCTGTTGGCGCTGTAATCTTTGACCACGGCCCGCACCCCGTTCTCCTCCACAACCCAGATCGCAGGCCTTGTGCTGGATGGCCTCCTCACGATGCCGCACTGCTTTTTCAGAAGGTTAGATGGCTTTAAGGTCTCAAACATAAACAATTACTCACGGCGAATGGTACTTAAAATAGGCGGCGCACGTCCCTTCACTCGAAACCATACAGGCCCCAATTGGATTTCGGGGCGAACAGGTCTTGCGGAAGAGCTTACAATCCGGAGGTGTGGCGGTTCCCCGCAGGATCTGGGCACAGGAGCACCCCGGGGGCTCTTTGGCCGGTGGGACATCAAGATCAAATCGAGTCATGGCATCAAGGGCTGAGAATCCAGCCCTAATTGCCAGCCCGCTACGGGGTATGGTGCCGAGACCCCGCCAAGGGGAGTCGCAGGCTTCAAAGACCTCATCCATTATCTTCAAGGCCCCCGGGTTCCCTCCGGGCGTGGCGCCCCGCACATATTGGATTTCCACCTCTGCCCTTTCCCCCTCTATCTGTTCCACAAGCATCAATATCCCCTGAAGGATATCAATGGGTTCAAAACCTGTCACAACACAGGGAATGCAATAATTGGAAACGACCACTTCATAGGCTGAGGCACCGATGATGGTGGTTACATGGCCGGGACAGATAAAGCCGTCGATATCAAGGTCCCCGCCTGAAAGAAGGGCCTCCATGGCAGGCGGGAGGAGTTTGTGGGCGGACAGGACCGAGAAGTTGGCGTGTTGACTCTGATGGGCGGTCTTGATGGCGGCCGCCACCGTTGGGGCGGTTGTCTCAAAACCGATTCCCAGAAAGACGATCTCTTTTTTGGGGATTTCACCGGCAATCTTGAGGGCGTCGAAAGTGGAATAGACCACCCTGACATCCGCCCCCCCGGCCTTTTCTTCATCAAGGGAAGAGCTGGTCCCTGGGACGCGAAGCATGTCACCAAAGGTTGTTACAACAACACCCGGTAATCTTGCCAATTTTATTGACCTGTCAACCTCTTCCGTTGCCGTTACGCAGACAGGGCAGCCAGGTCCCGAGACCAAATCGATGGTCTCCGGAAGAAGGCTGCGTAGCCCGTGCCTGAAGATAGACATGGTATGGGTACCACAGATCTCCATTAACCGAACGGGTTTTTTTGAGGTTTTTCCGATCTTTCGCGAAAGAGCCTTTGAGACCTCTCCATCACGGTATTCATCGATGTATTTCATGGCCCTTCCCTCATGGCTTGCCCATGCCCTTAACCTGCTTGTTCGTCATATCTTCCTATTACACCACCATACCTCAGGCCCGCGCAAATTGCCTGCCCCAAGGCCAACGAACCATCATTGGTCGGGACCGCGGCGTGGCTAAATACAGTGAATCCCGAATTAATAAGTTTACGCGTCAACCCGCGGAGAAGTGTCACATTCTGAAACGTCCCGCCGCTCAAGGCCACCTGATCTATACCGGTCTCCTCCCTGATCCTGGTACAGGCATCCTTATACATAGCAATCAAGGTATTATGAAACCGTCGGCTGATCAACCCTCTTCCAATCCCATTCCGGATGTCTTCCACCACCCCTTTTATGATCTCGTCCGCAACCATAATCCACTTGTCTCTCACCTTTTTGATCTCCCACGCGTAGGTTCCCGTGGTCCGGCGGGTCTGGCACATTTCCAGCTCAATGGCCGCCTGACCTTCGTAAGCGACTTCGTGTCTGATACCCAAGAGGGAAGAGACCGCATCGAAGAGCCTTCCACAGCTGGATGTGAAGGGTGAGTTGACCTGCTTCCGGGCCATCTGGAGGATGATCCGGGCCTTCTTCCGGTCCAGGTCCCGAATGAACGGAAGTGGCAGGTCAAAGATCTGATCTCCATATGCCTTATGGAGATACACAAGGGCCATTCGCCAAGGGGACTTGATTGCTCTATCTCCTCCCGGGAGGGAAACATAGTCAAGGTGAGCCGCGCGCGCGAATGACGTGAGATCAGAGAGCAGGATTTCCCCTCCCCATATCTGCCCGTCAATGCCGTAGCCTGTTCCGTCCATGGCCAGGCCGATGACGGGGCCTGTGAGTCCGTTTTCTGCAAGGCAGCTTACGATGTGCGCGTGGTGGTGCTGAACACCCAATCGCGGCAACTCGACCTGTTTATTGGCATATCCGGTGGTAAGGTAGTCAGGGTGCAAATCGTGTGCAAGGAGTCGTGGTTGAATCTCCAGGATCCTTGTGAGGTGCGAGACGGTGACCTGAAAGAACTCGAGGGTCTCAAGGTTCTCCATGTCTCCAATATGCTGGCTCAGGAAGGCACGGTTTTCTTTGGTAAGGCAGATGGTGTTCTTGAGTTCTCCACCCATTGCAAGGACAGGGGGAAGGTCCATCATTTCTTTGGAGAGGAAAATAGGAATCGGTACATATCCTCTGGAACGTCTGATGAATCTTGGGACGTGATCCACAACCCTGAGCACAGAATCGTCACTCCTGAGATGGATGTCCCGGTTGTGGAGCAAGAAATAGTCCGCAATGTGGCCCAGGTGTTTGAAGGCCTCTTTGTTGTCAATCGTGATCGGTTCTTCTGTCATATTGCCGCTGGTCATGACAAGGGCCTTAGAGCCCCCTTCCATCAACAGATAGTGGAGCGGGGTGTAAGGCAACATGATCCCAAAGTATTTGTTTTTGGGGGCAACCTGAGATGATAGGCCGTGAAACCGGCGCTTTTTTGAAATCACAATGGGACGCTCAAAAGAGGTCAACAGTTCGGCTTCCGCGTCATTTATGTGGGCAAGTCTTCGGGCGAGCTCCAGGTCCCTTACCATGAGGGCCAGGGGTTTTTCTTCCCGGTGTTTTTTCCTCCGAAGCCTCATGACCGCAGTGTGGTTGGCCGCGTCCACGGCCAGATGAAACCCGCCCAACCCCTTGATGGCCAGGATGCGGCCGTTCTTCAGCAAAGCAGTGGTTTCTTTGATAGGATCCTGGCAAGGGATCTTATGGCCGTCGGGTCTGTGGAGGGAGGTCATTGGCCCGCATTCCCAGCACGCATTGGGCTGGGCATGAAATCGCCGGTCCTTGGGATCATCATATTCCCTTTGGCAGGAGGGGCACATCTCAAACTTCTTCATGGTGGTACTGGACCGGTCGTAAGGGATATCCTTTATGATGGTGTATCTGGGACCGCAGTTGGTGCAATTGATAAAGGGATATCCGGAGCGCCGATCTATTGGATCCCTCATCTCCGAGAGGCAATCGGCGCAGATGCTTACATCGGGTGAAATCAGGGCAGACCGCTCCATCCCGGCCTTGCTGACCGTGATTTCAAATGCCTCTTCATTCCTCAGCGGCATTTTGAAGCACTCAATGGCGGAAACATGGGCGAGGGGAGGGGGCTCTTTGGCGAGTCGCTCAAAGAAGCGATCAATATCATTTTCGCTTCCTTCGACCTCGACCTCAACGCCCTTGGGAGTGTTCGTTACATATCCGGTAAGATGATAGCGGCAGGCAAGCTGATAGATGAAAGGACGAAAACCGACCCCCTGGACAATGCCCGTAATGGCACCTCTGGTCCGTTTTTTCATTTTCCTTTCAAATCGACCCCTCGACTCCTTACGGCTTCTTTGAGCCAGGAATACCAGGCATCAAGTCCCTCTCCGGTCTTGCAGGAGATTTCGAACATGGTCAGATGGGGATTAATCTTTAAGGCTTCCTTCTTGATGGTTTGGATGTCGCAATCCACATACGGAAGGAGATCGATCTTATTGATCAGTAATACCTTTGATTCATGAAACATGAGGGGGTATTTTGATGGTTTGTCCGCCCCTTCGGTTACACTGAGGATCATCACCTTAAAATCCTCACCCACCTGGAATTCTGCGGGGCATACCAGATTGCCCACATTTTCCACCACCAGGAGGTCAAGGTCATCAAAATTGAAATCCTCGAAGGTGTCCCTGATCATGTTTCCATCCAGATGGCAGGCGCCGCCCGTATTGATCTGGACCACAGGAATTCCCCTCCGGGCGATCCTTTCAGCATCTTGAGAGGACTGGATGTCGCCCTCTATAACCCCCATGCGCAGATGATCTTTGAGGCCGTCGATGGTCTTCTCCAAGAGGGAGGTCTTTCCGGCCCCCGGAGAACTCATCAGGTTGAATACCACAAGCCCCTTTTTATCAAAGATCGCCCTGTTTTCCTGGGCTATCCGGTCATTGGCCTCCAATATGTTTTTCACAACTGATATTTTCATGATCTACCCCTATGATTTACGATTGAAAACCAGCAGTAAAATAACCCCGCCAATCTTCAATAGTCAATCTTCAATAGTCAATCCCTCAGTCCACTTCCATTTCCACGATCGACAGGTCCTGCCCCGCTATGGTATCAATCTCGGTGCTGGCACATTCAGGACATTCAAAGGTATAATCCTGAATTTCAAACGTCTGTTTACAATCCCTGCAGGTTCCTTTGAGGGGGATGGTCTCCATTATCAGTCCGGCTCCCTCCAACTCCGTACCGGAGGTCATTACCTCAAAGCAAAAGGAGAGGGAATCGGGCACAATCGCCGACAACTGTCCAATATGAAGCCGGACCGACCTTAGGGTGCCTGCGTTGTGCTTGGCCATCTCTTCCCTCAGGATGTCGATCAAGCTCTGCGCTATGGACATCTCATGCATGACAAAAACCCTTTGATCCTCCCTTCAGCGCATGGGCGCCATGTTGGAGGGTCAGGTAGCGTAGAGGGTGTTTTTGGCTGTTTATTATCCCCGCATCAGGGCCACAGTCAACGAATACACCTTTTGCCTGGCATCGTTGAAGATACCTGAAAGGTTTAGGGAATGGTTGGCAAAGATACTTCCGGGGTCTCCATTAAAAACAACGAGGGGTTCAAAGTGACACCGGTAAAGGTCTTCCAGGATTTTATCAACGAGCCTGACCGAATTCTTATCCTTGAGGACACTCATGAAGTCTATCCGTATGGCCTTAAAGGATTCATAGAGTGCATAGGCAACGCCCTGGGCATAATAGAAGTTGTCGTCAATACCATACCAGGGGATATTGATTTTCACCATTTTGCTGCCCTTGGGGCCCTTTCCGGTCTCTTCGTCAAACGTCAGGACCACATCCATATCACGGGGGGCATTCACGAGTCGGGTGTTTACTCCGCCCATCAGTGACGCATATTGATTAAGGAGTTCAACCAGGTTGTCCGCCCTTGGGTAAAAGTGGGATTTTCCTTCCAGGAGCGCCTTCTGAAAGGCCGCCAGGTTTTCCGCGGCAAGTTCCCATTTGCTTTCCGCGGATGGGAACCACCATTTGTAAGGGTCGTTTGAAAGGGCAGTAAAGGCCCCTTCGGCATAAGGGTCAAGTTTGTCCGTGGTCCTCATGCGGGTGAGGTTATCTCTCAGGACCCGGACGTTGTACCTGACGACCTCCAGCACGCCGATCTGGAAATTGGGCATATTATCCAACAGGACGGTAGGCCAATAGATGTCATTGGGCAGCCAGTTCTCGTACATCTCTTCTACAAGAATTTCATTGATGTTTATAAAGGCCGCTCCTTTTACACTGGTATCCAGGGGGCCCATGACAATCCTGCCGGGCTTACGGGCATTGACGGCCATGACGATGACCACGAATAGAACGAAAGCGAAAATGACAATCAGAATCGTAAGCCCTCGTTTCGGTTTGTCCTTTTCTTGGCGAGTAGATTTCATGATCCTTTACCCCTCTAAGGATTTACCAAATCGTTGTGATCTGGAAGGTTAAATGGAAAACTGGATGGACCTGTCTATTTTAGAAAGGGGGCGGCCATATTGTCAATAAAGTAATGAAAACAGGCCGCAAATATCATGGGAAAATCAGCTTGCGTAGTTGCTGAATAATCTCGATTCCTATGGTGATGGGAAATCCGTCTTCGGTGTGCTCAAGACGCATGGTGACACCATCAACACAGCCATTAGCCACCAGGTATTCGATCGTCGCTTTGGGATCGATAAACTCAAACACATCTTCTTCAAGCCGTTTGCTCAGGATCGCCAAGACACCATATACGCCCCAGTTTGACACAGTGGCAATCACCAGTTCATCGCAGCAGGTGACCGAGGGGATAATGTCCATCTCTCCCAGTGCATCATATAGATTGCCCATTCCGATTTCGTTTCCGCCATCCCCGAATGCGATGGTGGGGCACCACTCAGATTCAAAAAACAGGTCATATTTTGCCGCAAAGTGGGTGATATCCTCGTTACGCATATTGTAATAACGCCCATCCGCTGTTATCCCCGGGCGTTCAACGGATACCACGAGTGAAGGATTCAACTCTTCAAGTGCTTGTTGGACGATTGGCCGGCTCTCATCCCAATCGGCAATGGGTAACTCATGCGTCTCAAAGTCTCTTGCAAGGATTCGTGATATGGGAGGTGCGCAAACAAATAGAGGATGATGGCCCAGGTGCTCCAGAACACGATAAAGGGCAATGGCGCCAATGGGGCCATCGCTTTCAAAACTTCCGGAAACAGGAAAGCCGGTGCCCACCAGCGTCACTCCCCTGTTTTCCAAAATGAGCTGCGCTGCTCTCTCGCAATAGCCGGGTTGCATATGCTGCCTGAGCTGGCTCATGCCCCTGGTGCCGTGCTGAAGGATCACCTCTTCAATTTGATTGGAGAGCCGATACATCTGTCGTATGAATTTAGCTTTTTTCAAAATTGGCACTTGGAAAGGGGAATGGGGGTTCCGTTTTTAAGGGTGTAACGCTGTCTGAGGCCGTTAGAGAGCGTTAAGGAATCACGGACAAGGACGTCACAAAAAACCATAGGACTTTCCCGGAAATACTTCCCCCTGTTTTCTCCCACGGCGCGTGATTGCTTTACGCTCTCTTACGGGCGAGTTTTACGCCCGAAAAACGGAATCCCCATTCCCCTGGTTTCAAACGGCTAAAGTGTTACCATCTGTCAGTTTTCCAGTTGATAGGTCATTACAAAGGCATAAAATCTTAGGCGCAAGAATCTAACGTCCCCATAAACCCTTGCCAATTCCCGGGGGCCATGGCAGGATTAGTCTGCCAGTACCGTTGCCGGGATAAAAGTTTCGATTTCGACCGAAGATCCGAACGCCTATGAAACCATACCCAAGGCCAAACAGGAAAGTCAAAGAAATACCTTCACTCCTTGCGTCATTCAAATCGCAGTCGACTAAATCCCCTCAGGGGAGAACCAAAGCCGGGTCCTCTGGGCCCGGATCTTTACTTAGGTCCAAAAACCCGGTCCTCAGGGCCGGGTCAGAGAAAATGGCTCTGCCGGTATTTTGTTTGGCACGGAGTGATGGAGTGGTGGAGTGGTGGAGTGTTGGAAAAAAGATCTTCCAGAATACTGGACACATGAGGCCGTAGAGGGAAATCTCTTAAACAGTTTTCCGAATTTTAGAGATTTTTCTTTCAATTCCATCACATTACTCCAGCACTCCAATACTCCAACACTCCCGGAATCTGAAAGCTGGCTTTTGGCCCCCTTTTAGGGGGCAGATCAAAGCCACGTCCTCCGGGCGTGGATTCTTTACATGGGGTTTAGAATGGACGGAGCGTCACTGAAAGATCTTTTTCTGAAAAGCGTCTCCAAGAGTGGAGAAAAGAAGGCCATAAGTTTTCTGCGGGATGGCGTCATAGAGACGGAGATGTCCTATGAGGATTTGGACAGGGATTCAAACCGGGCCGCCAATCGATTCCTGGACTTGGGGATCCAAAGAGGGGACAGAGTCATTCTGTGCCTTGAAAAATCTCTTTTTCTTGTGGTTGCTCACCTTGCAGTTCAAAAAATTGGTGCAATTTCGGTGCCCCTGAATCCAGGTTTCCTGGAATCTGAAATGTCATATCTCCTGAAGGACGCAGATCCAAAATTGGCAATTTCAGGGCCGGCTCAGGCTCGGGTTTTTGAGAAAATCGCTCCCTCGGTGACTACCATTGTGATCCATACGGACAGGCCTTATCAGGATCTGGATTTCTTTGTATCTGCCTCCGATGAAATAAAACAGACAGAACTGAAACCGGAAGATCCCGGACTCCTTGTCTACACCTCGGGGACAACCGGGGAGCCCAAGGGAGCCCTTCTTACACAGGGGAATCTTGTTCACGATGCCAGAAATGTCGTAGACATTTGGGAGATCGGCGAATCTGATGTGTTTTGCCATGCACTTCCGCTTTTTCATGTTCACGGCCTCTGTTTTGCACTGCACACGGCCCTGATAGCAGGTTCCCATTTGGTCATGCTGGACAGTTTTAAGCCCGAAAAGGTCATCGAGGCCTTGTCAAGAAAGGAGGGGAACTATTCTTGCACCCTATTTATGGCGGTTCCCACAATGTATGGCAAGCTTATGGACTACCTGGGAGACAGGAGGCCGGACTTTGATCACATACGCTTGTGGACATCCGGGTCGGCACCGTTGCTGGTCAAGGATTTTGAGAGGATAAGGAGGGTATTTGGAAAGGAGCCTGTGGAACGGGAAGGGATGTCCGAGACCGGGATGAATTTTTCAAACCCGATAACAGGCATAAGAAAACCGGGATCCATCGGGTTACCCCTGCCCGGTCTCGACGTGAGGATTGTAGACCTTGAGACCTTTGAGGATGTTCCGCAGGGTCAAGAGGGTGAAATTTGGCTCAGAGGCCCCGGGGTTGCCCCGGGATACTGGAGGAAGCCTGAAGAAACAAAAAGGGCATTTAAAGACGGTTGGTTTAGGACCGGTGACCTTGGGAAGGTCGATGGTGACGGATACTACTATCTGACAGATCGCCTCAAACACATCATCATCTCGGGAGGAGAAAATATCTCGCCAAAGGAGGTTGAAACGGTCATTGATCGGATCGAGGGAGTGGTTGAATCTTGTGTTGTGGGGGCACCGGATCCAACCTGGGGTGAAAAGGTGGTGGCGGCCGTTGTCAAGGCGGTCGGTTCTCCGATCCAAGCCAACGGCATCCAGAACTACTGCAAAGGGCACCTCCAGAAGTGGAAGTGCCCCAAGGAGATTGTTTTTGTGGACGAGCTCCCAAAGAATAGGATGGGAAAGGTATTAAAGGAACAGGTGAAAAAATTGTTTCTTGTTTAATTCAAAATAGAAATCCTGGTCCTCAGGGCCAGGTCAGAGATAAATGGCTCTGCCTGACAGAATTGACCAGGAGTATTGGCCTCCGGCTCGTAGACCTTCCGGCTCGGAGAGAGTGATGGAGAAATGGAGTATTGGAAAAACCATAAAAGGCAGTGAGTTTTCAGGAACTGGGTTTGTCTATTACCTCCATAGGTGATCAGGTAGCTCTTTCAACACTCCATCACTCCAGTACTCCATCACTCCTTGCGCCATTCAAATTGCAGTAGACTAAATCCCC
>JADHXI010000194.1 GCA_016783065.1 Desulfobacteraceae bacterium | reverse complement strand
TAGACACAAATCGCTTTGGTCTCCGGGTCATCTGCCAGGTACTCGAGAATATCACTCTCATCCAGGTCCGCTTTGTTGCCCAGTCCCACGACCCTGGCCACGCCAAAGTTCTCCCCCGTGATAATATAGCGCATGGTGTGGGTGGCGAAATTTCCTGTTTGGGCGAGGAATGAAACGCTGCCCCGGGGAATCTTGCCAAGGGGAAAAAAACTTGAAGTAAATTTGTGCGGTGTGGAGGTGTGTCCGGAGGTGTTGGGACCGATGACCCGAACACCGGTCTCGGCGATAGCCTCCAGGAGGTCCTCTTCCAACGCTGCCCCATCCTCGTCAACCTCTGAAAACCCGCCTGCAGCAAGGACAATCGCCTTGATGCCTCTGGCCGCGCATTCCCTGATGGCCTGCGGGTTCGCCTTGGCCGGAAGGATGACAATAGCAAGGTCAATCCCCTCGGGGAGTTCTTGGATAGAGCGATGGACCTCCATCCCAAAGATCTCGCCACCCTTGGGATTGACAAGATAAAGATCCCCTGAATACCCATTGGCCAGGATATTGCGAAGCACATCGTTACCGGGCTTATGTGCGGTTGCGGACGCCCCGATCACGGCAATGCTCCCAGGCTCAAAAAACTTATCTAAATTACCGGCCATAATGACCCCTTTCGTCTGTGTCTTTCCGACATTTCACAAAAAGCAAACAATTCAGTCAAGGCCCTTTTCCGCAAAAGGCTCGCCTTATTAACACAAAAACGGGGCGCCAGACAAGCCCGTTTTTGTAAAGCAACTTTTCCGGTCCGGATTTGCCCTTGACATATTGAGGTCGTATTAATAAGAGTAGCATTCGAACTTAGGGGCTTCGCCCCAATTGACATGGGGTTCATAGGGCCTACGCCCCGGAAGGAATATTGGAATACTGGAATGATGGAATAAAGGGGTTTGTGGAAACGGGACGACGGTTTGCTGACAAAAACACTTTTACATGCCAGAGATAACTGTCTGACTGTATCGCATTTTTTCCTTTCAAAATCAACATTCCACTATTCCACCATTCCATTATTCCAGTTACGGGGCATAGGCAAAGGCCTCGCCAAAGTCCATTTAATCTCGATATGTAGTAGAAATTCCAAGACGTATAATCATGAAAGTAACCCGTGATAGTTTACTTGCCGGTGCTCAGGCAGCCCGGGGAATCGCTGTTGTGGTGGATGTGTTTCGGGCCTTCACATGCACCCCTTTTCTTTTTTCGCTCGGCATCAAACGTTCCATCCTGGTGGCCACCCCTGAAGAGGCCTTTCGTCTGAAACAACAGGACGAGGACCTGCTCCTTATCGGAGAAGTTGACGGCTTACCCATCGAAGGGTTTGATCTTGGCAATTCACCGAGTCAGATCCTCAATCAAGTCCCAGGTTTTTTTGAGGGCAAGATCGTAGTTCAACGGACATCATCCGGTGTCCAAGGTGCGCTCGCTTCTCTGGAAGTGGCTGATGAGGTGCTGTTGGCGAGCTACAGTGTGGCCAGGGCCACGGCCCGATATATTCTTTCCAATCCACCCCAACAGGTCAGTATTGTGGGTATGGGTATTCAACTCATGGAAAAGGCGCCTGAGGATGAGTGGTGCGCCCGCTATATCGCCCATCTGTTGGGGGCCTCTGAATATGATCACAACGAGGCCCTCCGGGAGATCGTCTTTCATGAGACGGCCCAAAAGTTTCTCCGTAACGACAGGCGCGAGTTTCCCACCGAAGACCCGGTGTTGTGCCTGCAGCGGAATATCCATGATTTTGCCCTCAAGGCCCACAGGGATGGGGATCTGGTGGTGGCCGGAAAGGTGACATAAACCCTGCTTCGGAGGCGGCCGGGGGTCGCGGAAGACGGCGTCAAACGGATGGGTACGGGATCTTTTCTGACCAGAGATCTTTCTCGCAGATTCCAAAGTCTGGGCGAATTTCTTTGATTTCCACCTTGATCCTGGAAAGTAATGAGGAGACCTGTTCCAATCTTCCGCCATCCAGTTCCCTGGCCTTTCGGGTGTAAAAGCCCCTTTCAAGCTCATTTTTCCGATCCGCGGATTCCCTTTTGAGAAAATCGTCGATGGTTTCGCCGAATTCGCAGACGATCTTGCCTCCCAATATAAGATAGACCAGACCCGCTTTTTCAAGGACATCCGCATCGTAGAGTATCTTGGCCTCCAGAGTCTCCGGCAGTTCGGCCTTTCCTTTATGGGCACGGATGCAATGGGAGACGGCCTCAACAAGCATTTGTTCATAGCCGAGTTCTCCCAGTAAATCCTCGGCCAAATGGGCACCCGCCACGTCGTGTCCCAGACGTTCAAAGCTGGGGTCAGAAAAACCTATGTCGTGTAGCAGGACACTGGGGATGAGGGTGCTATAGTGGACCGGCGCTTCGTCTGCGGCTATTACCAGGGCCCGGTAAAGATCTCGCAAAACATGATCAAAATTGTGATGGTAACGGCTCTCGCTGTCATAGATACGACGGGCAGCCGAGTAAACGTTCAGAATTCTCGGGTCCTGCCGGACATGCTCATCCAGGGTGTATCTCATGGCGTGACGTTTCCTGTTTTGGTCTCGGCCCGCTTCAACAGCTCCTCAAAGACAGACACAATTTGCGGCACGAACGGCGGGTCGTTTACATGGTTATCGAACTCGTACAGGGGAATCTCCGGTTTCAGTTTGGCCTGAAGGGTACCCACAAAGGCTCGATCGGCTCCCAGGTCTCGAAAATGAAGTCCATCGCGGTTATAAAATGAAAACCCGCCTTTTGGGATTACCACGATAACAGGGCCCCGGGACTGATTGAGGCGCTCGGCCATCACCGTGGCCAGACGGATCATCTGCTCCGCATTTACCCGCACCAGGGTGATATGGGGATTATGTGGGACAGAGGGTTGCGACCGGTACACCTCTGGAATGGTCTCGGGTTCGCGCAAGGTAATGACATCCAGCCCGCCCGGAATCACGAGTCGGGGTATGCCCTTTAGCCCCCCCGCCAGAAGACGTTCAGAATCGCCCGCATGGATTCCCCCGAAAAGCTCATCAGTGAGTTCGTGGGTGCTCAGGTCAAACAAGGCGTCCAGGAAGCCCTCCACGGCCAATTCCTCCATGGCCGTGCCGCCGGTACCGTTGGAATGAAAGGCAAATACCTCATAACCCTTGTCTTCCAGCAGGGCCTTGATTGGCAGTCCGGCAGGGGTCGTCTGCCCATAGATCGTGATCCCCACTTTCGGCCGCTGGGCGCCTTCCTCTGATAGTTCGACATTGGCCATCCCCACCACCGCCCCTGCGGCATTTGCCAGTACGCGCCTTGTAAGGGAGTTGAGGCCCAGGATGTCAGCCACCGAATGCATAATGGTGAGATCCCGGGTCCCGGTATAGATACCAAAAGGGGTTTGACCGGAGGCGACCGTGGAAACCATCATCTTGGGGACTCCCAGGGGCAGGGCCCGCATGGCAAACGTGCAGATTTCGGTCCCCTGAGCGCCGCCAAGGCCCAGTACGCCCCGAATTCTCCCCTCCTCATAAAGCCGTCTCAATATGCGGGCCGATCCCTCGGACATAGCCCGGATCCCCCGGTTTCGCGTTTCCTTCTCGGCGCTCCGGGTGACCAGTTCCGCCCTCTCCTCTCCCCCCTGTTTGGCAATTTCATCGGCCGAGTAATCCGGGGGAGGGGCTGAGGCATCTTTTTGGCCGAGAATACCCGTATCCAAAATCAAGGTACCATAGCCCTCTTTCTCAATACGGGTCTTCACAAAAGCTGCCTCCGGGCCCTTTGTGTCCAGTGTGGCAATTATTGCAATGGTTTTGTCGTACGCCCGGGTCATGTCACTCCCCCCTGGCCAGCTGCAGGATTCTGGATCTTAGATTTTGGGTGCCTTGCTTACATAGGCCTGAAGGTCCTGTTCCAGTAGTCCCTGTTCTTTACCTCCACCTTGATCTTCTTTACTTCCTCGATAAACTCCGTCATGATTTCAGCCTTTTTTTCAATGATCCGCTTACCCTTTTCCGCGGATGCCGTAAAGGGGTTGCCAGGGCGACCAATGAGGCCGGTATCACTGTATTCCTGATGATCCATGGGGACCCAGGCCACATCAAGGCCGTTCATGGTCAGAAAGGGAGATCCATTTGCCTTGGTGAATTTGTCACTGACGTCCGTAATCCACTTGGGAGGATGGGTCCAGTCTTTTTCTGTCCTATCCAGGTGAACAAGTTGCTTTCCGTACAGTTTCTCAAAGTACATACACTCGGCGGTCTCTACCTCGCTTCCATGCCATCCCGGTGCTTCTTCCGGCGGGTTTTCCAGGATATCCGTCCCCTTAAAAAGACCGGGAACGGCCTCGGCATCATTTCGGTAGCAGCAAATAAATGCACCGGTCTCATACCTCAATGCCCTTAGGGCGGGGTCCACGGCCTTCATATTGGAGGTATGGCCCGTGGCATATATCAGTTTGTTAAAGCCGTTGTGAATCAGAGATCGTCCTATCTCATATAAGACATTCTGATACGTCGTCGCGCTGAACGTCACCGTCCCGGAGCCTATGCCCGGTGGATGGAGATGCTGCGGAGAATACCCCACGGGCATCAGCTCAAAATAGGGTACATTCGCCTTCTCCGCGGCAATCTGGCACGGGAGTTCCGTTGCGATGCTATCCGTACAGGCCGGACAATGTGTTCCGTGCTGCTCCGTGCTCCCCAGGGGTATGAGGATGATATCCGTCTCCTTTAGCCACTCCCTGACCTCCACATAACCGCACCTGAAGAGGTTATAAACCCTTTCCTTTTTTACCTCTTTTTTCTCTTCCCATTCCATAATCGACCTCCTTGTTTTCGATTTGTCTTTGCCAGTTTGACCGTGTTTTCACTCCTGTTTTGTTATCAATCTCTTGTTCATCATCTTTCTCATAGCATATGGGTAAGGCGTATCAGGGCGGCCCGTCGGTGGGCATCCATTGTCTCGAACTCGGCCTGCCTGACCGAATAAGGGGCAAGCACCTCTACCCCTCGCTCATCCACCCATTGGTGGGTAATCACTTTCAGGAAGTGGCCCACCCAAAGGCCACCCGTGTACCGGGCACCCGCGAGGGTGGGAAGTATATGGTTGGTCCCGGCAACTTTGTCGGCAAACACCTCTGCCGCTGCCTGGCCTAGAAAAAGAGACCCATATGACGTGAGCATGGGGAGAAGATCTTTTGGTTCTTTTGTGTGAACTTCCAGATGTTCCGGTGCATAGCTGTTGGCAAAGGCGGCTGCCTCTTCCAGGTCGGGCACCACCACCACGATTCCCTTGTCCTCCCATGAGCGCCGGGCAACCTCCTCGGTCTTGAGATCAGCCAATTGCCGTTCCACCTCTTCCAGTACCTGGTTGGCCACTATCTCCGATGTTGTTACCAAGGCGCCCCGTGCATTCGGGTCGTGCTCACATTGGGCCAGGAGGTCTGCGGCAATATAATCGGCCCGGGCTGTTTCATCCGCAATGACCATGCACTCGCTGGGCCCAGCCAGAAAATCGATACCCACTGTCCCGAAAACCTGCCGCTTTGCCTCAGTGACGTACTGGTTGCCCGGACCCACAATCAGGTCTACGGACTGTATGGTCTCAGTCCCGTAGGCCATGGCCCCAATGGCCTGGGCACCTCCGAGGCAATAAATCTCGTCCGCCCCGATGGCTGCCATGGTGTATAGGATAGCCGGGTTAATACGTTTCTCGGTTCCCGGTGACGAACAGGCCACAATCCGTCCCACGCCCGCTACCTTGGCAGGTGCCAGGGACATTACGGCAGAGGTGAGGCAGGGATAGCGTCCGGCCGGAACATACGCTGCACAGGAATCCACAGGGACAAGCCGGTGACCCATAAAGGCGCCGGGGATCATTTCTTTTTCAAACTCACCGATCTGTGCCCGTTGCGCCTCCGCAAAAGCGGTCACCCGCTCGATGGCAAAATCAAGAAGCTCGATAATATCAGGAGGCAGTTCCTTCTTTGCCGCTTCGATCTCGGTTTCGCCAATCAGTATCGGCCCATCATAACCATCAAATGTCCGCGAATAGTGAGATAATGCCGTGTCACCCTCGTCGTGTACACGATCCAGAATTTCCTCTACACGCCGGCGGAGTTCCTTGACGTCCTCCACTTTAACCGGTTTGGCACTTTTAAGTTCCTTGACTTTCATCATTACCCCTCCTTCGAAAGCTCTCAATTAAGTTCGGGAGAAATAATAGGTTTTCAAGAGTGGGGTTCAGCTGTTTCTTGAAGGCGCTCTCTCAAAGTGAATTTACTTCTCATTTTCGCAGTGGCTGATATTTGGGCTTCCGGCTCGTAGGGCCTCCAGCTCGGAGAGGTTTTCTCCTCCTGAACCCTTATTGGCTTCTCCGTGCTTTCG
>JADHXI010000193.1 GCA_016783065.1 Desulfobacteraceae bacterium | reverse complement strand
ACCACGATGTCGCCGGCCGGTTTTTCCACCTCGCCCTTACGGCTCCCGGAGGGAGTGGAACACCCAAAAAAGAGCAGCGCCACGACAAAAGGCAAGAGACGCAGCAGGTACCCGCCTGTTCCAAGCTCTCTCTGTTTCATGAATTTCCCTCCCGGCAGCTCGTTATTCGTTATTGGTTATTTGTTATTTGTTATTTGTCACTGCCCACTGCCTACTGCCCACCGCCCACTGGTTATTCGTTATTTGTTATTTGTCACTGCCCACTGCGTACTGCGTACTGGTTATTCGTTATTAGTTATTCGGCAATCATCAATCGCCAATCAACAATCGCCAATCGGCATTCGGCATTCGTCATTCGTCATTCGCCCTAATCCAACCCGTACACCTTGTAGACCGCGGTGATCTTCTTTATGCCTTTGCCCATTTTGTCTTTGGTGTCGACGAGCTCGAGTCTTCTGACAAAGATCTCGGGCCGGTCCCTTCGATAGACATAATTGATGACGTATATGTTGAGCCCCGGTCTTACGGAGAACTTGAACTTGGTCACATACTCTGATCTGGGGAGCTTGCTCCCGAATTCGGTTTCGGCGACCGGTTTGAGGGTGGCCGTGGCCGTATGGACCCCCACCGGCATTTTTAAAGACCAGTCCGCCTGGGCCATATAGAACTGCCAGCCCTTTCCGCTCTCCCAGGCGGATGGGTTTTCACTCCTCCCCTGGGTATTCCACAGATACAAGAATCGGAGCCCCCATTCCTCTTTTCCCTGCATGTAGGGTATGTAATAGTATTCGCTTTCCGTGGGGAGGATGTAGGACTCCAGCTTGGAGGCCTTGCCGCCGGTTTCCTTTATTACCAGTGCAAAATTCTTGATAACAAACCCGAGTTCTTTCAGGGCCTCCGGGCTCTTGACGCGGCTTTGCATAACCTGACCCGCGCGATCGCGGAGAGTCCCGGAGGCACTCTCCTTTCTGCGATCATAGATCAGGCCGTCAGATTTCACATCCCAGGAGAGATTGAGGTCGTCACACATGGGCTGGGTCAGGAGAATGACGTCGGCCAGGTTGATGGCCTGGAGTGTTTCGTCCGATTCTTTGGCACCACGGACCAGGACCTCCTTGAAAAAAGCATAGCCCGAGTCTGTCAGGTCGGGCCTCCAGGAGAACTCCTCGGGTTCTTTTTTCGGGGGTGCCAGCTTGTGAGGGTCTGTAAAGGGTTTTGCGGTTTTCCGCAACCTGACCTTGCAGGCAAAGAGGGACAAGTCATTGGCCCGGACCTCTCCAAACAGGTAGACATCGGCCTTCAGGTCGGTTATCAACCGGTCTCTTACGCGGGCATCTTCATCAAAGACCTCGGCATTCATGACAAATGTTTTGGAAAGTTCCTCTACATGCAGGAGATCAAATTGCGTGCCGCGGCCAAGCGCGAGTCTGACCCTGTTGGTGAGATACAGGGACCCCGCGGTGATATCTCCCTTTTCATCGGTGAAATCAAAGACGGCCACCTTTATGACCGGTCTCTTTTCCTTATCAAAGCGGTCTGCGGTGAGTCCTCTCAGGAGAGAGGAGATAAATCCATCAAACCCGTCGCCGGGGCGAGGGGAACTTTCCTGGTTCTTTGCGGTCTGGCAGCCAAAGGCAAATGTCAGAAAAATGACGACCAATAATATCTTAAGCAGGTTTTTCATGGATTCGTCCTCTCACTTATATTCCCTCTCCGCCATTTCCATCTCGACGGATTTGTACTTGATATACTGCTCCTTGAATAAATAGGGCTCTTTGATGACCACCTTTCGAACATATCTTCGCCCAAAGGCGGCCTTTTTGACCTCCCATATGACCTCGTCCACCACCCCGCCCTTTTTTCCGATAAAGGTGCCTTTTTTTAAGATGTATCCCCTGCCCGCTTTGTCCCTGACCATGGCCCATGCGTTGTCTTTTCCCCTGATAATGGCGGTCAGGGTGAGTTGTGAGAGTTCCAGTTTCTGCAATTCGGTGTGGGCCTCCCTGAGGGCCTTCAGTTTTTCAGTGGCGGCAAGCTTTCTCTTTCTCTCCTTTTCCTGTTCCATTTTGAGCCGGCGCTGTTTTTCCGCTTCCAGCTTGCTCAGGTTTTTCTGGGCCTTTATCAGATAGGAAAGGAAGGGGTCCGGGAGAGGTTCCTTTGATACTGCTTCCGCGCGGGGGGGGCACAGCACACTCCCAATGAAGAAGACAAAGAAAACCAGTGCGATGATGAATGGCGGTCGATTAGATTTCATTCCCCTATTTGCCCTTTTTTTTCTTTTTCTTCTTCTCCTGATCGGCCTTCTTTTCCGCCTCACTCTTGAACCGGTAGGTTACGGCGGTGCACTTTGTCACCAGGGTGGTGGACATCTCTTTTTCAGGTTTCATGGAGATCCCATGGATATTCACAATCCGGTGCATACTTCCCACCTTGTGAAAAAACGTTGCCACATCATTGTACTTGCCGCTCAACACGATGTTGACCGGGATCTCCATATAGAAATCCTGCGGCCGTTCACCCTGGGGGGTGAAAAGTGGAAATTCGAGCCGGGATTCTTTCCCCAGGGAGGTGATGTTCCTCAAAAGGCTCGGTATCTCCCGTTTGTCGGGCAAAAGCTTTAGGGCCTCCTTCAACTGGGCGATGGCCTTTTTGTGATCCTCCTCCAGTTTGGCCAGGTTTCTTGCCTTTCCCTTTGCCGCCAGAAGCTTGGTTTCAAGACTTGAGACCTCCTGTTTGGTCTGTGCGATTGCGGTGGTCTTTGGGAGATAGACGAGAGAGAAAAAACCTCCGCCGAAAAGGAGAATGGTCAGGACAAGAATCAGTATCCTGTGGACCTTCTTGAGCTTTTCGGCCTTTTCCACGACAGGGGTCGTCAGGTTATTCAAATTGATGCTCTTGATCAGGGCCATTCAGCGGTTCCTTCTGCGGGGCTTCTTGGTTTTTGGTTTGGGTTTCTCCTTTTCCTTTACGGCGGATGTCTTGCAGATCAGGACAAAGTCGGTGACGTCCAGCTTATGTTTTTTCAGGTGTTTCAGCCGGGTGGTTTTGAGGTCAACCGAGGTGATGTAAGGTGTCTTTTCAAGATTGGTCATAAAGAGGGCCACGGTGTTGTTGTCCATGGCCGTGCCTTCCAGGGTCAAAAGGCCGGTACCCTCGTTAAGAGACCGAAGCCACAGCTTGTCCGTTGGGACGGCCAGGGCAATTTCACCAAGGAGTCGGACAGGCCCGGTCTTTTGTTTTTCAAGCCGTTGAATAACCTCCAGTTTGGAGCGGGTATCCGCTGTCAATTTCTTGAGCTGGTTCATCTTCCGGGTGATTTTGAAATATTTGGGCAGTTCCTTCCGGAGCCGCGTTTCCTCTGACCTGGAGGCGGCCAGCTGGCTGTTTAGACTCAGGGTAAAATATACCATCAGCGCGAAAAGAAAGATGATCGACAGGAAATAGATGCTGACCTGCCTGCGTATATTTGCCTTTTTCTTGTCCGCCCTGAAGGGTAACAGATTGATCCTGATCATTTGTCGCCTATGCTTCTTAAGGCCAGACCTAGGGCAACACCCGCCTGGGGTGCCATATAGTCCAGGTAGTCGGGGTCAAACAGGGATCCCTTTGCCACAACAATCTTGAACGGGTTGAGTTCCTCAACTGATATATCCAACTCCGATTCCAGATATTGCGGGAAGCCTGGAATCTTGCACGAGCCTCCGGTAAGAATAATCTTCTCTATCTTTTCCTCTGAATAGGTGCTGCCCACAAAGTCGAGGGCTCTTCCTATCTCGCGGACCCAGGATGAAACTTCGAGGGCGAGGATTTTCTCGAGGCCTTCTTCCTTGTCGCCTGACTCAAGGGGGGTCAGTTTTATTTTTTCAGCCTCTTCAAAGCTGACACCGAATTCGGACATGATCGCCTCTGTAATTCGGTTTCCCCCGTATGAGGAGTCCCTGGAAAACATGGAAACGCCATTCTTGACGGCATTTATTCCCAACTTCTGGGCACCAACATCCACGATCACAAAGCAGCCCCTCGGATCTTCCGCCGTCAACTCCACGGCATTTTGCAGGGCAAAGGCATCAACATCCAATACGGCGGGGTTGAGATCTGACGATTGAAGCAAGGTGACATAATCATCTACAATGTCCTTTCTTGCGGCCACCAGCATGATGTTCGTCTGCCTGGTTTCTTCTTCATCGCCCTCAGGGAGCACAGACTCTGCAGGTTGGTCTCCGGGCAGGTCCTCCTCATCGGGCAGGATATCAAAGTCCAGGTTCACTTCATTGATGTCAAAGGGTATATGCTGTTCGGCTTCCTCTCTGATGGTGGCTGCAATCTCCTCCTCACTCCGTTGGCTGAATGAGAGCCTTTTCGCTATGACCGAGTACCCGGAGATGGACGTGGCCACATTGGGGTTAATCACCTTCAGGTTTGAGAAAAGGGTCTTTATGGCGGAAGATATGGGCTCCATTTCTTTTATGGTGCCTTCCACAATGGCACCCGGGGGCAGCCCTATTACTCCAAAGCTTTTGAGGAGCCTTCCCCGCTTGTTCTGGTCCAGCTCCACCAGTTTGATGGAATGGGACCCGATATCCAGCCCGACCAATTGGGTTTTCTTGGGAGAAGCCATGGTGATACCCTCAGATGTCCGGAAAAACCTTGTGTTTTTCAGAAAGGTCAAATCCAAGAGCAAACAAGACCTTCCTCTTGGTCTCCATCCGACAATTCATCCCTTTTTCAACCCTGTCGATGGTCAGGGGTGAAACCCCCGCCTTTCTGGCAAGTTCCGCCTTGCTCAGAAGGAGCGCCTCTCGCGTCTTTCTTAAATCGTTCCGACCCAATTTCGCCTCCCACTTTTTGATTGATGATCCTCAGCAAGAATAAAAATGCCTTTGGGCATCTTTCGCCAAAGGCATGATCTTGCCTGGCAGTCGGCAGCCCGGCGATCATGGCTCATGAGCGGTAGATCCGTGGCTTTGCGCCCCCGCCTTTCAGCGGGTTGGCCTCTTCTAACTGCACCTGACTTTTGAAACTCGAAACGTGAACCTTGAACCTTGAACCTTGAACCTTGAACCTTTGAATTGATATTCGCATATCATAAGCTGCCGGTTTTGTCAATTAATTTATTATAATTTAATTAAATATAATATAATTTATGTGTATATGGTGTCAGCGTGGCCTTCCTGCTACAATCTGTTGCGGTTCAAGAGTGACCCGGAAGGGGAAGACATAACTTCTCAACAGGTTTGGAAGAAATTCCTTTACAAAACCCGACATGAGGGATTAAATTCCCGCAAATCAATTTTCGGAGGTTTTCTTGGGCATTCTGTTTTCGAGGAAAAAAGGAAAAAAGAAGGGCGTATTCCGTGAATATGCCGAAGCGGCTGCCATTGCGATCATCCTAGCGCTGTTTATCAGGACCTTTGTGGTCCAGGCGTTCAAGATCCCTTCCGGGTCCATGGAGCCAACTCTCCTGGTAGGAGACCACATTTTGGTCAATAAGTTTCTTTACGGTGTCAAGATTCCTTTCACGAACGCGACCTTGATTCCCGTAAGCGAACCAAAGCGGGGTGATGTGATTGTATTCATCTATCCCGTAGACAAGAGTAAAGATTTTATAAAACGTGTCATTGGTCTCCCGGGTGACAAGATAGAGATCATTGGAAAAAAGATCCACATAAACGGAAGGGAATGGGAAGACGAAAAGGGTTTTTACTCGGATCAGGGCAGGGGCGCTGCCCGTTATGGAGGGAAAACCAATTTTGCTCCGGTTACCGTCCCGGAGGGGCACCTCTTCGTCATGGGGGATAATCGTAACCACAGCTATGATAGCAGATTCTGGGGGTTTGTACCCGTCAGTTCGGTAAAGGGAAAGGCCTTTATCATTTATTGGTCATGGCCGCACTGGGAGCGGTTTCTGGACATCATTGGGTGAATGGATATTGAATATTGAATATTGAATATTGATGCCCATGTAAAAAGTCTCCAAGGCCGTCACTCCCGCGTTCGCGGGAATGACGAAAACGGGTCATTTCTGACTTTTTACGAGTTTGTCAATATTGAAGATGGAAGACTTTGGATTCTTCGCCTTACAGGCCTCTGGCCCTGAGGCTTAGGGCTGGCAGGCGTGGCCTGTGATTTATTGGAAAAAGTCAGATTGACATGTGATCTGCAAGTGATAAACTTTCTTTCAAAATCAACAGTCCATTATTCTAACCTGGCGCAGCCGGAATTGACTATTGACTATTGATTATTGAATATTTGTGGAAGTCGCTTCGCTCTGTCATTTAATAATAAATTTCGAACTGTGCGGTTAGATAACCATCAGGATTTTCAACAAAAGCTATTTGTTCACCGCAAAGGCGCAGCCTCCGGCCCGTAAGGCCTACGCCCTCTCCGAGCTGGAGGCTCTACGAGCCAG
>JADHXI010000035.1 GCA_016783065.1 Desulfobacteraceae bacterium | reverse complement strand
ATTCACGTTAAGCGCTCTTCCTTTTAGCTCTTTGCCATTTAGGCCATCGATTGCAGACTGCCCTTCAGCTTTAGAGGCCATCTCCACGAATCCAAATCCTTTTGATTGACCACTATGCTTGTCTTTTATAATGGTGACGGATTCAGCCTGCCCGAATTGTTCTAAAGCCAGCCGTAAGTCCTCTTCGGTGACCTCGTACGACAAATTTCCTACATAGATCTTCATTCTAATCTCCTTTTGTAATAAATTATAAATTTTCACATCGCCTAACAATGATTATAAAGTCTGTATAAAACAGCAAACACAGACAGCTTCCTTCTGTATATGAACTTGCCTAGCCTCCTCTCGTTTTCAAATAAATTCCGTAATGTCAATTAGCTACAACCTTTACTGCGGCGTTCCGTTCCCGGTTTATCCAGACTGTATAAATCTGGTCAAAGTCCATCGACCGGGCTTCGCACCCGTTGCCCATTTTTGTTCAGGAAATGGGTGCTATATTCCTCGCACTGTGAACCTGCAACCCGTAAACAATACGCACTGAACAGCAATTTTTTGGATTCCAGGATTCGTGCATAAGTCTTCACTTTCACAAAATGAGATATTGGTTCGCACACGAAACAATTCCAACCTGGCTTTAATCCTCTTTATCTTGCCAGAAGTCAAAGATTTCAGCAAGTTAAAAACTGTGATATCTTCAATTCCCGGGATTCGGGTTGAATTGTGATATCTGATTCCTCATATGAACCAGCGATGACCTACAGCTATTGGCTATCATTCGAATGTCCGATGCCGGATTTGGGCATGAGGGTTCATCAGTGTGAACGTCCTTACCTTTTTACCTTTATCCTTGGTAATTGGTGGTGTTTGAGTGCCCTGGCGCTAACGGCATTGGCTGCAAAAAAGACCAAAAGGGTAGGGGATGATCGGATCGTGACTTTGTTGATCGGCTTAATAAAGATGAACTTGTTTTTGGCTACTGTTTGGCTACTGTTAGGCCATACAAATATAGACAACAATCAACCATCATACGAATATTCTTTGAACAAAGAGGGCGGGGCGGTTTTTCAAATGTTTTTTCTCAGCTGACTCAAGAGGATCCTTAGGTATCGAATGCTCGAAAGAATAAGTGATAAACCGATGCCCGTATATAGAATGGACAAATAGGGTTTGGGTATCGATGAGTTGCGGAACAGTATTCCCATGGTTGCCATTACGGCTATGATTATATAGCTTTTCCATGTCATAAAAGAAAAAACGCACCTTTTCCCCTCCATGGGTAATATCCGTCTCAAATTGGTATCGACAATTCTTAAAAAACCGAAGTGGTGTATCAGTAAAGCTGCGACAACACCCAGTCCGGCAAATACGAAAGAACCCCCATTTTGAGCCGTATTCAACCAGGAGTAGGAGAATGATAAGAGCATTGTACCAACGCCAATCCACATAAGGCCGGCCAGAAACAGCAAAACATGTTTGTCTACCGCCGGTTTGAATTTTTCTTTATTTCTGATCATAATATATTCTTTTTACCCCTCTTCAGGCCATCGGTGGCCTGACGGTGCATCTTTATCTGGCTTTCATTTTTTCTTTGAGTTTATTGATCCATTTTTCTTGCTCTCTGATGGCCTGATACGCTTCATCAATGGAGACCCTGCGGAAATTTAATGTATCTCCTGGTTTCACTTGTCCCAAAAGGGGGAGATCAGCGGAGATCACCGTTGCGATTTTCCTGTATCCACCCGTTACAGTTTCACCCAAGATAATAATAGGTTGGCCATCTCCCGGTATCTGTATGGTACCGGGGACAACGCCCTCTGAAATGATCGACTCTTTGAGGGTTCTCTTGGCCTCTATGTGAGGCCCTGCCAACCTGATCCCGGTTCGATCGGATTGGGGTGTGACCGTAAAAGGGGAATTCAGGAATATTTCCTTGGACGCCGTGGGGAAATGATCGTCCTGGGGGCCAAGTATGACTCTCACGGTGGAATCTTCGGGGTATAATGGGATCAATTCGTGGGAAAGGGTGTCTCCCGATGTCATGAGATGGCGGTGAGGGGAACTGGAAAACAGGATGTCGCCTGCCCTTAAGGGTCTTCCTTCGAGGCCACCAAATTTTGCCGCCAGGTTGGTGGATTTGCTGTCCATTATGGCAGGAACACATATTCCCCCCCCAACGGCAAGATAAGCGCGGCACCCGTTTCTGAGGCCTTTAAAGGAAAGGGTTTCCCCTTTCTTCAGAATGTGGGAACCCCACATTGTCAGAGGTGTTTCATTGATCCGGGGTTGAAGGTCCGCACCGGTAACGGCTATGGCAATATCGATATGAGCCATTATCTTAGGACCCATGACAGTGATCTCCAGGCAGGCCTCGTTTTCTGAGTTGCCAACCAACAGATTCCCTACTCTCAAGGAAAAGGAATCCACCGCACCGCTGGGGGGGACCCCATAGGCACCAAACCCAAACCGGCCATGGTCCTGGACAGTGGTCAGCGGCCCCGGCACCAGGATCTCTAAGCTCTTTACTCCTGCCAATTGACCATCTCCTCCTCATTGATGGCAAAGAACTTGACCCGATCACCCATTTCAAGGAGAGCAGGGGGCCACTTTGCCGAATCAAAAAGCACAAATGGAGTCCACCCGATGATCTGCCACCCTCCCGGGCTTTGGGTCGAGTATACCCCTGTTTGCCCTTGAGCCAACCCTACCGATCCTTGGGGCACAACGGTGCGCGGGGTTTCCCTCCGGGGAGTTACCAACCCCTCTGGAAGTTCTCCCATATAAGGATGTCCCGGCATGAATCCAATCATATAGACATGGTAGATATGTTCCGTGTGGCGTCGAATGACCTCATGCTGGGTGATTCCGTGATACCCGGCTACCCACTCCAGATCAGGGCCATATTGGCCGCCGTATATTACCGGAATTTCCACTTTCCGGGGCTCTGGGAGCTGGGAAGGGTCCAAAATGGTCAAGCGGTGCCAGACCTTTTCCCGGAGCATCGGCAACGTGATCTTGAGGGGATCGAAGATCAGAAGCAGGGAGCGATAAGTTGGGATGCTTTCCACAACCCCTTCCAGAGGATCGTCTTTGAGGGAGAGGAAGAGTGCTCTAACCTTTTGATTGACTCCAAGCCCTATTTCATCCCCTAGCTCAACAAGGAGAGAGCGGTCACCCATTATGCGATACACGGGATCATTGAAGGGCATCTGAACTGCCTATAGGAATGTAGCCATGGGGACCACCTTGATCCCCGACCTAGTGAGGGATTCCCTTATATTCTTGACAAGGGCCACTGCTTCGGGATTATCGCCGTGCACGCAAATGGTGTCGGCCTCAAGCTGGACCTCGCTGCCGTCTTTGGCTACCACAAGGCCCTCTGCAACCATCTTTATGACCCTTTTTGGCACCTCTTCCCGGTTGTGGAGCACGGCCCCCGTTTCCCGGCGGGATACAAGGGAGCCATCGGGGTTGTAGGCCCTGTCGGCAAAAAATTCAAAGGCGATACGGATAGAATGTCGCGTGGCGATGGCTTCAAGTTCATCCCTGTTGGGACCGGCCAATACCACGAGTATGAGATCCCAGTCGAGACCTGCGACAACTCCTGCAACCACATCCCAGATATCCACGTTCCGGACGGCCATGTTGTAAAGCGCGCCGTGGGGTTTCACATGCTGGAGTCTTACCCCCTGCAGTGACGCGAACGACTGAAGGGCGCCGATCTGGTAGATCACATAGTCTTTGATCTCTTCCAGGGTGGCATCCATAGTTCTTCGGCCAAACCCCATGAGATCGGGCAAACCCGGATGGGCGCCCGCACCCACGCCGTTTTCCTTGGCCAGTGAGATGGTACGTTTCATAACAGCGGGGTCACCAGCGTGGAACCCGCAGGCGATGTTGGCCGAACTTATAACCGGGATCACCTCTTCGTCCAGGCCCAGCTTGTAAATCCCAAAGCTTTCTCCCACATCAGAATTAAGATCAATCATTTTTCGCTGTACCATGTTTCGCCTCCCAAAGTTTTTGAAAAAAGACCGTATCGTGGAACAGGGATGCCCCCTTGTCAAGACCTTGACCACTTTAGCCAGATCACCTGATACGGCTCCAGTACGAGACGCCACGGATTTGAATCAGGTTTGAATACCGACAATGCTCCGATTATTCTAGCAAAATCGTTCAAAAAATCAAGCGGCTACCTCGATTCTTCCCCACCACCTTCTCCTCATAACATCGCCTGCCAGATCCAAACCCGTGGATTCGTTCAAAGTGAGTGAAGAGCATCCAGACCCTTGAGGACCCAGTGTGTTTTTGTTTTCTGATTGATTATTTCAGGGTATTGGCGTATGAGATCGGTGTAAATTGTTGGGTCAGGCCTCATTCTTGGGCAGAGGACTCGATCCTTGTTTGAAAATGAGGGAAACAAAGATCAAAGCGTCAATTCAGCAGACTCCGGGTGATTATGTCTTACAATCGTAACCGCCTGAGGAAATGGCCTGATGTAGGGGGACTTCTTCTGGCGTTGGCCCTCCTCGCAGTACTGGTGGGATGCAGACAGAGCCTTCCCGAATTGAGTCCAATGAAATACGCGCCTCCTGCATCTGGTAAGATGTGGAAGCCCACGCCAGATGCCCTTCCGGAAGCCTTACCTTCCGAAAAGCTTCCAGGAATCCCGCCCGAGCTTCAGAGCTCGGCTAAACAACTTGCCCTGGTACAGCTTGTAGATGTGGCACTCCGTATCAATCCGTCCACCCAGCAGGCCTGGGGGCAGGCCCGAGTCGCCGCAGCAGATTGGGCTGTCGCGCGGGGCGAATACTACCCAACGGTGAGTGGAGACGTGGCGGGTTACGGCGGCAACACGGGTGGGGGTGACCTGAGTGGCGTTATGGGACAAGTGGGTCTGAGCCTCAGCTATCTCCTCTTGGACTTTGGCGGTCGGGAGGCCAGAGTGGCAAGTGCCCGTCAGGCCCTCATCGCCGCCAACTGGAACCATAACCAGGCGATCCAGGATGTCCTTCGAAATGTCCCTCAGGCCTATTACACCTATATTGGCAACAAGGCCCTCGTGCGGGCCGCTGAAATAAATCTGAAGGAGGCCAAGACCAGTCTCCATGCAACGGAGCAGCGGCGGCGGGCCGGCGTGAGCACCATTGCGGATGTCTTGCAGGCCAAGGCGAACATGGAAGAGGTGCTCTTTACCCTGGTATCAGCTCGCGGCTCGGTTGAAATCGGCCGCGGAAGGCTTGCCACGGCTGTTGGGTGGCCCGCAAATATGGCATTTGACGTGGCAGGGGAACCCAAGCCGCTGCCCCTGGACCGGATTGATCGGAATATCAAGAACTTGATACAGTTAGCGCAACGCGACCGTCCGGAACTTACCGCGGCCAGGGCGGCCGTGAGTCAGAAGGAGGCAGGCCTACGCCTGGCTGAGGCCGACCTCTGGCCCAGGCTCACGGCGACCGGCAGCGCGGGATGGAGCGGTATTGACGCAAAATCGTCTGACTGGGGTGACCTGGATGGAAGTGGTGCCAGCTATTTCGGAGGGCTTCGGCTCCAAATCCCCCTTTTTGAGGGATTCGCACTACGTAACAGGGTGCAAAAGGCCAGGGCCGACTTGGAAGCTGCCCGTGCCGCCCTCAAAATGAACGAGGAGTCTGTCATCTCAGACGTGTGGGATGCCTATTACAACTTCCGAACCGCGGGGCAGCAGTTGGAGACGAGCGAGAGTCTTCTGGAAAGCGCCACCCAGTCCTATGAGGTCTCTCTGGCCCGCTACAAGGCAGGCGCTGCCGATATTGTGGAACTGCTTAACGCCCAAAGTCTATTGGCCAAGTCCAGGGCCCAGCAGGTCAGGGCACGGACAGATCTCCACACCTCTTTTGCAGAACTCCTGCATGCCATAGGAGCTGAACTCCCGACAGATACCTTTGGCGGAAGTCCCGAATCCGCCGGTGGAAGGAGGGTCACTCAAAATGAGAAAAAATAAGAGAGGCCGGTCCTACGCCGTATGGGGAAGAGCCGCTGCGCTTGCCTGCATTCTTCTGTTTTTTCTGCCGGTTGGATGCAAGAAAAAGGAGAAGGCCGCTCCCAAGACCGAGTCCCCTTTGGTCACGGTGGCGCCTGTTGTGCTGAAGACGGTGCCGATCTATATCAATTATGTGGGGAAGATCGCTTCCATGAAGAAGGTGGACATCAGGGCGAGGGTTGAAGGCTTTCTTGAAGAGCGGTTGTATAAGGAAGGAGCAGATGTCGAAAAGGGAAAACTGGTCTACGTTATCGAACGGGAACCCTATGAGGCAGAACTTGAAAAACGTCAGGCCCAGCTCGCAAAGGACGAGGCGGCCCTGGCATTTGCGATCGAGCAGGTGAAACGGTATGAACCGCTTGTGAAACAGGATTTTGTGACCCGCGAGAGATTTGATGCTTACCGCACCAAGGCAAAGGAAGCGGCAGCCGCGGTTGAGGCTGATCGGGCCCAGATGGAATGGGCCAGGATCAATTTGAGCTACTGCACCATGTATTCCCCCATAAACGGCCGGATCGGGCGGACTTTGGTGAATGTGGGAAACCTGGTCGGTGCGGGGGAAGATACCAAGCTGGCCACCATTGTCCAGTTGGACCCCATCTATGTATATTTCAGCCCCAGCGGCGAAGATCTCCGGCTAATCATCAAATACCGCCAGGAAAAGGAACAGCCGGTGGATGTGGTGCTTTCTGACGGGAGCCTTCATCCCCACAAGGGAAGGGTGGACTTTATCGACAACGTTGTGGATCCAAAGGCGGACACGGTTACCATGCGCGCGGTGATCCCGAATCCTGAAAAGACCCTGCTTCCCGGGGAGTATGTTCAGGCGCGTCTCTTCCTGGCCGATTTTCCGAATACGCCCCTCATCCCCGAGCAGGCGGTGGCCGAAGATCAACGTGGGACCTACGTGTATGTGGTGGGGGCGGACAACAAGGTGCATCATCGTCAGATAGAATCCCGTTATTTCTACGAGAGTTACAGGATTGTCACGAAGGGGTTGAAGGAGGGAGAAAAGGTCGTCATAGAGGGTATGCAACTGGTTCGACCGGACATGGTGGTGAGAACCAAGCTTGCCTCGTCAAAAAAACCCCATGCAGACGCAGAGAAAACCCCGCAGAAAAAATCAGAAAGATCTGCCCATAAATCAGCCGGGAAGGAATCCAAGACCATTCCAAAGGAGATCATCAACTCCCAGGAGACCTCAAAAGGAAAAGGAGAATGAGGCCGATCCCGGAAGCCGCTAATCAATGTTTGTCAACTTCTTTATAAGACGTCCTATCTTTTCGGGGGTTATCGCTATTGTCATCGTGATTGCGGGAGCCGTCTGCATCCCCGCGCTCCCGGTGGCGCAATTTCCGGAGATAGCACCGCCTACCGTACAGGTGACAACCACCTACACGGGCGCCGCTGCAGAGGTGGTGGAACGTACCGTCACCCAGCCGATTGAGGAGCAGGTCAACGGCGTGGAAGGGATGACCTATATGTATTCCAACAGTTCCAGTGACGGAACCATGAAACTCACTGTCACCTTTGATGTGGGGTATAACCTTCAAATCGCGGCCGTGGACGTACAGAACCGGGTGGCCATAGCCTTGCCCCAGGTGCCTGAGGAGGTCAGACGATATGGCGTTACCACCAAGAAACTGTCCACCAATTTCTTGCTGGTGGTCAATCTGATCGCCAAAGACAAGAACCTGGACGCTATTTATCTGAGCAACTATGCCAACATCAACCTGGTTGACGCGCTAAAGCGGATCCCGGGTGTCGGTGACGTGCAGATCCTTGGAGAGCGCAAATACTCCATGCGCGCGTGGCTCGACCCTGACAAGCTTACCGGGCTGGGTCTTACCTGCAGCGACGTGGTCAAAGTCATCCGTGAACAAAACCTTCAGGTGCCGGCCGGGCAAATCGGACAGCCGCCCAGCCCCCCGGGACAAGCTTTTACATATTCCATCACTGCCCTCGGACGCCTCTCAAAGGTCTCTCAGTTTGAGGATATTATCGTGCGAACAAGGCCGGACGGATCGGTTGTCCGTTTAAAGGATGTTGCCCGTATTGAACTGGGGGCAGAGAACTATGACTCGTACGGCAAACTTAATGGGGCCCCATCCACCACCATCGGTGTCTTTCTGCTACCCGGTTCCAATGCCCTGGATACCTCCAAGCAGGTCAGGGGAGTGATGAAAAGGTCATCTAAACGTTTTCCGAAAGGGGTCGAATACACGATCGTATATGATACCACCCTATTCGTAGATCAATCCATAGAGGAAGTTATAAAAACCCTGGTTGAGGCCTTGTTTCTGGTTTTTATGGTGGTCTATGTGTTCCTGCAGAACTTTCGTTCCACTATTATCCCAGCCATCACCATTCCGGTTTCCCTTGTGGGGACCTTCGCTGTAATGATGGCGTTGGGGTTTTCCATCAACACACTCACCCTTTTCGGGCTGGTCCTGGCCATCGGTCTCGTGGTGGATGATGCGATCGTGGTGGTGGAAAACATATCCCGCCTCATCGAAGAAGAAGGGATGGGGTCGATGGAGGCTGCCATAGAAGGCATGCGAGAGGTGGTGGGCCCGATTATTGCCACGACTCTGGTGCTTATGGCCGTGTTTGTGCCGGTTGCCTTCATGCCGGGGACCACGGGCCAGCTCTACAAACAATTCGCCCTCACCATTGCCATTTCAGTGGGTATTTCTGCCATAAATGCCCTCACCCTGAGCCCGGCCCTGTGCGCCATCTTGCTTCGGCCCGAAAAAAAACATGGCTGGTTTTTCAGGAATTTCAACCAGGCGTTCAACTGGTGCACGAATGTTTATATAAAGTGGGTCAGGGGCCTTATAAAGCTCTGGGTCATTGTGGTCCTTGTATTCATAGCCCTCCTGGGGGTTACCTATTACCTTTTCCACGTTGTCCCCACAGGTTTCGTGCCGGACGAGGACCAGGGCTACTTCTTTGTCTTCACCATCGGCCCTGAAGGATCATCCCTGGAACGAACCGGAAAGGTTGCCACCAAGGTTGAAGAGATCCTTAGTAAAACGCCCGGGGTGGCTGACGTGTTGACCATCGGTGGATTTGATCTCATAAACAACATCAATGTTCCTAATACGAGCACAATCATCGTGGTCCTGAAACCCTGGGGCGAACGGAAGACAGCCGCGCTGAGCGCGGACGGGATCATGGCCAGTATACGTAAGCAGACCGCCGGTATTACAGAAGCCATGGTTGCGGTTTTTAATGCCCCCCCTATCCAGGGCCTGAGTCAGACTGGAGGGTTTGAATTTGAACTTCAAGACCTGACGGGCGGGAGCTTAGACACATTGAGCGATGTGACCCAAAAAATGATTCAAAATGCGGCAAAGGAGCCTGCACTTGTTCCCCTCACCACAAATTTTGCGGTGAATTTCCCCCAGTTCTATATTGATCTTGACCGCACCAAGGCCAAGACATTGGACGTGGATATCTCTGACATCTTTGACACGCTGCAGACCTATTTGGGCGCCCTTTATGTCAACGATTTTAACAAATTTGGGCGTATCTATCGAGTATACGCACAGGCGGAAAAAGACTTCCGCTCAAAACGTCTGGACATCTCCAAGCTTTATGTTCGCAGCCGTCGGGGAGAGATGGTGCCCCTCAGCGCCCTCATCAAGGTGAAGCAGATACGGGGTGTTCAGACAGTGAAACACTACAACATCTACCGAACGGCCGCTATCCTGGGGGGGCCGGCCCCCGGATACAGCTCGGGTCAGGCCATCGAGACAATGGAGCGTATAGCCGAAAAGGTTTTGCCCGATGACTATGGTTATGAATGGACCGGGGTAGCGTATGAGGAAAAAAAGGCGGGGGGCCAGGCACCGGTCATATTTGGGTTGGCCCTGGTGTTTGTCTTTCTCTTTCTGGCCGCCCAATACGAGAGCTGGACGCTTCCCCTGATAATCATGCTTGCGGTGCCTCTTGCCATACTTGGGGCCTTGCTGGCCCAGTCCTGGCGGGGCCTTGTCAATGATGTCTACTGTCAAATTGGTCTGGTAATGCTCATAGGGCTTGCCAGCAAAAACGCCATTTTGATCGTGGAGTTCGCCAAGGAAAAACGTGAGCAGGGGGCATCTGTGGTGGAAGCGGCCCTGGAGGCCTCCCGACTGCGTCTCAGGCCCATCCTGATGACGGCGTTTGCCTTCATCTTTGGCGTGGTGCCTCTGGTAGTGGCAAGAGGGGCCGGGGCTGCCAGCCGCCATTCCCTCGGAACCGCCGTATTCGGCGGAATGATAGCCTCCACATTCCTGAGCCTCGTGTTGGTGCCCGTGCTTTTCGTCATTATCGAGAAAATCAGGGAACGGGGGCAGAAGGGGAGGGGTGACCCGAACGTACAGAGAGAATCACATCCTCCTGAAGAGGCGTTCACCGAATAGTCGAGGAGGGATTAATAATGATTGGAGGTGAAGAAATGAAGCAGAAAAGGGGTTTGACTAAATCGATTTTTGTGATAGCCGTTTTTCTCGGTCTGATGGCAGGTTGTGCAATGCTCAAGGACTATGGCACGCTCAAACCGGCCATGGGAAAGATGACCATTGAGGACCTGGTAGAGAATTGGCAAAATTACAAGGTTTATTACGCGGGTCTCGCAGTGGACAATCCCTCGGCCGTGATGTTTGATACAAAAATCGATGGCCGAAGGATCACTTCTGACAAATGGGTGCCGGTTACAGAGAAGTCGGTCGTGGCGTCATTGGTGAAATGGTTAAATGCCAATATCAATTATCCGTCGGACCTGTGGAAAATCCTGGGGCCCAAGGGAAAGTTCTTCGGATACATGTATACCTACTGGGATAGTGTTGAAATAAAGGGCATTGACGATAAGACTATCTGGATGGGTGATCTTCCGCTGCCGCCCATGGATGACGGCCCAGGGAGACTAACTGATAGGCGACCTTCCGCTGCCGCCCATGGATAACGGCCCGGGCATTAGAAGCTGAGGGTACACAATGCCTTACCGGAAGAGCGGTTGTCCGGGAAGGGTGCTCAGTTTCCATTTGGCCGTGGAGGCTTGTTGAAAGGCGGGGCTGGGAGGATCAGGTCTGCTTGAGTGATATATCAAGGAGTCTTACCGGCCCCTCAAAAGTCTTCCAGCCGTGATGCTCGCCGGCGGGAATGAAATAGGCATCATTTGGATTGAGCACCCTTTTTTCCTTTTCCACAAACAGCTCTATTTGGCCTTCCAAGATGATGCCGCATTGGTCATAGGGATGATGGTGCCCCCTGTCTTCCTTGTCCGGATCTATCTTCATGCACACCATTATGAGGTTGTCTCCCATTTCGGCCCGACTCATGATCCCCGGCCTGAATTCCTCTAATGGCAGCTTCTCCAAGTCCCAAAAAGTCATTTTTTCCTCCAGAATGTTTCGGTTTTCAGAAATCCCATTATTTCTCCCGGACTTATTGAGAAGTTACTCTTAACCGCCTGAAATCATGAAAAATAAAGCATTTCTCAAAAATCTTGAAGACCTGATCCATCCTGATCTATTCGATTCCACATAACCTGAAGGCGTAGGATCTGGCAGCTTCCAGGTCAGCAAACCGTGTGATCATGATCTTCTGGGCCTGGGGAGAACCGGCGCCATGGATCGATTCCGTAAGATAGGATACCGCCCCCGTTCCCAGGGTCAGGTTTTCGATGAGCCTCAGTATCCGTCCCCGTTTTTCACCATCCGTGCCTTCTTTTCCCACAAGATATTTTTTTACATATTTGCCGATGCGGGGATTATCTTTGTCCTTGAGAGAGGGCATGGTAACCAGAATGCCGCCCGCTATGTCCTGTGCCAAGCGGGATATTTCAAAGGGGAAGCGGGTAACATTGAGTTTGCAGACATTTGCCAAAAGAGAGTCTACCGCATAAGCGCCGCTGGGAGTGGGAAAGCCTTGAGGGCACTTGCCAGTGCGCCGGAATGTAGGGTCTCATTAAGATGGATCATCTCGGCTAACTTATCTTTTACGTGGGAAGCCCTTTCTGTTCCCTGTGCCTCGGCTATTGCGCTTGTGGCACCGATTAGGACATCACCCACCCCCACCTTGCACCCTCCGTAGCTGGCCCTGTGGTGTGCGGCAAAGAGCTCCACCAGGCGGCCGGCCATGGCATATTCCCCTTTCATGAATATCCTTTCCTCCGGGACAAATACGTCATCAAAGACGACCATGGCCTCACACCCGCCGTAATAGAGATTACCAACATCCCATTGGCCCTCTTCAAGACGCCTGGTGTCGGAGGGCTGACGACCGTAAATGAAAGTCACGCCCCTGGTTTCCGCGGGGACTGCAAAGGCCACGGCATAGTCCTTATCCTCCTCTTGGAGCGCTCTTGTAGGTACCACGATCAATTCATGTGAGTTGACCGCGCCTGTGATATGCAGTTTTGCCCCCCTCACCACCATGCCGCCATTCGCCTGTTCCACCATATGCAGATACTGATCCTTATCTTCCTGTCTTGAAGGCGGGAGGCCCCTGTCGCCCTTGGTGTCTGTCATGCAGGCCGCCGTTACGAGATCATTTGTCTGTATATAGTTCAGGAAATCGATAAAACGGGGGTGATATTGGGTCCCGAACTCCTGATCCGTTTCATGGGTTATGGCAAACACGGTGTTCATACAGTCAAGACCTGCGCAACGCTGGAAACAGCATGCAGTCTTTCTACCCATTTCCCTCAACATCAAAATTTTTTTGATCAGGTCCTGGGTGCTGTGCTGTATGTGTGTAAAGCGGTTTATTGTTTCTCCCGTTATATGGGACTGGGCAGTAAACAATGATTTCATTTCCTCCTGTTGGGCCTGATGGTATGTCTCAGCCATTGCCATGGCAGGCGGTCTTGATATGGGATGATCCGCAATACTCTCAACCCTCTCTCCCTGGATAAAGACAGAATGGGGAAGTTCTTTAAGGGTTGAAAGGTAATTGTCCCTCGTCATTAAGGTCATAATTTCCTCCTGGAATGCGGGGTTCGACTCAAGGTTATTGCTTGTTGAAATACCCGTGCCAGTTCGTGGCATATCAACACAGAAGATGCTGGAGTATTGCTTTATACCTTGGAATATATCGCGTGTTGCCGCTGCAGACAATATTTCACAACAGAAGATAGGGAAAGGAACGGTTTGTGTCAAGTGGATCGGAGGAGGGGGAGGGCAGAAAGGCTTGCATTTGTTCGTCAGAGCGGATAAACCATCTACGACAAATAACTCAAGGAGGCACAGAATGAATCTGAAGGGACGGTTGCGGCATAGGGCACTGGAACTGGGGTTTGAAGATATAGGTTTTACAAGTTCAGAACCCCTGGATTTATATATTAAGGAGATCGAGTCCCGCCCGGATATGTATGAGTGGGTCATGACTGACCGTTTCAATGTCAGGCGGGGCGCCTCTCCCCATGAGAGATATCCTTGGGCGAAATCGATTCTGGTCCTTATCCGCAACTACCACCGTCAGAGGTTCCCGCCTCAGCTTATCGGAAAGATCGGGCGGTGCTATCAGGTGGATGAGAGGAAAGAAAGGGGGGCCGAACACCAAAGGATCAAGGACTTTTTTGCCCTCATGAAACAGGAAGGGATCCGTCTCTATTTTGACGAGGAGATCCCAGCGCGCATGTCTGCTGCCCGGGCAGGGCTTGTGACTTATGGCAAGAATTGCTTTGCCTACGCCAGGAGGGGTATGCTGGGGGCTTCATGGCTTGAAAGCATCCCCATACTGATAGACACGGAAATCGAACCCGATGATCCCTCGATTGAGCTGGGATGCCCTTCCTGGTGCAAGAATGCATGCCTGGCGGCGTGTCCCACCGGAGCGCTCTACTCTCCCAAGAAAATGAATCCATTTCAATGCATCGCCTTCAACACCTATTACGGCTCCGGGATTACGCCGGCGGATCTGCGTGAACCCATGGGGACATGGGTGTACGGGTGTGATCGCTGTCAGGAGGTCTGCCCAAGGAACCAGCCATGGATGAACCAGGATCTGCCGGAAAACCAAAGTCTTACCGGAAGGGCCTCGGACTTTCGATTGGATACTTTGCTCACGATGACCCAAGATCACTACGTGA
The DNA here is from genome assembly GCA_016783065.1 of Desulfobacteraceae bacterium. GTDB lineage: Bacteria > Desulfobacterota > DSM-4660 > Desulfatiglandales > Desulfatiglandaceae > JABMQV01. Next base: position 11,646 of record JADHXI010000035.1, on the reverse strand, counting down.
ACAAGGTCTGGCCCCTGACCTTCTATATTTCCCGAAAAAACATTGCAAAATGGCAGATGAACGCTGCAAGGGCCTTGGGAAATCTGGGTGACCGGGGGCATGTTCCACTCCTGATCCGGGTGATGGGCGATCACCCGGACGAAACCGTTCGGAGTATGTGCGCCTGGGCCCTGGGAAGACTGGGTGGTCCACAGGCAAAGGCCGCCCTGGAATCGCGTCTGGCCCGGGAGGGCGAGTTGGGCAGGAAAGAGATCAAGTCTGCCCTTACAAAGATTAAGTGATTTTCAATTCCAACATTCTCGGAACGTCCCTTGCCATGACTTTGAGGGCAGTTTGGAGGGCTTGCACTTTGCAAATATCAGCCACGCTGCGACTGCAGGTTTAGAGAGCGCTTGAAAGAAATGGCCGAACCCCACGGTACCCGAGTTTATTGAGAACTTACTGTTGAGTCTTATGACGATCTGTTTGGTGACTAGGGAGTGAAGAGGGGCTTATATTTGATTTTATTCTTGATTTTTTGTTTTTTTTAGGCTAAATAATATTAATACAGTCTAGAGCGGGTAGGGCACCTCCTTTTAGGATGAGAATTTCTAACCCAGTTAGCCGGGATCATACCAATGGAACAGGTACTACTTCTCAACATCACATATGAACCCCTGAGGGTTATCAACTGGAAAAGGGCAATTGCCCTCTTGATGTTGGAAAAGGTGGAGGTCCTTGAAGAATATAACAGGGAAATTCACTCAGTCAGCTTTGCCATCAAATTGCCCTCAGTCATCCGGCTCCTCAAGCTGGTAAAAAGACCAAAGAGTCCCATCAAGTTCTCACGGCAGAACATCTATGCGAGGGACAAATACAAGTGCCAATACTGCGGCAGGCGATTCCCTTCAGAAGAGCTCACCTACGATCATGTCATACCCAAATATCGGGGGGGCAAGACCGAATGGACCAATATCGTGACCTGCTGCATTCGGTGCAACAGGAAAAAGGGTGGCCATACCCCGAATGAGGTGGGTATGAGGCTTGTCCGTAAAGCTTCCCGGCCTACCTGGCTCCCCGCCCTAAAGATCACCATTGGCTTCAAGCAAGTGCCGCAGTCCTGGAGGGATTATCTCTATTGGAATGTGGAACTGATTGAGTAAGGGGCGGGTGTAAATCAGGAGTGTTGGAGTACTCCATTACTCCAAATACGATAAACTCCTCGTTTGATACGGTGTGGATGGCTATCCTTTACCAACGGCCGTGAGTTACACCCGTAAGGGGCCTTTCTCTCTTCCTGGTCTCCCTATCTGATAGCAGCCGCGATTTTCTCTGCGGTTTCCTTGATTGCCTCCATATCCCCCTGTTTGAGTTCCCATGAGGAGACGGGAAGCTCGGGTTCGCCGCTGGCACGGGGGATCAAGTGCAGGTGGTAATGCATAACAACCTGGTTTACCGCACGACCGTTTAGCTGAAGACACGCCACGCCCGTGGGATTCAGGGCATCTCTTATGGCCTGGATGATCTTCCTGGAGGCATGATGGACAGCGGCCAGGTCGTCCTCAGGGATTTCCCACAGGTCCTGGGCATGCCTCTTTGGGATGACCAGGGTGTGGCCCTGGGAAATGGGGTTAATGTCTTCAAAGGCAAAGGCCTTGTCATCCTCATATACCTTGAAGCTTGGGATTTCGCCTTTTATGATCTTACAAAAGATACACTCCTCCATTTTCGTCTCCTTTCCCGGTTTAGAGATCAGCCGCCCAGCTCATGGATAATGCCTTGAAGGCGCTTTTGTTTCTCCGGCGGAAGATCTGGGGCTCTTTTGATATTCATGCTTCTCATCATATCATATCTTCCATCCTCAAACAGGACCGGCACCTGTGTCACATAATCGGGGTTATGGCAACATCCGGGGGCAAAGAAATGACCGGGTCTCCTGCCTTCCTTCAGGTGGTTTGTCGCCGTTGAGAATGCTGTTTTAGAGAGCACCATACCGGCCTCTCCCGTGAAGGTGGCAACCATATCTCCCGGTTCAAATGTCCGTTTCCTTTCCATGATCAACTGTCTTTCTTCTGACGGCTCAGTTGATTATTACAGACCTTTCTATCTCACGGAATCACCTCTGTCGAGGGATTTCTTGAGGGGGTGGAGATCCCGAACCAGATCTCTGAGAGGAGAAAGTTTGGGATCATTGATCTGGTAGAGCAGATCATTGAGGGTCCTGAGCGCGGCCGGTATATAGGCCTCAAAATAGGGCTTTTTCATGATCTTTGTGAGGTAAGAAAAGGCCCCCAGGATCTGAAGGTTGCGCTGAATTGCCAGATAGGGATAATAGGTTTGGAAGGAGTCCACCCATCTGGCGTTGCGATCAGTTACCAGGGACAAGTACTTTTGATACAGCTCGTTTTGGTGCTGAAGGGAAAGATCAGCATAGGGGTCGATGAGGAGAGATGCCAGATCATAGCCGGGGGGGCCGAGCCTTCCTCCCTGCCAGTCCACGATCCCCACATCCCCTTTGGAGACCATTAGGTTCCGGGACTGGAAATCACGATGTAGAAAAAAGTTTCCATCGGCCTTGGAAGCGGTTTCAGCCAAATGATCAAACGATGCGTCAAGCCCGGTCAAATCCCTTTCAAGCCCCAGATACCCAGAGAGGAAGGCATTGCTGAAATAGTCTGACTCGTACTGGCGCATGACTGTCAGATCATACCTCTCGGTCTGACAGCACCAGCCGGTGTCGAAACCTCTTACGCCATCAACGTGAAGTCTGATGAGATTTACAAGCACCTTTTCATAGAGAGGGACGGGATCGCGGATGGAGGATAAGAAATCATGAAGCCGTGTTTTTCCCATGTCCTCCATGATAAACCAGCCTCGTTCAAGGTCGTAACAATAGATCTCCGGGATGGGTATCCCCTTTTCCCGAAGATGCCTCCCAAGCATCAAATAGGCGTAATTTTCACGTCCGGCCATGGAATCGGCGGGAGGGTTCACCATGGCAATAAAGGAGGGGCCGTCATCACGTGTATTGATACGCCAGAAGAGCCGCTTGGACCCGTCCCCCTGGAGCGGATCAAAATGGAGGCCTACCAGATCTCGTTTTTTCTCTCTCAAAAATCTCCGGATAAATTGTCTTGTTTCAGAATCCATAGGATGAGACATTTTTGGAGAATGGCTAAAGGACCTTCCCCACCTGATCAAGTTCAACTTTCCTAGAGGAGGTGATGATACTATCGATCACCTTTACCCCCTTTTTTATCACTACATTTTCCCACAGGACAGATCGGGTGATTTCCACTCCCTCTTCCAGGCGGGCCTCTTCACCAATGACCGCCCAGTCATTCAGCCTGGCAGAGCTGTGAATCCGGCAATGGGGCCCCAACCGGAAAGGGTCTTTCCCTAAGGCTTCTTTGTTTGCAAGGAGATAGCTGCCTATTGATCCGATGTCGCGCCAGTAGTGGTGCTCTGATATGTAGGCCCTGATGGGTCTTCCCAAGGTTATCAATCTGCGGTAAATATCGATAATATTCGAAAATACACCCTCAGGGATGTGGGTCAAAAGCTCCGGTTCCATAATATGGAGCCCGGTGAAGGCAAGCCTGTCAGGATGATCTTCAGGGGCGATGTCTGTGATATTCATGTGATCATCCACCCGAACCTGATTAAAGGGCATGCAGTCATGGAGGATAAGGGTCGCCAGGTTGTCGCTCTCACAATGCATTTCATAGGCCTTTTCCAGGTCGATATCTGTAAGGATATCACCATTCATCACCACAAATGGGGTGTTGTCCCAGAAATCCCATACATTCTTGATTCCGCCCCCTGTTCCCAAAATCTCCTTTTCTTCCCGGACATCAATCTCTACACCAAAGGGCCGTCCGCCATTTAAATGCCTTATTATTTGCCGGGAGTGATGATGGGCATTGACGACGAATTCAGTGATGTTGCAGCCCTTGAGATAGGCTATTGCCCTGTCAATGACCGGCCTGTTCCCGACCGGAACAAGGGCCTTTGGTCTTCTGGAAGTAAGAGGCCTCAACCTTGTACCCAGGCCCGCTGCAAGGATCATCGCTTTCATAATATACTTTTTTCCATTGAAATTGTAAGTTCTCAAAAAGTTCGGGCACCGTGGGGTTCAGCTGTTTCTTTCCGGCGCTCTCTAAACCTGTCGTCGTAGCGTGTCTGATATTTGGGGTTTTGCCAAGAGCATGGAGAAGTCAATAAGCGTTCAGGAGGAGAAAACCCCAAATATCAGCCACTGCGAAAGTGAGAAGTAAATCCACTTTGAGAGAGCGCCTTCAAGAAACACCCGAACCCCACTCCACAAATCCTATTATTTCTCCCGGACTTATTGAGAAGTTACTTGAAATTCTTCCTAATTGATTATACATGGGCACATTGTAAGTCAACGATATACTCGAAGAGGTTTTAACGGTCCTCGGATTCAAGGTTCAAGGAACACCGTTACGATGGTGCTATTGTCCCTAAAATAATGTTTTTGGGAATTGGAAACTATATGCTTTGGCTTTTCAATCGCCAATCGTCAATCGTCAATCCTTCAAAACGGTCATACCTCAGATGTTGGTGGAGGGCAAGGTGCATCCCACACTTGATTTAACGGAACTTGACATAAAGGTGGGGCGGCTTTTTATGGCGGGAATGCCCGGGACCCAAATGGACCCGGGGATCGAGGCCCTAATCCGGGACTATTGCCTGGGAGGAGTGATTCTTTTTAGCAGAAACATTGAAGGGCCTATTCAACTGGCCACCTTGTGCCGGGATCTGCAGAAGACGGCAGTGAAATATCATGGGACCCCCCTTTTTCTTGCGGTTGACCAGGAAGGAGGGCGTGTCGCCAGGCTGAAAGAGCCTTTTACCCAGTTTTCGGGAAACAGTGCCATAGGTACGGACCCGAGGCCGGTGGAAAAGGCGGAGGAATTTGCACGTATCACCGCGAAGGAGATGGGTCTGGTCGGATTGAACATGGACCTTGCCCCGGTTGTGGATGTCCGGAAGGGTGAACCGGAAAGGCATTTGGAAGGCAGGACATTTGGAGACGACCCCCAAATGGTCGGGTTACTGGGGGCGACCATCGTGAGGGTGCTTCAGGAAAACGGGGTGATGGCGGCGGCCAAACACTTCCCGGGCCTGGGAAGGGCATCCCTGGACCCCCATTATGAGCTGCCCACCATAGAGGCGGATGATAAGGAGATGGAAGAGGTCAATCTTCCGCCTTTTATGGCCGCCATTGATGCAGGCGTATCATCCATCATGACCTCCCATGCAATCTATTCTGCAATGGAACCCGGCCTCCCCGCAACACTTTCAAAGAAGGTCCTTACAACACTCCTGCGGGAGAAGTTAGGGTTTCAGGGGTTGATCATCACCGATGACTTGGAGATGGGGGCCATCTCAAAGAAATGGGGCACCGCAGATGGGGCTGCGCTTTCCTTTGAGGCGGGCGCCGATCTCCTTCTGATCTGTGAGGACCAAAATAAAGTCAAGGAAGGCTTTGAGGTCATAAAAAGGAGGGTGCTTCAGGGGGAGATTTCTTTCAACAGGATTCATCAATCTGTTGAGCGGATCATGGAGGCCAAATCCAGATTTCTCGATGGGTATAAGGAAATTTCCCTGGACGCGGTACATCCCTATTTTTCTTTGTGACCAACCGGGCATTGACATACTAGAACCCTGAAGGGATGTATTCAGGTCAGTGCCGGTTATGCTTTGTTTGGGCAGGTTGGGAAGCAACAATTCTGAGACTACTCTTTCACCGTGGCTTTGACGATGACCACCGGTTCCAACGGCACATCCTGGTAACTGCCTTTTGTGCCCGTCTTGACTTTGGCGATGGCATCCACCACATCCATACCCTCAACCACCTTTCCAAAAACGGTGTAACCCCAACCTTTTGAGGTCCTGGCCTTGTGGTCGAGGAATTTGTTGTCTTTGATGTTGATAAAAAACTGGGCCGTGGCGCTATGGGGATCCTGAGTGCGCGCCATGGCCACGGTCCCCCGTTTATTCTTGAGGCCGTTGTCCGCCTCATTTTCGATGGACATCCCAGTGGATTTTTCTTTCATATCGGAGGATAGGCCGCCCCCCTGGATCATGAAATTGGGAATCACCCGATGAAAGACGGTCCCGTCATAATGCCCCCACCTTACGTAACCGAGAAAATTGTCCACGGTCTTGGTTGCTTGACCCGGAAAGAGTTCGAGGACAATATTGCCCATGGATGTTTCAAGGACCACCTGCGGGTTTTTTGAACCTGCGCCCACGGCGCTTAATGGAGCGAGAAGTGTAAGAATCAGAAAAATAAGAATCAAACGGGTACGCATTGGAAACCTCCTTTATTAGGCCCGCCCCGTGGGCAAAGCCATTGGTAATGATTTTTGAGTGACCAGGGATGGCGTGACCGCCTCCGTATATTGGGCCAAGTGTCGCCGTTCAATTGTCCACGCGATGGCGAACGGCCTTCAGGAGCGCCTGGATCTCCTTTTCATTTAGTTTTCCATTTTTTTTAAAAAAGAGCCTCCCTTTTTTGTCAAATGCCAGAACATCACTGTTGTCGTCGGCTATTTCCCACTTGTTGACCAGGACTTTCTTATAATCCCTCACATAAATTGTCGTGGGGTATTGTTTCTGTTTATCCTTCAATGCCGATGAAATGGCAAAGTTGGGGAGCCAGGTGGCGGCCATGTTGATGATGGCAAAGCTCTGGAATTTATCCCTGGGCAGCTTTGCCGCTTTCAAGGCCTCACTGGCATCGTTGTTAAGGTCTTTTTCATCGGGGTCCACGTAAAAAATGACATGGACCTTTCCTTTTAACTCGCTACTGCTCCAGGGGGTGCCATCGAGGCGACCACCGAGATTGTCTTTTAATTCAACCTTGGGCGGTAGTTGTTCCATCTCAATCCCGGCCCAGGCGCTCTGAGAGACAAAAAATACCAAGGCCAATAACTTCAATAAAGTTTTCATACAAACTCTCCTCAAAAAGAGATTACCCACTCTGCTTGTCAGTGCTTGTCTTCCTTATCCACCAGGCGGATGTCCAGTGGCCCGGCACTGGTATCAAGGTGTGTATCGCGCTGGGCAAAGGGGATTTCAATGCCGGCTTCATTGAATGTCTTGTTGATTTCATGACGGATCTCTGTCTGGGCCTTGATGGTGTCAGACGTGGCAACATAAAGACGCAGCTTGAAGTCAAGCGAGTCCGCACCGAACGCGGTGAAGAGCACGCTGGGACCGGGATCCTCTTCGACCCTGGGATTCTCTTTTGCTATCTGAAGCAGGAGTTCCTGAGCCCTGACTGTATCCGAACCATAACCGATGCCCACATCAATGACCACCCGGACTATCTTGTCTGAAAGGGTCGAGTTGGTGATCTTTTCGGAAAGGAATGCCATATTTGGGACGATCACTTCCTTGCGGTCCCAGTTGGTGATCATGGTTGAACGGATGCGTATCTGTTTGACGCGACCGCTGACGTTCCCTACCGTTACCGAATCACCCACACGTATGGGTCTTTCAAAAAGGATAATAATGCCGGATACAAAATTGGCAAAGATATCCTTCAGCCCGAAGCTTAACCCTACGGTCATGGCCGCTGCAAGCCACTGAAATTGCTTCCAGCCGATGCCGATGACACTCAAGGCAAAGAATATGCCGATTGTGAAGATTACGTAGCGGGAAATCAACCCGAAGGCGTGCCGGCTGCCCGCGTCCAGTTTTGATCTCTTGAGGATGAGGACTTCGAGCAACCCCGAAACGGTCCGTACCGCGATAATGGTCCCTGCAAAGATCAAGAGGGAGATGATGAGATTGGGGAGGGTCACGGGGGCCATGGCCGGTTTTCCGGCCTTGTCAACCCCGATCTGGTGTTCCCAAAGATGTACCCTGTCCAGAAAACGGAAGGCTGGGACTGTCTCTGCCCAGATCAGGCAGATCCCGAGCAGGGCAGCAACAAGGATAACGGATCTAATCACAAGTAAGGTCTGCTCGTTTATCTCCTCAGCATCCAGAGAGGGTGCGGCGATTTCCGCCACCGGCTGCACATCGTCCTCCGGGGAGAGGTGGGTCGGTTCAGCCTCATTTTTTTCTGCTGCTTCCCGTTCAGCCTCGGCCTTCTGGACGGCGATTTTTACCTGGGCCAACCACAGACCCCGGCGCATGGTGGCGTCTGCAACGATCAAGATGAAAAAAAGCCACGCAGTGTTTCCAAACTGTTTGCCCAGTTCATAGGCGGTAAAATAATATCCCAGGATGGCAAGGGTCATGAGGAGAAAGGGAATGCCCACGATCACCACCGACCAGCCCCGTCGGTATTTGTTTAACCTGCCCTCGGGATTTTTATCCTTGATCGATTGTGCCAGGGGACCGGTTTTGCCCAGGATGCGAGCCAGAACAAAACCCACGGGGATCATTGACAAGATAAAGAGGAAACGGCCAAGGCTGTTGCGGTAATCTTGATCTTGTGGTCCGTTCTGGATAAAAATAACAAAGAAAAGAAGAGGGAGAAATATATATAGAAGAGCCTTGGCATGTCGGAAAAAGCCGTTGCAGGTGCCCTCATTCCAGAGAAAGTGGGTTCTACCCATACCACCGGGCTTGCAGATCTGGATAATCAGACCCAGAAAAATGGCTGCCACAGCCGTTGAGGAAATTCCCGAACAAAAGGCACGTGTGAAGTTATGGGCGGTCTGAAGGTGCCAGAGATCTTGGGCACCCAGATAAATGACGAACAGGACCCCCGCTGTCCTCAGCAGGGTCAAGGCCATTGCCGCAAATGTTCCGGTCATTGTAGCCGCTTGGGGTTGTGCTGCAAGTTGATTGATTTCTTTGACTCGACGATCAAGGCGGGGGCGCAAAAGAATCAGGACCACAAGGGCGATCAGGAGTATCCCCCAGACAGCCGGCCCCTGCTTTACCGATAGTTTGAAATCCCTGGCGAGTTTACCCCAATGGGAAAGGCCTGCGAGCCACCCCAGGGCCTTTCCTGTTGCTTTGATGTCGGCTGATTTTACCAGATCGGAACTCTGGGCCCACAACAGGCGTTGGTTGATAAAACCACGGTATTGTTCGGAGAGGGTATCTATCTTCTTCTGTGCCGTAACCTGAGCATTGAGCAGTTTGAGATAGTTGATATAGCTGGCTCCTGTTTCTTCAAACAATTTCCTTCGGCTCTCAAGCAACAGAAATGCCTGTGTCGTCAATAGATGGTTTTGGTTCTTCGTCAAGGATGATTCGAGGTCGTCCAATTGGGTGTATATCTTGTTTCTAAAAACGAGAAAATCTTGGCGTGCCTGCATGAGGTCGTCTTGAGCCAGGTTTACGCGAAGGATTTTTTCACGGCGAACTCGGGCAACACCGGAATCAGCACGACTGGTCAAAAGCGTGCTCCTGCGTGAGCGGAGAAGCTGTCCCGCTTCCTTAGATAGGCCCATCATTTTTGTTCGCCTTTTTGTAAGGACAAAATCTCCCTGGATCTGGCTCAGGCGGGTCTCCAGGAGTTCAGCGACCTTTTTGGCCTCTGTCTCCTTTTGACCCAGTTCGATGAGGGTCTTTGATAATGTCAGATTGCCGTTTGCAAGCTCACGCAGGAAGTCTGCCTGTTTTGGCCAGGACTCCTTGCCCATCTGTTGGAGAATTGCATTGGCCTGGCGCAGTTCAATAAATCCCGCGTCGCTTTGCCGGTGCTCCTTAACGTCTTCCCAGGTCTTGATGAGATTTTCGAACCGTATCACTTTCCGGGCGGTAAAGGCCTGCTGATCTTGGGCCACACTCAACTCATGCCTGCTGAGATCGGTCTCTTTTTCGGCTGCGGCCAATTCTGCCTGAAGCGCCCTGCTCCGGGCCCGCAAACTGGTTCGCCTGGCCCGGATGACACGGGGGGAGGCATCCGTTGGCCTGGGGGCGGCCAACCTCTTTTCCAGATCGGAAAGCTCCTGCTCATAGACGGCGATGGCTTTTCGCAGCTCTGCGGGTCGCTTCATCTCATCCTTGAGTTTCTTTTGTGCCATTTCGAGGCTGGTTTGCTCCTGTGCTAGCTGTGCCTGCAATCCGGCGATTTGTCCTTCGATGTCCGTCAGGACCATGGCCTTTGCCCTCTGTTGGATTGCTGCAGCGCGCACGGGTGTCAGCGACCTTTCGGCCGGATCATAGGATTTTGGCGCCTCCTTGAGCGTCCGGTCATATTCAGCCGCCAGGAACATTGCCTTTTCACGGCGCTCTAACGACGCTATGGCCTTTTCATAAAAACCAATGATTCGCTGTTTGGACTCCTCTGACAGGCTGGGAGCCTGTTTCACCGCCCCTATTCTCTCTTTCATGGCATCAATGGTGAGGGGCGGCGGTGAGGTCTCCCCGGAAGCAGGCTGTTGTTTAGCACCTGGGGCACAGGTGGGGGCAAAGGTCCAGGAGAGGGTCAGGATGAGAATCAGGACCAGTGAAAAAACGAGAACCGAGTGTGACGGTCTGATGGTGGAACGGGGTTTACGAAAACGATAAAAACGCATGTTTGCCCCCCCTTATTCACTCTATTTGAAAATCGGCCTTGTTTAGCCGATCAACAACTCCCGTTTGGGCAAAATAGCATACGTAAATTACCTTTTCGTGTCAATAGAGGCTGCCCTTAATCGTTGACACACGATTCTTACAAATTTATAGTCCTCGTCGAGAAAGGCGCTTTCATCAACCCAGTTTTTGCACAGTCCCTTAGGGCAGTGAGTGACTTTGCTCTTTTGAAAGATACGGTCGAGGAGGCGTGCCAAATGGCGTTACGGTCTGAGAAGGAGGTGTCCATCATCATGCGGGAAATCAATATTCAATCCATTCATGAAAAACCCTCACGCGGTTTCTATGGGGTTCTTCCCTTCAAATTCTGCGCAAAGGTCGCCTGGCTTGTGGCGGTGCTGTTGGCATTCACGGTCAATCCTGCCGCTGCCGATGAGCTTTTTATGAAAAACGGCGACCGCCTTCAGGGGAAGGTAATAGCCATGTCTTTCGGCAAATTGATCTTCGAGACCTCATATGCCGGAAAGATTACCATTGACTGGGATCAGGTGGACCGTCTCACCACCGAAGGAACGGTGGAAGTCTATCTCAGGGACGAGAAGACCATTAAGGGTAAGGTAGTGACAACAAAGGAGGGCCAGTTGCTGGTTGAGCCTGAGGACGGAACTCCAACCGAGCCCATCACCGTGGCCCAGGTCAAGAGCCTGGAACTCCCAAAACCGCCGGAAGAATGGGAATACCATGTGCGGGTAGCCGCGGGGGCGAACAAGAGGACCGGAAACACAAATAAATTCGCACTAAATCTGGACGGAAAGGTAACGGTCCACAAATTCCCCCACGACATCATCCTCTATGGGGAGTATAACAAGCAAACGAAAAAGACGGTACTCATCGAGGACAACGCCCTGGGCACACTCACGTATAAACGCTTCATCTCCAAAAAATGGTACCTGTTCGGTAAAGGTCTTGCCCAGATGGATAAATTCGAGGACTTGAATCTTCTTGCAGGCGTTGGCGCCGGACCGGGCTACCAGGTCTGGAAATCACGGGAAAAGAATCTTTCCTTTTCAGTCGGCCCCGGCTATGCCATTGAAAGGTACACCAAGCCCATGGTGAATTTCGGCAACAAGAGCTACCGCAACTATTTTGCCG
>JADHXI010000034.1 GCA_016783065.1 Desulfobacteraceae bacterium | reverse complement strand
CCAGACTTTTCTGATAGGCTTACCGTGTTGATATTAATTAAGGTGAATTCAGTGTATACAACTATCCCACCCCATTTTTTCTGCAAAATCAACCGGATACACTATCTTTTTCCGTGGTATCTAATAAACTTACGCTAGGTCCGAGACCTTTGAAAAATGTTCAATTTTGGTCAAGATCAAGGAAGGTGAGGATTTCAACCACAGGAATATAGTGAATATTTCGAGGATTGAAATTTGAGCCTGACGCCGAGATTGGCCAAAAGGGGGCGCTTTTCAAAGGTCTCGGCCCTTACACTTTTGACGATCAGGTACCTGTTCACGCGTCACTATCTCACTGGTGCTTTATCCGTGGCAGAAACCAACCTGAGAACCAAAATTGTAAAAAACTTCATGATTCTCCATTCCATGTTCGATATTCGGTATTGACACAATATTAACTACCGTAGCCCGTGCCCCGTAAGTCTCTCCAAGGCCTCCAGGTACTTTCCCCTTGTCTTCTCTATGATCTCAGGTGGCAGTTTGGGAGGTGGTGGTATCTTCGGCCAGTTTATTTTAACAAGATAATCCCTCAAAAACTGCTTATCAAAACTCTTTTGGGGACCTCCGGGCGTATATTCATCCACTGGCCAGAATCTTGAAGAATCAGGTGTGAGCGCCTCGTCGATCAGAATAAGCTTGTCATCTTTGATACCAAACTCAAATTTTGTATCCGCCACGATAATCCCTTTTCCGGCGGCAAAATCCCTTCCAAATTCATACAGCCGTAAACTGATCTCGCGAACCTGCTCTGCCATCTCTTTCCCTAGAATATCCACGGCCTTTTCAAAAGGGATATTCTCATCGTGCATGCCATCGGCCGCCTTGGTAGATGGTGTAAAAATAGGTTCGGGCAATTTATCCGATTCGCCCATGCCCTCCGGAAGCGGAATCTCACAGACACTCCCATTTTGAAGGTATTCCTGCCAACCCGAGCCTGAAAGATATCCTCGCACAATACACTCAACGAGCAACGGCTTTGCTTTTTTTACAAGCATACTCCGACCCTCAAGCTGCTGGGCATACGGGTGGCAGACCACCGGATATTCATGAGGATCGCCACTAATCAAATGATTCTCAACAATTGTTTCAAGCTTCTTGAACCAAAAAAGGGATATCCCCGTAAGGATCTTCCCCTTATCGGGAATCGGGTCCGCCATCACCACATCGAATGCCGACATACGATCGCTTGCAATGATCAACAGTTGATCATCGATCTCATATACATCCCTGACCTTGCCGCGCTTTACAAGCTGTATGTCTTTAAAATCACTCCTTACCAAAGCATCTGAACCCATAATTGTATCTCCTCCGAACGTTCCATTTCCTTAAATCACGCCTGAGGCGTGACGCCTCCAATCTACCCCTACTTCCCCTTCTCTCTCTCCATCAGCCTTCTCAGGTACTCCCTGTAGAATCCTAATACGCTGTTTCGAAAGGAGACGGTTTCAGCAAAGGGCGGTAAACCCTTATACTGTTTGACCCGATGCGGGCCCGCATTATAAGAGGCCAACGCCAGACTTATATCCCCCTTTTGAATTCTCATCATTTGGGAAAAATATTTATACCCATGTTCAATAGCCTTGGCCGGGTTGAGGCGATCATCTTTGGCCCTGTCAATCAACTCGCTCTTGTATCGGGAAAACAACCGAGCACGTTTTTTCCTGCAATCAAGTGACTGCTGCATGTATTTTCTCGCAAGCCTTGCAGATTTCACCTTGGTCTTTTCAGTAAGTTGCGAGATAAGGGCTATTGCCTTTCGTCGCAACTTCCGCTCTTTTGCCAAAAGTGATACAGCTTGGCCAAAATGGGGCGGATCAAAGATATTTTTCATCCCCAGGTCTTTTGCAGTCTTTGGCATGATCTGGGTCAGACCGGCAGCCCCCACCCAGGACACGGCCTTGGGAGAGAAATTGGACTCCCTCCTCATCAAGGCCATAAAGAGCAGGGGATCCACGTCATATTCTGTTTTTTTCTGTTTTTTATACTCAGACTCCACGAGTGGCGCATAACGGGAACCCGGCCACCCAACGATATCCTTCCACGCCGGATCGGGATTTGATCTCCTGGTTGACCTTTGTCTGTCAAGATCAAACCTTTTCAACGCCTTCGCGGAGGCCTTTTTTGAAAAATCGCTGAAGATATAGTTTATAAATCTTATATTTTCAGGTGTTAATCGGGGGGCATCCCCGTCCAACCCCTGACAGCGATTGTAAAAAAGGCCCAGCCCATCTCTCAGATTACTGGACGTATTTTCAAGGCTTGATGCCAGCAATTCATCTATCAATTTGGAACATTTCCCTTTGTCCAGCCGCTCATCCAGTTCCGGGTCCAGCCTGGTCCTATATGTCTTCATATACCCGTGTGCTAATCGAAACGCCTTTTTGGAAAGGAGCGCAAGATCTCCTGCCTTTCTCGCATGTTCTCCCTGGACTTTTTCCCTTTCCCGGGTGGTAATTGCCTCAATCGCCCTTTGACGATACGCCTCCGCCTCCTTGAAGAATTCGGTGGCCTTGAGATAGTCCGGGTCCACCGGCACCTCAAGACCAAATGAACGGGCAACCTCGGGTCTTATCCGCAGGATCCCCTCCTCTCCCCTATAGGATCCATCTGCCAGGCTCTTCTTGTGTTTATCCGAGTTATAAGTGACAATACCCTTTCTCAGCAGGGACAAATCAGCCAACGCCACAGGCGGAAAAAGTATTTGGCCTATGAAAAGAGATATTGTAAGAGAAAAATACAATAAGATCTTTAGTGTTTTTCTTTGGAAAGACATAAGGAATCTGAAGCCACAAATATCTGATGAATTGTGAAGATCAGGCCCCGGAGGACCGGGCTTTGGTAATCCCCGAGGGGATTTAGTCTACTGTCGTTTCAATGGCTCATGGAGTTATGGAGTACTGGAGTGTTGAAAAAGCTCTCTAATCACGTATCATGACAGTAGTTAAACGCGCTTCCTGAAAAACTCATGGCCGCTTATCGTTTTTCCAATACTCCACTACTCCAACTCTCCAATACTCCAAGTCAATTCTCTCAGGCAGAGCCACTTGTCTCTGAGCTGGCCCTGATGGCCAGGATTTTAGATTAAATAACAAGGGCTTATTGGAATGGTTAAGAATGAAAAGGGGTCGTTACGGGTTTATGGGCCGTCCATGATCCCTCCGTCCGACATACTAACAGAAGCAAGACCAACTTTAAAGTCCCAAAATTCACAAAGTGTTCTTCCTTCGGGGATGAAATACCGAATAGGAGCTTGATCACGTTGGGGGCCCTGAAATTGCAAAGCTAGCAGACACCAATCCTCAAAAGGGCAGGCCATCGCATGTTTTCAGGAAGTTGGTCAGGTGCTCATATTGACATTTACTCTAATCAAACTTAATTTTATCCAGTTTATATAAAGTCTTGAGATTGGCCTATATATAGATTTTCACATAGTATTGGAGGAGAACAGAAAATGCAATTTGATAAATTCACCTTAAAGGCGCAAGAAGTCATTCAGGCCGCACAACAATTGGCAGAGAAATATGGTCATCAGCAGATTGAACCCGAACATCTGGTGCGAGCCATCTTAGACCAAAACGAAGGTGTGGTACCACCATTACTTGGAAAGATCGGGGCCGACAAAGGCCAGCTTATACAGTCTTTTGAAGGGGCCTTGGAAAAAATCCCCAAGGTTTCAGGGACTGGGCTGGGCCAGGCTTACATTTCGCCCCGCTCAAAGCCTGTCCTGGACAAGGCCTTTTCCGAGGCGGAGCAGATGAAGGATGAATTCGTAAGCCTCGAGCATATCCTGTTGGCCGTTACGGGAGAAAAGGAAGGGGAGGCTTCGCGCCTGCTCGCCATGGCCGGAATCACCAGGGACACAATCCTACAGGCACTGGTAGATATCCGAGGCGGCCAGAGGATCACGGATCAGAACCCCGAAGACAAGTTCCAGGCCTTGGAGCGGTTTACCATTGACTTGACCGCAGTTGCCTCGAAAGGGGACCTGGATCCGGTCGTGGGGCGGGACAGCGAGATCAGGAGGATTATCCAGGTCCTGTCCAGGAGGACCAAGAACAACCCGGTATTGATCGGTGAACCAGGCGTCGGCAAGACCGCCATCGTGGAAGGTCTGGCTCAGAGGATTGTCCAGGGGGATGTGCCGGAGACCCTAAAAGACAAGCGGGTGGTGGCCCTGGATATGGGGACCCTTATTGCAGGTGCCAAGTACCGCGGGGAATTTGAAGACAGGCTCAAGGCCCTCCTCAAAGAGGTAACCGACGCCCAGGGTCAAATCGTCCTCTTTATAGATGAGATGCACACCCTCGTTGGGGCGGGGGCTGCAGAAGGGGCTGTGGACGCCTCCAACATGCTAAAACCACCCCTTGCCAGAGGGGAACTCAAGTGCGTTGGCGCCACAACCATAAAGGAATACAGAAAATACATCGAAAAGGACGCAGCATTTGAAAGGCGTTTTCAGCCGATTATGGTCGAGGAACCCACCGTAGAAGACACCATTTCAATCCTCAGGGGGCTCAAGGAAAAATATGAGGTACACCACGGGGTGAGGATCAAGGACTCGGCCCTGGTGGCAGCAGCAACCCTCTCCCACAGGTATATCACGGATCGATTTCTTCCGGATAAGGCCATTGATTTAATCGACGAGGCCACATCCCATCTGAGGATCGAGATCGATAGCATGCCTGCAGAAATTGACAACATACAAAGAAAGATGACCCAGTTGGAAATAGAAAAGGAGGCACTAAAAAAGGAAAAAGATCAGGCCTCCAAGGATCGTCTCAAGAAAATCAAAGATGAGTTAAAAGAACTCAAAACCCAGACCGATGAAATGACAGGGCACTGGAAAAAGGAGAAAGAAACCATCTCCAAGATACGGGAGATCAAGGAAAGGCTTGAAACAACCAGATCTGAGGCTCAGATTGCAGAACGAGAGGGTAATCTTGCAAAGGCAGCTGAGCTGAAGTACGGGACCCTCATCGAACTGGAAAAAACGCTCCATGAGGAGAACGAAAGACTTGAAGAGCTTCAATCCGGTCAAAAGATGCTCAAGGAAGAGGTAGACAGCGAAGATATTGCCGAGGTGGTGGCCAAATGGACGGGAATACCGGTTTCGAGAATGATGGAGGGGGAAAAAGAGAAGCTCCTGAAAATGGAAGACAGGCTTGAGCAGAGGGTTGTAGGTCAGCAGAAGGCCATCGTGGCGGTGGCCAATGCGGTGCGCCGGGCCCGTTCAGGGCTTCAGGATCCAAATAGACCTATCGGTTCCTTCATATTCATGGGACCCACGGGTGTAGGAAAGACCGAGCTTGCCAGGGCCTTGGCCGAATTTCTTTTTGATGATGAACAACATATGGTCAGGATTGACATGTCCGAATATATGGAAAAGCACTCCGTTGCCAGACTCATCGGGGCCCCGCCAGGGTATGTTGGATATGAAGAGGGAGGTTATCTGACCGAGGCCATCAGGAGACATCCCTATTCGGTGGTCCTATTTGATGAAATAGAAAAGGCCCATCCAGACGTTTTCAATGTGCTCCTGCAGATCCTGGATGATGGCAGGATGACCGATGGGAAGGGACGTACGGTCGATTTCAAGAACACCGTTCTGATCATGACCTCAAATGTGGGCAGCCAGTGGATACAGGAGCAAGAGAGAAAGGATAACCCCGACACGGAAAAGCAAGTAATGGATGCCCTCCGCGCCACCTTCAGGCCGGAGTTCCTGAACCGGATCGATGAAATCGTCATATTCAATTCTCTCGGCCCTGAAGAGATCCGGAAAATCGTGGGGATCCAGATAGAAATTCTGACGAAGCGTCTTGAAGCAAACAAGATCAGCCTTGAACTGACAGACGAGGCCAAGGAGTTTCTCGCCAAGACGGGGTTTGACCCGGTTTACGGTGCCAGGCCCCTTAAAAGGACCATCCAGCACCTTATCCAGGATCCTTTGGCCGTAAAGATCTTGGAGGGTTCAATCAAAGATGGGGATCACCTAAAGGTGGGTGTTAAGGATGGTCAGATGGCCTTTGGGTCGTAGATCTGATCCGCCGAATTTATCTTTTGCCTTAATTTTGGAGAACACCCGAAGGTCACTATCCTTCTTGATCTGAGGATGATGCTCTCACCGGTTTGAGGGTTCCTTCCCTTTCTGGCCCACTTGAATTTGACCTGGAACTTGCCAAACCCCCTGATATGCACGTCTTCCCCTTTGGTAAGGGTTGCCTTTATCCTCTCAAACAAGGCATCAACGATTTGGGTGGTGCGATTGCGGCCCAAGAAAGTACAATCCAGCTCTGGGAACAGGAATTGTTGCGCTTCCTTATGACGACTTCTGAAGCGGACCTGCCCCATCACATTCTTTACCATATCTGTCTTGGTGAGTGTCATACCCCCCTCCCCTATGTCCTAATGTGCATGTCATGAAGCTGCCGAAAACGCCCGTTCGAAGACAATAACTCCTCACGGGTACCCGACGCTACGATCCCCTCATCAACAAAGGGCTGGAGAAGATATGCCAGCACCACCACAAAGAGGGATGATATGGCCGTAAGCACGAGAGAACAAACCACCAACTTGCGATGGCGCTTCACATAGGAAGCAATATCTTTGCCTAAGATGAAGTCTAACATTTGAGTGTGTGTGAAAGCGGCGTGCAGCGTGCGGTGTACGGAAAGAACCGCGCAGTCCTTTGGTGAAAAGAATTCTGACCAGTCACTCTCAAAACCACCTCTTGAAAAAACGAAATTCGAGAAGGCAGAAGAAGAATTATCGGAATCCCGGCCACCGCAAACCAAAATCCAAAACCTATAGCGCCCCTATAAGCCTTGAGATCACGATTCGTTGCACCTCCGAAGTCCCTTCTCCAACCTCCAGCAGCTTCTGGTCCCTGTAGAATCTCTCAACGTCGTACTCCTTCATGAGTCCGTACCCCCCGTGGAGTTGAACCGCATGATTTGCACATCTGTACATGACTTCGGAACAATGGAGTTTTGCCATGGCCGCTTCTTTGGAGAATGGTTTATCGTTATCCCTCAACCAGCATGCCTTATAAAGTAGGAGGCGGGCACATTCGATCTCAAGGGCCATATCAGCCAACTTAAAAGCGTTCACCTGGAAATTGGATATCGGTTTTCCGAACTGCACCCTTTCCTTGCTGTATCTTAAGGCAAGCTCAAAGCATCCCTGGGCGCCCCCAAGCCCCATGGCCCCTACGGAGAGACGCCCCCCGTCCAGGGTCTGCATCATCTGATAAAAGCCGTTGCCCCTGGGCCCCAGAAGGTTTTCCTTTGCCACCCGGCAATCATCAAAATAGAGTTCGCTGGTATTGGAGGCCCGCCACATCATCTTGCCGTGCATTTCCCTCGCTTCATACCCCGGGGTACCGTTCTCCACCAGTATGCACGAAAGCTCGGGTCGGCCATCCTCACGGGTGCCGGACCGGCAAAGGGCCGTCACCCCCGAAGAAATTTCAGTAGAGGCATTGGTGATAAATATCTTGCTTCCGTTTATGATCCACCCGTCTTCCTTTAATACGGCGGTTGTCCTGGAATTACTGGCATCTGAACCTGCATTGGGTTCTGTCAGGCCAAAGCCCCAAAGGGCTGAACCACTACAGAGTTTTGGGAGATACCTCTCTTTCTGTTCGTCATTTCCAAAATAATAGAGGGGGCCTATTCCCAGGGAATTGCCTGCCGCCACCGTTGCGGCATGGGAACCATCTACCCTGGCGATCTCTTCTGTGGCAATAATGTATGACACATAGTCCATCCCCTGACCGCCATACCTCTCCGAGACAAACATCCCGAAAAGGCCCAATTCAGCCATCTTCCGCATGGTATCGTAGGAGAACTCCTCCTTTTCATCAAGCTCTCCGGCAACCGGCTTGATCTCTTTTTCAGCAAAATCACGCACCGAATTGCGAAGGATCTCCTGTTCCATAGAAAGACTAAAATCCATAGTTATTTCCTTAACCTAGATCCCTTTTGGCGCACTCGATAGCGGCAGGTTACCATCGATTACTTCGCGCCTGTCATCGTTATCATTTTTTGTTCCCACGGGCTCAATTTATAGGCAGAGGACCGGAAATTGTCAATCACAAAAGGGGGCGGGATCTTTGGGAATTTGTATTTGACTTATTGCAATTGCCCTACTATGAAGAGGAACTGACTTTCCGGCAAGGGCCGGCTCAACCCCGCCTGAAGGGCGTTGGTCTGAACTTTCAACAATATCTTTCATTATAAGGAGGTTGATATCTATGAATCAAGAGATAGCTGTTATAGGTGTGGGAACCACTGGCTTTAGGGCCACGACCCCGGACCTGTCTTACAGGGAATTGACCTATGAGGCAGCAAAGAAGGCCTATCTTGATGCAAATGTCGAGCCGAAGGAGATAGGAGCCTTTGTGGCCACTTCCGAGGACTTCTGCGAGGGCTATAGCATCGCAGACGAATATTCCCCGGATCAGTTGGGAGCTGTCTTAAAGCCCATCTACACGGTGCCCGGCGACTTTTTGCAGTCAATGGGATCGGGTGTCATGATGTTGAGGTCTGGCCTTTATAATGTCGTAGCGGTCCAGGCCCTGAGCAAGGCTTCTAACATGTTGACAAAATCCGACTTGTCCGATTTTGCCCTTGATCCGGTATACAACCGGCCCCTCAAAGAGCATTCGGACTACATTGCCGGGATGGAGATGAATCGCTATCTTTATGAAACCGGCGCTATCCGCGAGCAGTGCGCCCGCGTTGTTGTAAAGAACAAACGAAACGCCATGTTTAATCCATTAGCAGGTTATGGCTGTGATCTTCCATTGGAATATGTCCTGACATCAGAGATGGTCTCCTATCCTCTGACCGAGCTGGACATCAGCCAATATTCCGATGGAGCGGTGGTGATCGTGATGGCCAAGGCGGACGTGGCTAAGAGCCTTTCAAAAAAGCCCATTTGGGTGAGGGGTATCAGTTGGTGTTCCGATACTCCTGGATTGGAGACCCGCGACTGGGGCAAAGCAGTCTACGCTGAAATAGCAGGCGACAAGGCTTACAAAATGGCAGGTATCCGCTCTCCCCGTTCTGAGATTGACTTTGCAGAAATCAATGACGAATTCTCCTACAAAGAGCTCCAGCACTTAGAGGCCCTCAGGCTCTGCAACCCTGGAGAGGCAGGTAAATTGACCATGGATGGAGTGACGGAGATCTCAGGTGACCTCCCGGTAAACCCGTCCGGCGGGTGCCTTGGGGTCGGAAACCTCATGGACTGTAACGGTGGGCAGAAGGTGCTGGATGTTGTGCTCCAGTTGAGGGGAGAGGCAGGACATAATCAGCTATCCGATGTTTCCACAGGCTTGGCAATGAGCTGGCGCGGGTTACCCACAACAACCGGTGCAGTGGCTATTCTCAGCAATTAGGATCAGGAGGTGACAGATATGGGTTTAAGAAAAGTAGCAATTGTTGGTGCAGGTCTGACCAAATTCCATAGGTTCACCCAGGAAACCCCGAAAGAGTTAGCATACGAGGCCACAAAGATGGCCTTAGATTCCTGTGAAATGACCTTGGACGACATCGATTCGGTCTGTTTAGGCACCGCTCCCGACGCTTTTGACGGCATCCATTTGAACGGCGAGTACCTGAGTGACGGGGCAGGAGCCTTCCGCAAATCTTATATGAGGCACTTTGTGGGCGGAGGCACGGGTGTCATGTCCCCGATCCACGGATGGTTCCATGTGGCCTCCGGCATGTTTGACACCTGTATGGTGGTGACAGAAGAGAAGATGTCTTCGGCATTTCCCCACCCGGCCGGGGCGTTTTTGACCATCTTCGACCATACCACGGAACAACCTCTCTATCCTACCCTCATATGGATCTTTGCCATTGAAATGCAGCGCTTCATGCACAGGCACGGGTATACCAAAGAGGAGATTGCCCAAGTCGCGGTGAAGAACAAGAGAAATGCCTTGGATCATCCCGCGGCTCAATTAGGTGCAGAGATCACTGTCGAGGATGTCTTAAATTCAGAAATGATGGCCTACCCTGTAAATCGTATGGACATCAGCCCCACCAGCGATGGGGCCGCTACCATTATTTTGGCCTCCGAGGAGGTAGCCCGGAGAGTCACTGAAAAGCCGGTATGGATTGATGGCATCGGCTACTGCCTGGATACCGCCTACTGGTGCAACCGCGACCTTTATTATCCTGACTATGTCGAGGTGGCCGCCCGCCAGGCCTATGATATGGCCGGCATCAAGGAGCCCAGCAAGGAAATCCATGTGGCCGAACCCTATGACCCATTCACCTACAAAGAGCTTCATCACATTGAGGGTCTTCAGCTCTGCAAGCGAGGGGAATCTGTAAAGATGCTTTTGGATGGAGTGACACAAAGAGACGGGAATCTCCCCTGCTGTCCATCCGGAGGGGCCCTAGGGGTAGGGAATCCCATTGCCGCTACAGGACTGATGAAAATAATTGAAATCTTTCTGCAGCTGAGGGAAGAAGCCGGGGCCCGTCAGATCCTGGGAAAGCCCACCTGCGGCCTGGCCCAGGCATGGGGAGACTTGATGCAGGTCGGGACCGTGGTAGTCATGCGTTCATAATCTCTGGAAGGAGGAAATACCTATGTTAGATGCTCAAGCGATCGAAAAGACCGTTACCAAGATAGGACTCGCTGATATTGAAAAAGGTAAGATACTGTCTGTGAAGGAGAAACCCAATCTGAAATACGCCTGGGACAATGGCGTTGCCATAGGCCGGTATCTGGCAGAACTAAAAAATGGCAAGATTATCGGCAAAAGATGCAACTCTTGCAAGCGGGTGTTGGTCCCGCCCAGGCTCTTTTGCGAAGTGTGCTGGCGCCCCACCGACCAGTGGACCTACCTAAAGGATACAGGCACCATACTTACATGTGTGGTCAGTCATGTGAACTGGGATGCCAGCCGTGTGAAAAAGGGCCAACGATACCATACCCCTGCTGTAATCGAACTGGACGGTGCCGGAAAGGACCAGGGGATCCTTCATCTCGTTGATGAAATAGAGCCCTATGATCTGAAGATCGGTATGAGGGTAAGGGCGGTCTGGAAAAAGCCCGAGGAACGGATTGGGGCCATTACCGATATCAAATACTTTAAGGTTATAAAATGAGATAGGAGGTGAAAAGAGATGGCACTTACTGAGAGGCTGAAGGAGACAACCCAAGTGGGGTATTGGACTGGTGAGATCCCCCTTGAGTATATCTACACTTATGGTAGGGCCGGAGAGGCCTATTTCAGGAACATTATGAATAAGGGCTCCTTCCTCGGAGCACGATGCCAGAAGTGTGAAATCACCTATGTGCCCCCCCGGACATATTGTGAGAAGTGCTTTGATAGGTTGGAAGATAGCTATGTCAATGTTGGTACCTCAGGAACGGTATACACATATACGATTCTTTACAAGAACCTGGACGGCTCTCACAAAAAGGAGCCGGTAATTATGGCCATGGTGAGACTGGATGGGACAGAGGGTGGTGTGGTGCACTACCTGGGTCAAGTGAAACCCGAAGAGGTCTCAATCGGCATGAAGGTTCAAGCGGTGCTCTTACCTAAAAAGCAGAGAAAAGGGGGAATTACGGACATAGAGTATTTCAAGCCTTCTGGATAATATTACAATTGGGCCAAAATGTCCAATTGTCAGTGGTCAGTATGCAGTAAGCTGTAGGCAGAAATAAAAGGGCCGGAGCGATAGTCCGGCCCTAACCAATACACCTAAACCAAAACGCCTATCCGGCCAGCCACCGCTCCCGCCACATCTCCCACATCAATAAGGCCCAGAGGCGGTACTGGTGACTGCCTTTCCCGGCAAAATGCTCGTTTATCACCCTTTCCACAAGGTTGCACTCAAACAAGCCCTCTTTTTTCAGCCGTTCAACAGAAAGATAATCCATGAGCAATTCTTTCAGTTCGCCACGAAGCCATTTGTCTATGGGAACTCCGAATCCCACTTTGGGCCTCTCAAATAACCGTTCAGGCACGTATTGCGCCAAAAGCTTCCTTAGAAGGTGTTTCCCTTTCCCTTTTCGGTATTTGAGGCTGTCCGGCACCCCTGAGGTGTATTCAACAACTCTATGATCCAACAGGGGCACCCGCACTTCCAAACCAACAGCCATACTCGCCCTGTCAACCTTGGTCAACATGGCATCAGGGAGATAGGTCTTCTGGTCCACCCTCATAAGCCTGGATAGGAGTGGCCAGTCCGACGTCTCTCTAAAAATCTTTTCATATTGGCTCTCCGGAAGCGTTCCTCCCATCAACCCCTCTACGTCCCTCTCGGGCCAGATGCAGATAGTCATCCTGTAGAGATCCGGAAGTTGACTTCCATGCATCAAGCGGATCAGTTTCTCCCACTTGTCCGGAAAATTGGCAACTCTCAAGCCTTGAGGGAGAAAGCCGCGCCAGGGCACATAACATCGTTCAATCCAGGAACTCGGGATTTTTCCCAGGGTCAGGCCCAACGATTTCCTGA
The DNA here is from genome assembly GCA_016783065.1 of Desulfobacteraceae bacterium. Classification (GTDB taxonomy): domain Bacteria; phylum Desulfobacterota; class DSM-4660; order Desulfatiglandales; family Desulfatiglandaceae; genus JABMQV01. The sequence goes on along the minus strand of JADHXI010000034.1, from coordinate 13,619 downwards.
TCAACTCCGGGAGCCGTTGAAAGGTGGTCGCCATGGCCCGTGTGCTCCAGTAGCGAACGTAGCCTGCAAACTGCTCATCTCCACCATCTCCTGAGAGCGCCACCGTTACCTGGGAGCGGGCCAGACGAGAGACCAGAAACGTTGGAACAGCCGACGCATCAGCAAAGGGTTCATCATAAATCTCCGGCAAATTTGGAATAACATCCAAGGCCTCACTGGGGGTGACATAGAATTCGGTATGATCTGTACCTAGATGTTCAGCCACTTTAGATGCCCATGGGGCCTCATTGTATCCCGGTTCTCTGAACCCGATACTGAACGTCCTGACAGGAGACTTACTGACTTTTTGCATCAAGGCTACTACCAGGGATGAATCAATTCCTCCACTCAACAGAGCTCCCAGGGGGACATCGCTTATCAGGCGATCTGAGATAGCCTGAGTTAGCAGCTCGTCTAGTTCGGAAAGGGCCTCGATCTCCCCCCTTTCTTTGCCCTTTTCTTCGTCTGGCCGCCTTTCGGGTAACCCCCAATAGGTATGGGAAGTCATCTCTTGACCATCATATATCAAATATTGACCGGGAAGGAGTTTATAGGTCTTTTGAAATATTGTTCTCGGGGCCGGCACATATTCGTAATGAAGGAAAAGCGGAATAGCATCACCATCAATGGTCCTTTCATAATCCTTGAAGGCCATCAATGCCTTGAGCTCCGAACCATAAAGGAGTGTCCCTCCATCAAAATAGTAATAAAGGGGCTTAATTCCCAGCCGATCCCTGGCCAGGAAAAGGCGCCTCACACGGCTATCCCATAGGGCCAAGGCAAACATGCCCGCAAACCGATGGAGGCAATCGATTCCCCATTGAAGATATGCCTTGAGGATAACCTCTGTGTCGGTGTGGGTGCGGAAGTGGTGGCCATATCCCTTCAGGGCCTTACGAATCTCACGAAAATTGTATACCTCCCCGTTGTGAGCGATATGCACCTTTCCGTCATCACTGGACATGGGTTGACGGCCTGCGTTGGAAAGATCAAGGATTGAAAGCCGTCTGTGCCCAATACCCACACCCGCCTTTTCATCAAAAAAAAGGCCCGAATCATCCGGGCCCCTGTGAGAAAGAGACGCTAGGGCCTCGGGGAGATTTTCTTGAAAGGACTTGAATTTATCGGGACTGATAAAGCCTACAATACCGCACATTTGTCTTAAAAAACGACCTTTTATTTCAAGATTGTTTGTGCTAGCCTCTGTCGAATCCTGGAAGCAGCATCGGGGAAAAACTATCCAATAGGAGAGACTTTAAGCCTTGGACATACTGGGGATATCTTGTTTTTATCATGACAGCGCTGCCTGTCTTATTCGCGAAGGTGAAATCCTGGCAGCAGCCCAAGAGGAACGTTTTTCAAGAAAAAAGCACGATCCAAGATTTCCGTCAAATGCCATCGCATACTGTTTGGAAGAAGGCGGGATCACGGTTCAAGATCTGGACGCTGTGGTTTTCTACGATAAGCCTATCCTGACCTTTGACCGCCTTCTCATGAGCTACCTGACCGTCGCCCCCAAAGGCCTCCGGTCCTGGTTGGAGGCCCTGCCGTTGTGGCTGGGGAAAAAACTTCATATCCCAAAGGTCATCAAGAGGGAAATCAATTATGATGGAGAGGTCCTTTTTACCGAACACCACGAGGCCCATGCAGCGTCAGCGTTTTACCCCTCCCCCTTTACTGAAGCAGCGATCCTTACCGTCGACGGGGTAGGTGAGTGGGCTACCGCGAGCTACGGGTTTGGCCATGGCCATGAGATTGAACTCCTAAAAGAGCTCCAATTTCCTGACTCACTGGGATTACTCTACTCTGCCTTTACCTATTTTACCGGCTTCAGGGTGAACTCAGGAGAATACAAGTTGATGGGCCTTGCCCCTTATGGTGAGCCGCGATTTAGGGATTTGATCCTCTCTGAACTGATCGATATGAAAGAGGACGGCTCCCTCCGATTAAACCTGACCTACTTTGACTTCTTGGGAGGCCTGCGCATGACCAACCGACATCTTGCCAGGCTTTTTGGAGGGCCTCCCCGCAAACCAGAGGCTGAAATCACCCAGAGAGAAATGGACCTTGCGGCAAGCATCCAATCCGTGACGGAAGAGATCATGCTCAGGATGGCACACCACGTTTACAAAGAAACAAGACAAAAGAAGCTCTGCCTTGCAGGTGGCGTGGCCTTAAACTGCGTTGGCAATGGGCGAATACTACGGGAAAGTCCCTTTGAGGATATTTGGATACAGCCTGCTGCCGGCGATGCCGGCGGGGCCCTGGGGGCTGCCCTGTCGGTATGGTACCGCTATCTCGGAAACCCCAGGCCCGCCCCCAACGGTCCTGACAGACAGCATGGTTCATATCTCGGCCCCTCCTTTTCCAATGATGCGGTCAGGACCTACCTTGAAAACAACGGGCGCCCCTACCATGGCCTTGATCCGACTAAGAGGGCAATGATGATCGCTTCAGAGATCGCCAATGGAAAGATCGTCGGGTACATGGCGGGACGAATGGAGTTTGGACCGAGGGCCCTGGGGGCTCGCAGTATTCTGGGGGACCCCAGGCGCAAAGATACCCAGACCGTAATGAATCTCAAGATAAAATATCGTGAATCCTTCAGGCCCTTCGCCCCATCGGTCCTTGAAGAAAAAGCATCCGAATATTTTGACCTGGACATACCGAGCCCTTATATGCTCCTGGTTGCCACTGTTCGGGAGGAACGACGTCTTCCTCATAACACGGAGAAAGAGGTGTCAATGCTGGATCGACTCAAAATGAAGAGGAGCGATATTCCGGCCGTTACCCACCTGGATTACTCTGCCCGTGTTCAGACGGTCAGCCAGGCGGTCAAACCCGATTTCCACGCAGTCATCTCAGAATTTGACAAACTCACCGGTTGTGCAGTATTGGTGAACACCAGTTTCAATGTGCGGGGTGAGCCCATTGTATGTACACCGGAAGATGCCTACCGATGTTTCATGCGGACAGAGATGGATGTTCTTGTGATGGAAGATTATATCCTTTTTAAGGATGAACAACCCCCGTGGAAAGAGAATGGAGACTGGAGAAACACCCTTGAACTCGACTGAGACACGGGAAATACGCAAATTCGGGCTTATTGCCCTGGTTTTTTTTGGTTGTATCTGTATCCTGGGAATTTTGCTGAAAAGGCCCTTGCCTACCTACCTCTTTGGTTTTCTCTCAGCCGTAGGTCTCGGGTTTGTTGTCTTCCCTTCTCACCTGAGGCCCCTCTATTCTGTCTGGGTAAGAATCGGCCACACGCTGGGAAGAATCGTAACCACCTTGTTGCTCAGCCTGGCCTACTATCTCGTAATCACCCCCTCGGGTCTCATCAAACGAATTTTTGGCGGGACTCCCCTGCCTATCAAGCCGAACAGAGAGCTTTCATCTTACTGGGTGGCCCGCACTGAACCCGTTCAACCCAAAGAACGTTTTTTGAAACGTTATTGAGGAAAAAATATGGCGAATCAATCCATTATAAAAGAATTCTGGGAATTCCTAAAATACAGAAAACGATACTGGTTACTCCCCGTTCTGATCGTACTGGGCCTCTTTAGCGCCTTGATCGTTTTTACTGAAGGCAGTGCCGTTGCCCCGTTTATTTATGCGCTATTCTGATTACCCAAACCGCATCACTTTGATTTCACCTTTTTGTCCGTGAGTTTTTTTACGTGCTAGTCAGAATCTCGCCTTTCCGCACATTTCTTGTACCCCAGTGCACACCAATATGGAAATTCCTCTCTAAACACTATCCTCTCTAATCCTGCATCTTCCGCCATATCTTGAATTTGTACTCTGGTGAAGCGATGCTCTAGTCTTGTACCAAAGCGATCAAGGGCATCATTTCGCATCACATAATAGCTCCGCTGTCGATAGTATGAAAGTGGCAAAATATCAACATTAAACCCTAGTTTTTCAAAAAAAAGGGCAAAACGCGCTAGTGGCAAATAGATGAGAAAAGCAATAGTCTGGCTGATGGAATAACGCAACGGATCAGGCATTCTTGAGATGGATTTACGCAAGATATCACTCAGTCGCCAAATTGCTCTGTACCATCGGGACCTGTTGTCAAAGGCATAATACAGGTATACAAGAAATGGTGCTCCCGGTTTGAGCTTTGATGTGCAGGATTTCAATCCAGCTCTTGGATTAGGCACGTGATGCAATACGCCCAGAGAGTAACCGAAATCGGCTGATTCGTCGGGGAGGGGGATATTCTCCACAGCAGCCAAATGAAACCTGCAGTTTGAATGTCTTTTCAGTGTTCTTCTTGCTACAGCTAAGGCCTCAGCGCTCGGATCAATACAGTGTAATAGTCCCACCGTTGGAGCGACAAAGTTTGCCCACCGGCCACTCCCACAGCCAAGATCAAACCCGACCGCAGCCCCAGAAATATCCCCCCAGGGAAAGATGCTGAACCAGGAATCAAATATCTTTTTTAACTCGTTCTGAGAGAGATTGGATTGATCAAATCGATTCCACTCTTTTCCAAATCCAGCAACTACATTCTCATCAATATTGTTCATTGCATAATTTCCAGATAAAACTCCCCGTACTCACGAGCCATTTTCGAAATGGAAAATCTTCCCTCAATCCGCTTTCTCGCTCTCAATCCCAGTTCTCTCCTTCGCTCGCCGGAATTTGAAAGTAGATCAAGCGAGGCCTCTGCCAACGCCACAGGGTCTCTTGGCCGAACAACTTTTCCTGTGTCCCCGATAATACGGGCCGCGTCACCCACATTGGTCGAGATACATGGCACGCCACATGCCATAGCTTCCCCTAAGACATTCGGAAATCCTTCTGCAAATGACGATGATAATGTATTAATATCTAAAGCTGGAAAAATATCGGGCAAATCAGATCTTTCTCCCAGCAGATAGGTTTTGTCCATCAGATTGTTTTCTTGAATCATTTTTTTGATATCACTGTTGTGCCTGCTCATATCTCTTCCGCACAAGACAAAACGAACATTTGGAAAAACAGCGCTTACCCTTGCTGCAGCAGCAAAGAAATTTGCATGATCCTTCATCGGATCATAACGCGCAACCATTCCAATGATTCTTGCTGAATCATCCAGCCCTAAGATCGCCCTGAATTGTGACCTTGCCTTTGGATTGGGCCAATAGCGCCTCGTATCAAACCCATTGGGTATAACTTTCCACTTTTTTGGCCTGTAACCTGATCGACGATGAAAATTTTTCCCCTCATACGAGTTTGCGATTACTGCAGTGGGCAATCGCGATAAACGCGATAGCAAAGAAAAAACCCACCGTGTCGTGGGGGCATAGTATTGGAAATCCACATTGGTGCATCGCACATTCCACACAATTCTGTTAACCCCGGATAGACTACCAGCCAGCAGACCGACCAGGTCCGCATGATACAACCACGTCTGTAAAATATCTGGAAGGTCTTGTTTTATCAAACGATAGAGCGTAGACAGACTGCGAAGCTTTGGCCTCCCAGGCTTCATACCTAACGAATACACTGGTATTCCCAATTTTCTCAAATACGGGCCATAAATGCCTATTCCAGTCAATGACACAACACGGTGCTCAAAACTCGAGTCTCTGGAAGTCTGTGATAAGAGCCGATACAGTGCGGCCTCTGCACCGCCAGAAGAAAGTGTAGTCACGATGTGCATTATGTTGATCACTGGTTCAACCTTCTTTTTAGGAGGCAATGTACCTTGAAATAGGATAGTTTCAACAATGTCTCGATCATTGTGGAAAAGCAGAGTTTCGAAAAATGATTTCTCAATACGGCACAGTGATACTCTGCAATATGACATGATCTGTTCATCAGGTTCTTGCGTGCAGACAACCGATCTTCGTTCTCCGTCCGGTATCTCCTTGCAACCAGTGTCTCAACCTTGCAAGGACCGAATTTTTTAATAATTTCGGCATATGTCAATCCTTCACACCCCCGCAAATCGGCGCGGTATGGGTTTTGAGCAAAGACAGATGCCTTGACTACCGGCAAACATTCCCCCGGCGTCCCATTGTTCAAAAAACCCCTGAGAGTCAAATCGTAAGGTTCTTTGAAAACAGGGCCTATCACTTTTCCTGTGCGCAACTCCACACAGCGAAATAGGATAAAAGGAAAGGCATTATGGGTTTTGATGGCTCTCAGAAACTCCCGTGCCGTATCAGGGATAAGCAGATCGTCAGAATCCATAAAAAGCAACCACTCGCCTTTCGCATTTGCAGCACCGAGATTTTTGGCACCCGTTACTCCCATATTTTTTTCACTGCGAATAAGCCTAATCACTTCTGAAAAAAGCTCCTTTTGATAGAGATCTTGTAACAGCTCGTAACTGCCATCCGTTGAAGCGTCGTCCACAACAATCATCTCGATTGCTGAAGGCACATTGGCAGCAAATTGTAAAGCGCTGTCAATGGTCTGAGGTACTAGCTCTTTTCTGTTGTAAGTCGGTATGATGACCGATAATTGACATCCTTGATGACGATCTTTTTTCATATCATTGAATGCCTTTAATACATTGCTTGATTTTTCGTCTATGTGACCATTTAATCATGCCCTTCGGATATGAAAGCAACTTACTGACATGCCAAATGACACTTTCCCTAACTGACATAATTTGGCGTTTGCTGAAATCACACCCGATGTTCATTCTTCCAAATCTTCTTGCTTCGTTTCGAAACCACTTACCTCTTTCTATAACATGGTGCCCATAAGTCAGCACCGCTTTCCGCACACAGTAATACCCTTTTTCCACAGCTTGGCTTCTTTCTGTTCCTTTCAGCTCAAACTCCCAAACGCTCTCACCATCCCCTGTGAGGGCTAGAAGTGCGGATTTCTCCCAAAGCGTGCCCTGTGCGGAAACCCTATAGGGTGATTTCGGTTCTATCGTGCCTATGAACGAATAACCTGCCACAGGTTTGTCAGGACCCGGTCGGGGGACAAGACGCAGCATGTATCCGTTCAGCTCTTTCAATGCCTCAATGCACTTGAGCACATCGCTTGTATTAACCGGTTTTCGCAAAAAAAAATCTTCTAACATGAGAATAATATATTCTGAATCGATCTGTTCAACCATCCTCTTCAACCCGTGTGACCAGTTCTTATCCTCTCCAACTGTTATGGTTTTTACACCCGGGTGATTAAGTGTCTTGTAATTTGATCCTAAATAAACCTTAAATGGAAGGTCCCCCCAGAATCGCCAGAAAAGGGCAAAAAAGGGTATCCATAGATCAGAATACTCATCACAGGAGGCTACGAGTATGGATGTGTTAGACATGATTGGCCTGACAGAGGAACAACAGAAATCAGATGTTTTTTGACATAGAACTGGACAATCTAAATGCAATAATCGCACACCACACGGCATAAATGAATCCGGAAATACCCAATCCCCACACGACTCCTGTCGGTCCAATTCTAGATGACAGATAAAAAGTACTAATTGCTGCAATTGTTCCTGATGTCAGTTTCGGTAGGATGTATAGCTTGGGTCTGTTAGCAAGAAAACCAAAACCTGCAAGCATTTCTCCCAAATAGAAGAAGGCCCATGAGATTGTAAGGGCTGGCAGCAGATATGAAAATTTTACGTAATTTGTATTACTTATCAGTACAACTAAGACGCGATGAAAAATGCCGAACAAAACGATTAAAACCAGTGCTCCAAATACATAACTGCCGGTCATAACAAAAAGAAGCCTGCTTGCAGACTTAATGGCGTTGAGGGAATAAAGTTCGCCCGCCCGTTCATAGGCTATTGGCATAAAGAGATTACTAAGCAAGCCTGATGCAAAGATAAGGGGGTAAACCGCCAGCAGCGCTATCACAGAAAACGCCCCAACAACATCGGATCCATGAAATGCCTGAAGTGACCATCGATCACATGATTGGTGAATCCATCCGAATATTCCCCAAACACAAAATGGCCACGAGAAGGTCAGGACCTCCCTTCCCAGATTGCTCGATCCTGCCTCGGGGTTTCTCATGGGCGGAGAGGCCTGTAAGGCATCTTTCAGGTTATTTCTGTAAAGATGTTCCACGATATACATTATGACAACTGTTGAGACGAGGTATCCCCACATAACGCAATCTGCACTTGAAACCAGAAATACAACAAAAACAGTAGCGATAAAAGGCTTTAAGAATGCAGTTCCTGTGTTAACGAGGGCTACAATCTTTCTCTTTCGCGCTGCCAAGAATACCGAAAGCCTAAGACCAAAATAACCAGTGAAGGCACCCACAATCAGGGAAATTGTTATTAGAACCAACCAATCAAGCCATCCCGTGAATGCCGATAAAACAAACAATATTAGACTTACTCCCAACACTACAAAAATCAAAAACCGAGCATAACGATTCGAGATAACGGCAAATTCTTGAACGTTACCTCTGTCCTGGGATATTGACCAATAGCGCATAAAACCCTGGCCAAGTGGTCCAAAGAGGTTTGTCCCAACAAGGATCACAACGGTGTTTGCTAGCGCTAACCTGCCAAATTCAAGAGGGTCGAGAAAATGCGTCAATATTTTCACTCCCAACAGCACCCCTAAAGCAGTGCCCAGTTGCCCAACAAAGACCCAAAGGGCTTCGGATCTCAATCTCAATATTTGAATCCAATATGACCTGCTTTTTCCTAAGGCTTGAGTCATGGTGATGGAGCTTCTTGAAGGGTCAGCCGTTGTTTAGGAACAAGGGGAGACCTTTGAAAAATGTTCAATTTTGGTCAAGATCAAGGAAGGCGAGAATTTCAACCACAGGAATATATTGAATATTTCGAGGATTGAAATTTGAGCCTGACCCCAGTACCATCTTCCGGAGCTACGGGGCAGGCGCCGAGATTGGCCAAAAGGGGGCGTTTTGCAAAGGTCTCAAGGGGATATGATACGGCCATAATTGGCCGGCTTGAGGATACCGTCTAATTCAGTACTTCTTGATAGGTCCGGAGCACACTCTCGACCATCTTTTCCTTGTTGAAGTATTTTTCTACGCGCTGCCGGGCTGCTTTCCCATACTTTTCTCTGACATGGGGATTGGCCAACAGGTAATTGATTGCTCCGGCCAGGGCCTCAACATTGTTTGGAGGAACCACCAGCCCTGTCTCCTTATGCTGATTCACAAAAGAGGTTCCCGTACCCAGTTCGGTAGAAACCAGAGGTTTGTTGCATGCCATGGCCTCCAGCAGAACGATGCCAAAGGCCTCACTGCGTACTATGGACGGGAGGACAAAGATATCACAGGCCTGAAGATGCGTAACCACCTCTTGGTCGGAGAGTTCACCGAGGAAAAAGATCTTCTTTTGCAATTCGCTGTCGCCGGCCACTTGATTTTTCAACTCTGCTTCCATGGGCCCGCTGCCGATTAACACGAGTTTTCCACATACCTTTTTCATTGCCCCAATTAGGGCATAAAGCCCTTTATAATATCTGAACCTTCCGATAAAGAGAATCATGGAGGGACCATAAATTTGGCGTTTCGCGGCCGCCTCCCGGACCATATCAGGGCGAGGTTCAAACTTTGTGAGATCGATTCCAAATGGTATCACCGTGCATTTATCTCTGAATTGAGCCAACACAGTCGATGACTGAACATAGTTAGGGGACGTGGCGATTATGGTTTTCGAGCTCCCCAGGAACTGGCGCAGGAACGGAGAATAAACCTTGGCAAGTTTTGCCTGTCTGATTATGTCACTGTGATAAGTTACCACTACCTTCTTGTCGAGCCGGGCAAGAAGAGCGGATATTTCACCCGTAGGATTGGGAAAGTGAAAGTGAAGGATATCTGCATCTCTTCCCAACTTCTTTAACCAGTTATGAAAAGTGACATTGAGTGGGGCAGAAGCAAATCTGCCGAGTTCAGGCACCTTGGTTATCCGGATTCCATTTATGATTTCCGTTTCGGCCCTGGGACGCGTGTTTGAGACGAGGACCTCCACCTTGACCCCTCTTTCTCTCAGGCCGTTAGCCAATAAATTAATGTGTCCTTCCACTCCACCAATAACGGGAGGGTAGTAATCTTTGTAGACCTGCAAAACCTTAAGGGGGGGACGGGCTTCCAGGAAAAAGTCTGTGGCTTCCTCTTCCGGGACCAGATCCGGTTGTCTTTCCTTCAACAGACTCAGATAGATTGATTCTATTTCTCTAAAAAGTCTTTCTTTGGCATAAGCACGTTCAACGAACAGACGTGCTGTATTTGTATTCATTTTCTGGATATGAGGGTTCATGAGGAGAAATTTGATTCCTTTGGCCAGCCCCTCGGCATTCCCCTGTTGGCACAGCAGTCCCCGCGCGCAAATTTCAAACCCGGCATAATGGGCTCTGGGTCGTTGAGGTCCCAGCAGATCCTGCACACCACCGGCATCCGTGGAAATAACCGGGACTGAACTTGCCATAGCTTCTATGATGGACACGGGCGTTCCCTCGTTTATGGAGCTAAGGGCAAGAATATCTAGATCGGCATACACACGAGGCAAATCTATCTCCCACCCCAAAAATGTCACGTGATCTGACAATTCTTTTTGCTCCGTGTAGACCATGAGTTCGCGTCTCAACTCGCCGTCCCCGATGATAACAAACTTCACCTCAAAGTCAGGGTTTTCTTCGATGAATATCTTTGCTGCATCCAAGAACATCTTGTGGTTTTTTATTTCAACGAGTCTTCCAATAATGCCGATCAAAACGGTTTCATTGCCAACCCCAAGTTTCGCTCTAAATCGTCCCTTCCTGTTCTTTGCCGAAAAAAAGGGGGCCAAATCAAACCCCAAACTCACGGTCTGGAATTTCCTTGTCGGCGCGATTTGATACTTGTGGATCAATTCCTTTGTCTGACTTTCACTAATGGCAATAATGGAATCGCTTGCTTTTGCCAGAAGACGCTCCGCCCAAATAAACATCTGAGACTTTGCACGGCTGAAATAGCCATGCAGTACGTGGCCGTGAAATGTGTGGACCACCAGGATCTTCCTTCTCCGAATCCGGTTGTGTATGAAGACAGCTATCCTCCCAAGCGTCCCTGCCTTGGCCGTATGGGTGTGCACGATGTCGGGTTTTTCTCGGTCAAGGATTCTGACAAGTTCTAACAGGCATTTAATATCCTGGGACAGTTTGATTTCTCTTTCGAGTGTGGGAAGAATGACCGGCCTCACCCCGAGCGCCCTTGCAACATAGTCCATATCACCTTCGATCTGGGGGACTTTGCCGCCAATCAGGAGCGATTCAAACCGTTCCGGATCGAGTCCATGTGAGAGCAGGCTGACATGAATGGACGGCCCACCTATGTTGAGGCGAGTTATAATGCGCAGGATTTTTATCTTTTTTTCCATTCAGATCATCTCTCTCCAACTGCGTTGATGACTCTTAACGTCTCATCTGCACATTTCTTCCATGAAAATTCGGTCGCCCTCTTAAAGCCCTTGTTTATCAAGCTCTCCCTGAGCCGCTCATCCCTCAGGAGCCTGTTCATCGCATCTGAAATGGCGCCGGTATCATACGGATTCACCAGCAGGGCTGCATTCCCGGCCACCTCCGTCATGGATGAGACATTGGATGTAATCACCGGCGTCCCGCAGGACATCGCTTCCAATATGGGAAGACCAAAACCTTCGTACAGTGAGGGGAACATCAAACATATGGCGTCTTGATAACACGATGCCAGCTCATCGCGAGGCAGATACCCTGTCATGTGTATATGGGCCTTTAAAGGATGTGTTTTCACCATCCTGAAAAAATCTTTGTTTTTCCACCCTTCCCCTCCGACAATAACAAGATGCAACCCTTGGCTCAACGGGCTTAACAACTCAAACGCCTTGAAAAGCCGCTCGAAATTCTTCCGGGGATCGAGGGTGCCAACAAAAAGAAAATACCTTGAGGGCATGTCGATATTTTTCTCCGGCAGAAACTTCGGTTTTTTTTGAAATACCGGTGTTCCGAGATGGATCGTATCTATTTTATTAGCGCTGACTCCAAATTCCCTCTTGATATCTGCCGCAGTTGAGCGTGAATCAGTTATAATGGCGTCAGAGCGTTTCAAAGACAACTTCATGAGTAAACGCTCAACCAGTAAATTCGATAATGCCATTGTCCCGGGATAGAGGCGGTTTACTACATCGTGAACGGTCACCACGGTTCTTATCCCGGGCGATAAAAAAAGGGGGAGGTGATGTCGGGGCGACCAGAAGAGATCAAAGTTCAGTTTAGCAGCAATAAGCGGGACATTTAACTGCATCCAAAACGTGCTCAACAATTTCCTCTTGAGCGTTCCAGCGATCTTTTTCCATCCTTGATTCACCGGGTCATAATCTATAGGTCCATTAGATATGAGATAGTAGTCATTTTTGTCGTCTATCTTCTGAATCTCATCCAACAAATGCTTCAGATAAACGCCGATCCCGGTCAACTGGTAGGTGAGCGGCCTTGCATCAACCCCTATCTTCAACTGAAAAGACCCTCCTGACCAGGATTCGACCGTGATTTCTTATCCAGCCGACCAGTATTCGGAGCATATTCCAGGTAATACGCCTGTTCCACCGTAAAGCGGCAAAGAGGGAAATAAGTACCGCAGATCCAGCAAGTAACGGTGATACACACATGGTCCACAACCGTCTGCGGGCAAAGAGATTCTCTGTAACTGTCGGCAATACGGCGTCTAATCTTCCCCCATCCAGACGTCTTTCGCCTTTCCTGTTGAGAAAAACCCGAGCATAACTGAGTAGCCATTCATCAGGGACATATCCCAACCGATGATGCAGCATATCCATCGTTTCATTTATCACTTTCATCCTTCGTCCCAAGGTTTTCGAGGTAGGGTGGAGCCGAGTCGCTGCGAGCGTCCGAGGGATATGGGCAAATCTTACCCCCCGTGCCGCAAGCCGTAGCCAATACTCATAGTCCAGACAATACTTCAGGTCCTCATTCAACAGACCGAAACGATCCGCCACACTACGTCGAAAAAAGACGGCTGGCTGACAAAAAAAACAACCTGTTTCCAACCGTTCAAAGCTCCAGGGTTCCGTAGGATATCGCTCTATAACCCTATCTTCGATATCGATATGGTTTCCGTCGCCGTAAATAACATTAACGTCAGGATACTTATCAAAAAACGAAACCACAACTGGCAGGGCGCCCGGGTAATATATGTCATCCGAATTCAGCCAGCCTATTATCTCCGCTCTTGTTACCTTTATACCTTTGTTTACCGCGTCTGCCTGGCCCTTATCCGCTTCTGAGATCCAACTAAGACGCCCCTCAAATCGTCTCAGAATATTTAATGTTTCATCGGTACTGCCCCCGTCGATAACGACATACTCCAACCCGTTAATACCCTGATTCAAGACACTCCGTATCGTCCGCTCGATAAAATCACCCTGATTCAGAGAGGGAGTGATTATACTTATGGATGGCACCAGAACTTCGACCCCTCTTACCATTTCGAATTACAGTTGGCAGAAAATCAACAGAGTAAAGATCCGGGCCCAGAGGACCCGGCTTTGGTTATCCCCAGAGGGGATTTAGTCTACTGGCGTTTCAGTGGCTAATGGAGTGATGGAGTACTGGAGTGATGGAGTGTTGAAAAAGATCCCTGATCACGTACCGTGA
>JADHXI010000192.1 GCA_016783065.1 Desulfobacteraceae bacterium | reverse complement strand
CAAGGCATCCAGAATAAACGAGGCACATTCTTCTTTCCTCTTATCCAGCGATGCCTTGACCAGTTTCCCCACCTTTATCTTGACTTCAAAGATCTGGTCAGGAGGCTTTGACGCTGCTTCTTCTTTAAGTTTTCTGATCCTTTCTTCCTGTCCTATCTCCTTCAAAACCGTATCTAAATCGCTCCATAATGCCGCCACATCGAGTTCTATTTTATTTTCCATTTTCTTGAGGTCCGAATTGATCTGGCCATAGCCCTTCTCTAAAATCCCCCTAAGCCCTTCTTCTCCTTGAACCATTGTTCCGAATTTCAGCGGGATAATGTGATGATTCATCATGACCGTTTCGATGACAGCCTGATAGATGGCCAGATTGCGTAGTAAGGTTTCTTTGGGCAGATGTTCAAACTCCACAAATTGCAAATTGCTGACCACAGCAGAAATATCTTTATAGGAAAAGGTGTAAACCTCTCCCTGATCAATGCCTATGGCTCCCAGGTCCTCAGGCACATCCGCATTGATAAAACCGTATATGTATTTTCCTTCTGTGGTCATTTTTTTCTCCAAATTGGTCATTAGTCATTGGTCATTAGTCATTGGTTATTGGTCATTGGTCATTGGTCATTAGTCATTGGTCATTGGTTATTGGTTATTTGGTTTTTTGGTTTTTTTCCTATGGATTTGATATATGCATTCATTTTTTTGCCCAACGCCATTATGTCGTTTTCAAGCGAAATAAAGGCATCATCTGTTATCAACTTCCTTTTATTCCCTTTGGTCAGCCAGGTTCTTGTCCCATATAGGGACCCACGCGCATAAAAGCAGAACTGTCTGTTCTCTTTGTAAGAAAAACGGCCAAACCCCTCGCTCAAATTTGAAGCCACCGAATCTACAGCCCTAACCAGTTGTTTTCCGATAGTGTCCTTAGCAAAATAATTCCAATTAATGGCAATTTCCCATATCTTCTCCCCAAGTTCCATAGCCTGTTGATATACTTCGAGGTCTTCCAATCGCATTGTATGTCCCCCAAATATTCTGTGGATATTGACCAATGACTAATGACCAATGACTAATGACCACTAACCACTGATCACAGATAACGCCTGCTGAAAATGACCACTCGAAATCTTGAAATCAGAGTAGTCTTCTTTCCCGCTCTCGATGAATTCTCTTATGGCCATCATAGAGGCCTTCCTGCAAACCGATTCTATGTCAGAGCCTACAAGACCCTCTGTAGCCTTAGCCAGGGATTTGAGATCAATGTCCGGCCCCAGGGGTTTATCTCTTGTGTGAACGTGAAATATCTCAAGTCTCGTCTCCTCATCAGGGATGGGAAGCTCCAGAAGAAAATCGAATCTGCCTGCCCTGAGCAAGGCCGGGTCAATAATATCCAGTCTGTTGGTGGCCGCCAGAACAACTATTCCCTTGAGTTCCTCAATGCCATCCAACTCGGTCAGGAACTGGCTGATTACTCTATCAACCACGTGGGATGCGGCCTCCGAACCTCTCCTCGGAACCACACTGTCTATCTCATCGAAAAATATGATGCAGGGAGATGCCTGTTTGGCCTTCTTAAAGACCTCGCGGATCCCCTTCTCGCTCTCTCCAACCCACTTTGAAAGTATTTCCGGACCTTTCACTGAAATGAAGTTTACTTCCGATTCCGAGGCCACTGCCTTGGCAAGGAGGGTCTTCCCTGTGCCGGGAGGCCCGTAGAGGAGTATCCCCTTGGAAGGGGTTGTATTGGCATGCTCGAATAATTTGCCATACTTTAAGGGCCACTCAATGGTTTCCTTTAACACCCTCTTTACGTCAGAAAGACCTCCAACATCGTTCCACTTCACATCCGGGATCTCAGTGAATACCTCCCTGATGGCCGAAGGCTCCACCTCTTTAAGGCCCTCCATAAAATCGTCCATGGTGACCTGAAGCCTCATCAAATCCTCATACGGGATCTCTTCAAGCTCAAAGTCGATGTTAGGGAAGATCTTCCTCAGGGTAACCATTGCCCCTTCACGCGAAAGGGCCTCGAGATCGGCCCCCACAAACCCGTGGGTGATCTCTGACAGGCGAACAAGATTCACATCTTCGGATAGAGGCATTCCCCTTGTATGAACTTCGAGAATCTCAAGCCGGCCGTTCTTGTCCGGTATGCTGATCTCGATCTCACGGTCAAAACGTCCCGGTCTTCTCAGGGCCGGATCAAGGACATTGGGAATATTGGTGGCACCTATCACGATAAGCTGCCCCCTGGAGGAGAGCCCGTCCATCAGGGCCAGGAGCTGTGCCACAATGCGCTTTTCCAACTGCTTCTCGCCCCCCATTTCCTCACGCTTCGGGGCAACTGCGTCAATCTCATCAAAAAAGATGATGCTTGGAGCGTGTGCGGTGGCCTCGTCAAATATCCGTCTGAGGTGGGCCTCGCTCTCACCATAGTATTTGTGCATGATTTCGGGGCCGCTAATGTGCCCGAAGTGTGCGTCCGTCTCGTTGGCCACGGCCCTGGCAATCAGAGTCTTACCACAGCCGGGAGGGCCATGGAGAAGAACTCCCTTGGGAGGATCAATACCCAGTCTTTCAAAAACCTGGGGGTGCTTTAGCGGAAGCTCAATCATTTCACGAATGCGCCTGATCTCTTTTCCAAGGCCCCCGATATCCTCATAGGCTATCCTGGTCCTGGCCTCGCCAGGCTCTCCCTTCTCCTGGATCTTCATGATGGTCTTGGGGTGGATCATCACCACCCCTCGAGGCTTGGCGGACACAACTCTAAAATCCTGGGTTCGTGTTCCGAAAAGCCTTGCCCTCACCGTGTCCCCCTCCACAAGAGGCAAGCCCTCAAGGAGACTCCCTATGTAGCGGGCATCATGAGAACGCATCACGGTCAAAGGGGTGACAACGATATTTTGGGCCGGCTGGAAGTCAGTTTGTGTAACGCTGACTTTTTCATCAATGCCGACTTTGGCATTGTCGCGGGTGATACCGTCCAATCGAATCAAGCCCTTGCCGCGATCCTCCATATATGCGGGCAGGACCTTTGCCACTGTCTCCCTCTTCCCCTCGATCGCGACCACATCCCCTACTTCAACGCCTATCTTCTTGAAGTCAGCAGGATCAAGCCGGACAATACCCCGACCCACATCCTTTGGTGCGGCCTCGGCGGCCTTCAGGGTTAGGGATCTATCCTTATTTATCTTTTTTGCAGAAGTCATAATTTAAGCCATTTGTCATTTGGCTTCGCCGTCATTGGTCATTGGTCATTAGTCATTAGACGTCGGACTTTGGACATCGGACGTCGGACACCCTCACCATTTAACCACAATATTCACAAAATTGAAGGGGGGGGCCGGGCCGACGTATTTGAACGTTACCCGGTCATCATATTTCTTGACCAGGTCTTCCACTAAGAAGTCGAACTCCTTTTCCCTCGTCCTGTCTATGAGGAAGGCTGAGTTCAAGAACATGCTGTCTCCAAATACATCATTTGTCTTGACGTCAATGGCGGTTCGCTTAAACATCTTGACAACAGCCCGGGCTTCATCAGCCTTTTTCCTTTCAAGGGCCTCCTTTACCGCTTTACCAAGAGTGATTTTGAGGTTGTTGTCGGTCTTTCGCGATTTTGCCTCGGCCTTCTTTTTGAGCCTTCTAACTTCCTGGTTTTCTTTCGGTATTTCACCAAAGACCCGGTCCATGTCTTTCCAGAGTGCCTTCAGACCCATCTCCACCTTATTGTCCATATCTCTCAGAAGGCCTTTGAATTCACTGTATCGCCTTCTGAGGAGAGTGCGCACCTCCTCCGCGCTGGCAGCGATGGTACAGAATCTCACAGGCAATACCGTGTAATCCTTCATGACCTCTTCGATGACCTTTTCATGGGTCGTCATATTTTCCCTGTTGATCACGTACTTTGTCATGGGTGAACTGCTTATGACGGCGCTGATATCATTAAATCCAATGGTCGCGACTATATCTCCGCGCTCGCCGATACCAATGGGTCCGAAGTTACGCCCTTCGTTGCTTTCAATAATACAGTAAACGTATTGTCCTTCCTTAGCCATCATCTCTCCAGTTTTTTGACAGGATAACAAGATTGACTTGATAGTTTTTTCACCCTGTCGATCTTTTAGTTTAAATCCTTGACCTTACGCTTAATTTCAACTTTTCCTTCTCCAAAATTAAGAATTAGGCCTACAGGTTTCCCTGTGGCAACAAGATAATTGACCAACTGGACTTCATGGGCTTTAATTATTCGCCTGACAGATTTTAGTTCTATAATGACCGCATCATTAACTATAATATCAGCCACGAATTCTCCTACGACTTCGCCCTCGTAATAAACTGTAATCGGTTTCTGTGATTCCGTATCCAGACCCGCATTGCGCAGTTCTATGAGCAAGCATTTTTCATATACACTTTCAAGAAAACCAAACCCCATTTTATTATAAACACGATAAGCACAGCCGATAATTATCTCGGTTATTTTTTCATATTCCATATTACTTCGTGCAGGTTGTGATACATTTCTTGATTAACTGGATTTTATCAAGTCTATCCTGTTATCCTGTCAAATATTTTTCCCCGGTTAACGATTACTAACTCTTAAGATGCCCCTCAACAGTAACGGTTAATCGTATCCATTATTACCTGTCTGGTTTCACCTTCGGGTTGTCTCTTGAACCCGTTTGAATCAAAATTGAGGACATCTAAGCAAGCTTCAACGAAGTCGCTATTATCAGCTTTGGGAGTCGAACCGGTTGCGCTTAATACCTTGGCTATCATAATGCCGGCCCGAATACTGGGATAAAGACCGTCCTCTCTGGACTCCCTGAAGGAGCGAACAATATCCACCACCGTCTCGGCCTCATCTCTGGGTATGCCTGATTTGGCCTCAACAATAGAAGTTTCGGTTTCCCTGTCGTAATGGCTCAGCTTGATGGTGATCATACGATCACGAAGGGCATCCTGGGCCTTGTGCACCCCGGCATATTCCTCCGGGTTGCTGGTAAAGATTGCCCGGAAATCCGGCGAGACCCGCAGATAGCCCTCCTCGCCCCTGGCAGCCGGCAGATCCAGTATCTTTTCCTCCAATATGGCCAGCAACACATTGTTGGCCTCCGCCCTGGAGCGGGTGAATTCATCGTAGATAAGCGTAAAGCCATGCTTGCAGGCCACGGTTATCCGGTTGTCCACCCATTCCGGAGAGACATTTTCCTCTGATTTGAGGACCGAATGGATAAAATTGTCCACCATCTTCTTGCGGCGGTAGCCATACTGCCCACCTATCAGGTCGGATGTACCGAATTCATCATCACCGTGGACCAAGATGACGGGCCGCCCCATCTGGGCCGCCAGATACATCCCTATGGTAGTCTTTCCCGTGCCTGCGGGTCCACTGAGGTGGACGGGGAATCCGACCTTCACGTAGGTCATGCCCCTCCTTAAGACCCCTTTGACATAGTCGGACTGGACAAATCCAGGCTGATCCTTATCAATGATAATGGGCGTTACTTCTGAGACTCTTTCAGTTTGCACGGTAATCCCCCTTCTTTTATAGTGGTTAGCGGTCAGTGCTCAGTGGTCAGTTGTTATTCAGTTGTCATTTGGCCTCCGGCCGTCATTCGGTTGTCACTGATCACTGTCCACTGATCACTTATCACTGCCTTCTGCTCACTGCCCTCTGGCACAGGTTATATGTTCAAAGTCCTTATCTGTTTTAATCACATAGATTATAACGGGAGACCGGCCTTTACGCCCCAGATTTCGTTTCCGCATCTCTTCCCAGGGCTCAAAATTTATCTTCAAGCCTCCATCCATTTTAGTTGACCAGATGATGCGCCCGCGTTCGGAAACGGCATTTTTAAAGGCATACAAATCCTTTTGAGGCGATTTCCCGAAGCTTGAAAGGATGTTTTTTAAGATTAGATCGTTCTGGGTTTGCCGAAGTAACTGAGGATCCTGGATTTTCTCAAAGGAACTGAGCATCAAATTCTCGTCGATTCTGGCCTGAAACACGGCAGGCGCCATTTCTCTGTTTTTCCGCCTCAGCCTCCTTTCTTCCCAGGGCTCGATCAGGATTCGACACCCGTCCTCCTCCTGCCAGGTTATACTTATGAACTCTCCTACGTCCGTAAGGGCCGCCTCAAGAAGGGTCTCTGCGGTTTCAGGGGTGACAGGTTTAGATGCCTCTACAAGATTCCGCCCGAAGTTCCGAAGGGCTGCTTCCAGGGCTACCCTCTGTCTACAGGCCCTCTTCTCCCCGACCTCTTTTCTTTTGCTTTCCGCCTCCTTTTTCTGTCTGAATTGTTCCGCCCCCCGTTCAATAGTTGATTGCTCGCTTCCAAGGCTCCTGCTGCGACCTCATGCCATGGCCCAGTCTCTGGCCATGATTTTACGGGCCATAGCCGCAATCGAGGCAGAGTTCATCTTTTTAGGCTTCCTTTCAACTTTGCCTTGCCCCGAGTCATATGGTTGCCAGTTAAAGCCTTCATCTGTCTCTGACTTTTCAGTTGTTTCAGAAGCCACGTCTTCACCTATAGATCCAGGGGTCCAGGGAATTGCCTCTGCTGCTACCTCATGGAAGGCCGGC
>JADHXI010000033.1 GCA_016783065.1 Desulfobacteraceae bacterium | reverse complement strand
ATCGTTGCAATTATGGGCAAATATGCAACGTATTTGGATCTCGGGGTATCAGGGGTCGAAGAATACAAATTAGATCTTTTTCCGCTTTTGGACCCAACACTCCAATACTCCAGTACTCCAACACTCCTGATTTACACCCGGACACAACCGGTTCCGTATTACAACCTGCTTCAGTTCCTTGAATGATTGTTTTGATGTTTCATATCTTCTATGAACCCGATTCCAAAATCAGAACAATTCTTTACAATCCCCATGGATGCTGCTAAGCCTTCACCTGCTACCCGATGAACAGCTCTCTTACGTGAGAATTTCTATGTTTTCAGCCCGGAACCGCAGATGGTGGATACTGGTCGCCATGACAGGATCCCTGGCCATGATTATGATCGATCAGACGATCGTGAGTGTGGCCCTCCCTCGGATCCAGCGGGATCTCGACCTCTCTCAGACGGATCTGCAGTGGGTAATCAACGCCTATATCCTGGCACTGGCGGCCACAGTGGCCATCGGAGGGCGTATCGGGGACCTGGTCGGCCGGGTCAAGGCCTTTATGGGCGGGGCCACCCTGTTCGCCGGGGCCTCGGTCTTATGTGGGCTTGCGCCAAACGAAACCGTGATTATTCTCGGCCGTGTTTTGCAGGGGATTGGCGCGGCATTCATGCAGCCTGCCTCGGCGGCGATTGTCACAACAACCTTCGGGTTGCATGAGCGCGGTAAGGCCATGGCGGTCTATGCCGGGGTGGCCATGTCCTTTATGGCGGCGGGCCCGCTCCTGGGTGGAGCACTCACACAATACCTATCGTGGCGCTGGGCATTCTGGATCAACATCCCCGTAGCCGCCGCTGCCATGGCCCTCACCCTGCTCGTTCGCCCCAAAGACGAAAAGCCCCCCCCCAATCCGTGGACTTTGCCGGTCTTTCCCTCCTTATTCTGGGTGCCCCCGCCCTTGTCCTGGCAATCCAGCAGGGCCGAACTTGGGGATGGACATCGCCGGCTATTCTGGTCCTTTTTGCAGCAGGAATCAGCCTTCTCGGGCTTCTTGTGGTGGTTGAGACAAGGGTCAAAAACCCCTTGATAGAAATGCGCCTGTTCCAAAACCGCAGTTTTGCCGCAGATACCCTGGTGCTTTTTTGTACCCAGTTCGCTCTGGTGGGCCAGGTGGTATTCGGCGCCATTTATATGCAGAATGTCCTCGGTTTCAGCCCCTTCAAGGCGGGCCTGGGGATGCTGCCCACCGTTGTACCCGCAGTCATTATGGCCCAGGTTGCGGGACGTATCTTTGATCGGACAGGGGTGAAGATCCCCGCTGCTATTGGTACGGCGCTGATTTTTGCCGGTTTTTTTTACCAGGCACTGTTCCTCACCAAAGAAAGCTATGCCTGGCTGGCCCCGGGAATGGCCATCCTCGGTGCCGGTGCCGGTTTTGTTATGAGCCCCACCAACACGGATGCCCTTAGCCGTGTTCCCGGTGTCTTGAGGGGGCAGGCCTCGGGGCTTGTTCAGACCTTTCGTCAGATGGGGGGAACCGTTGGAATGGCTGCCATGGGTGCCCTGGTAAGCACCCTCGAACAGGGGAAGATCTCGGCTATCATCAAAGGAATTGGCGGCGGGCCGGGGCATGAGGCCATACTGGGGGGGCTTGTTAAAGAAGCCCGAGATGGCCAAGTGGGGGCCCTCAGCAAGGTAGCCTCCACCTACCCGCACCTTGTCCAAGAACTTCAAGATGCCGTATCCCTGGGGATTTCCGGCGGTTATTTTCTGGCCGGTGCGGTGATGCTCATGGGGTTTTTTGTGGCACTGTTTTTTATGGTTCCGGGCCGTCAGCGCGAAGACCCGGAGACGCTTACGTCCCTGCCGCTCTAGATATTTACGCCTGATCCCATTTGCTTTGGCAAATTTCCAGAAACTGAAGGCTTGGAGTTGACACGGCCAATTTTCTGTTCTAAAGAATTCGGGGATTCTTCCATGCCAACAGGACTTTTCTTGATGAATGGTCCACACCTAACCAACGGTGAGTGATTACGTGGAAACACAGGTACTGATAGTCGGCGGGGGCGCCATCGGAACAGGCCTTGCCAGGGACCTGGCCCTTCGTGGGGTTCAGTGCATCCTGGCAGAAAAAGGGGACATCAATTCCGGCGCATCCGGGGGTAATCACGGACTGCTCCACAGCGGGGGGCGATATGTGTCGACCGATCCGGCGGTTGCAAGAGAATGCCGGGAGGAAGGCGAAATCCTAAAGAAACTGGCCCCCCATTGCATCGAAGACACCGGCGGCCTGTTTGTGGCCATCGAGGGCGATGAAGATAATTATGTGGCCGATTTTCCCCATCTGTGTGAGCGATGCGGGATCCCGGTTAACACCCTGGACATCAGTGAAGCCCTGGAACTGGAACCTGCCCTTTCCCAAGAAACAATCGCCGCCTACCTGGTTGAAGACGCCTCAATCGATCCTTTCAAGCTTTCTCTGGAAAACATCTCCCAGGCCCAACAGTTGGGTACTAAGTTGCTTGGACATACCAAAGTTGTGGGCTTCAAAAAGAACGGGAACCGCATCCAGGTAGCCCTCCTTCAGGACATGAAAGCCGGCGAGGAAATAATTGTCGAACCAGAGGAGGTCATAAACGCTTGTGGGGCGTGGGCCGGTGAAGTGGCCGCCTTGGCCGGCGTGTCGATCGATATCCTTTTTTCAAAAGGGAGCCTCCTGGTGACTGACCGGAGGGTTACAGATCGGATCGTAAACCGTTTGCGAAGCCCCGCAGACGGGGACATCCTGGTCCCGGGCGGCACGGTCTCCATCCTCGGAACAACTTCAATGCGAATTGACTCCCTGGAAAAAGTCAGGCCTACGGTTCCGGAGGTTGATCTGATAGTGGAAGAGGGCGCAGCAATGCTCCCTGCACTGGAAACTGCTCGGTATATCAGGGCCTATTCCGGGGTTAGACCTCTCCTGGAGCAGGAATCAGAAGATAACGACCGTTCCGTAAGTCGAGGCTTTACCCTTTTGGATCACATTCAGGATGGCCTGGAGAATTTTTCAACCATATCCGGGGGCAAACTTACAACCTATCGTTTTATGGCAGAGAAGGCGGCCGATCTGGTATGTGACCGGATGGGAATTACAAATCCCTGTCTGACCCGAACAGAGCCACTTCCCTCCACGTCGGCCGGTATGTGGACCGAGCCCGGGTTGGGGCCAAGACTCTGGATCAAAGGCGATGGCCCTGAAAACCAGCCCCTCTGCGAATGCGAGATCTTGCCCAAAAGCATTATAGATAGCGTCATCAGGTCGATTCAAGAGCAGGGCGACAAACCTGACCTCCGGTCCATCGGACTCCGCAGCCGGATGGGGAAAGGTTCCTGTCAAGGAACCTTCTGCGGGAAAAGGGTTACGGCTCATTTGTATGAGCGAGGGGACCTTTGTGCCGATGAGGGCCTCACTCATCTCAGAAGCTTCTTTCGTGAACGGTGGAAGGGAGAGCGATCCGTTCTCTGGGACGCGCAACTCATTCAAGCGGAGCTCAAAGAGGCCTTGTATTGCGGGCTTTCTGGTCTGGAACTTTAGGCCCGCGTAGTTTCAATAAGTCCGGGAGAAAGAATAGAATTTCTGGAGTGGGGTTCGGGTGTTTCTTGAAGGCGCTCTCTCAAAGTGGATCTACTTCTCATTTTGGCAGTGGCTGATATTTGGGGTTTTCTCCCCCTGAACCCTTATTGACTTTCCATGATCTAGGCAAAACCCCAAATATCAGACACGCTACGACGACAGGTTTAGAGAGCGCCGGAAAGAAACAGCTGAACCCCACGGTGCCCGAACTTATTGAGAGCACACAGGCCCGGTTGAGGACTATAGATATATTGGGCAAGATCGAGACAGACCCCATAGCGTGTGAGTTGGCCGTCATCGGAAACGGGATGGCAGGCATGGCATCAGCGCTTTTTGCTGCCAACCGTGGTCTTCCCACTGTCCAGGTCGGTGCCCCTGGGGGGATCATATTTGCCAGCGGCCTCCTGGATCTGTTAGGCGTGCATCCGGCGGAAGAAAGGAAAGTATGGCAAGATCCCTGGGCAGGGATCGAGGCCCTGACCCAGGATTTTCCAAAACACCCCTATGCCCTGCTAGAAAGAAAAGAGATTGAGGCCGCCTTCAATGAATTACTTTCCTTCCTTGAAGGAGAGAACCTCCATTATCAAAGGCGGGAGGGGCAGAACTCAGAGATGATATTGCCTCTGGGCACAACAAAACAGACATACTGTGTGCCAAAAAGCATGTGGGGAGGCATAAAGGCGCTGAAGGAAAGGCACTCCTGTTTGCTGGTTGATTTTCATGGCCTCAGTGATTTCAGTGCCACCCAGATCACAGAAACCTTAAAGGATAGATGGCCGGATTTGCGCTCAGCCCGCATCACTTTTCCGGGTAATGATCAAATCCGGGAACTCTTTACGGGAGAACTCATGGCCCAGGCCATGGAGTCATCAGAAAACCGGGAGAAGCTCGCTCAAGCGGTGCGACCCCTTGTTGGAGATGCTCACTCAATAGGCATGCCGGCTGTATTCGGAATGAACCGGACGGGTGAGATTCTTGCTGAACTGGAGAAGCAGATCGGAGTCCCGATATTCGAAATCCCTACCCTGCCTGTCTCAATTCCGGGTCTCAGGCTTAACGATACCATTGCGCGGGGGCTCACGGGCAAAGGGGTGAGGCGTTTCTCACAAGAACGGGTCTTGAAAGTTCATCGGGAACCGGGAGGGGACTTCACACTCGACATCGGCAACAAGAGAGTTGGAAAAACCGTGCGCGCCAAGGGGGTTATCCTGGCCAGCGGCCGTTTTTGGGGCAGGGGGCTGATCGCTGACAGAAAGCGAATCCGAGAGGCCATCTTTGATTTGCCTGTCCACCAACCAGAAGGTAGAAAAGGATGGCACCACAAGGATTTCCTGGACTTACGGGGGCACCCGGTCAACCGGGCCGGCCTGGAAATCGATGATCTATTCCGTCCTCTGGACAGCTCAGGCGACCCGGCCTTTGAGAGGCTGTTCGCAGCCGGTTCAATCCTGGCCCATCAGGATTGGATGCGCATGAAGTGTGGTTCGGGGTTGGCCATAAGCAGCGCTTATGCCGCTGTGAAGGCATTCTGCATATGAAAAGATAAACGGCCAGAAGATTTTGGGGATAGAAATAGCATAAGATCATATATATCTCACTTTTCCCTCCAATCCAGCCTAACATCACATATGTTGAGGGGCCTTTTTCATTGACTCACAAAAGCGCTTTTCCTATAGTGCCTTCCACAAAAAACAACCTCTTATCACAAACGCCCGCGAAAGACATCTCTGTCACCGGATGAAATTTCCAAGGAATAAGCTTGATTACCATGGATGCTGGGGGAAGAACGGCTAGTGCAACCCGGCTGGCGGAAAATGATCAATAGAGGATACCGAATATGAAAATTGGCGTAGTTGGTGCCGGTGCCTGGGGAACTGCCTTAGCGAATCTTCTTGCTGAGAAGGGCTTTCAAGTCGATCTCTGGGCCTTCGAGACCGAAGTATGCGTTGATATAATGGAAACTCGTGAAAACAAGCTGTTTCTGCCGGGTATCCGTCTTTCTGAAAACCTAAAGCCATCAAATGATCTCGACAGAGTAGCTGCCGGAAAAGAAATGCTGCTCTTGGTAATGCCTTCACATGTCTTCAGATCTGTCTCAACAAACATTGTCTATCATCCATCGGAAAAGACCATCATTGTAAGTGCCTCAAAGGGCGTAGGAAACAAAACGCACTTGACGATGACAGGTATTTTGGAACAGCTCCTTCCCCGAAGGTACCATGATCAAATCGCTGCCCTTTCGGGCCCGAGCTTCGCCAAGGAGGTAGCCGAAAAGATTCCAACCGCCGTAACAGCGGCTGCTTGCAGGTCCGAGGTGGCAAAACAAGTCCAGGCAGCGTTTGTTACACCATACTTTAGAATATACACAAGCCACGATGTAATCGGGGCACAACTTGGTGACGCCGTAAAGAATGTTATGGCGATTGCAGCGGGCATTTCCGATGGTCTTGGTCTGGGGCTAAACACCAGGGCAGTCCTTATCACCAGAGGAATTACTGAAATACAGCGCCTTGGGATAAAGCTTGGCGCCGATCCTAAGACATTTATGGGACTGACCGGCATAGGTGACTTGATCTTGACCTGTACAGGCACATTGAGTCGTAACTGGACCGTGGGGAAGAGATTGGGACAGGGCATGAAACTCGACTCCATCCTAGCGCAGATCCGCACAGTCGCTGAAGGCATCAAGACCACAAGATCTGTCTACAACATGTCCAAAAGACTTGGCGTTGAAACCTATTGCGGAACAGGTCTATCGAATATTATACGAAGATCTAGACCCCAAGGAAGCAATTAGCACTCTTATGTGCAGAGGTCTAAAGTATGAACATGATGAAAAGTAATGTTCAACTTAACAGCATCTGAGGACCTTCCACATCCCATCACCCATCTTATTTCTCGGACAGGAGAATGAACAATGGCAAAATACGTCGGGGCTGTCGATCAGGGCACGACCAGTACCCGGTTTATCATCTTTGACCGGGCAGGCCGGATAGTCGGTCTGGAACAGAAGGAGCACGAACAGATTTTTCCCAAGCCGGGATGGGTAGAACATAACCCCCTGGAAATCTGGAAAAACACCCAGGAAGTCATCCGCGGCGCTTTAGCCAAGACGGATATCGAGGGATCAGATCTCGCAGCTATCGGTATAACAAACCAGAGGGAGACCACCGTTCTCTGGGACAAGAATACTGGAAAGCCCTATAATAATGCCATTGTATGGCAGTGTACACGCACGGACGAGATCTGTAACGAGCTTATTAAAGATGGGGGACAGGACAGGTTCCGGGAAAAAACAGGTCTACCGGTCGCAACATATTTTTCCGGGCCAAAAATCAAGTGGATCTTAGACAACAACCCCGATACCCGGGATGCGGCCCAGAAAGGGGACGTATACTTCGGAACCATGGAGACCTGGATTATCTGGTGGCTGACGGGTGGACCGGCAGGAGGGGCCCATGTGACCGATGTAACCAATGCGAGCCGGACCATGCTCATGGATCTGCGCTCCCTAAAGTGGGATGACGACATACTACGGTTTCTGAATATCCCGAAACAGATCCTTCCTGAAATTGTTCCTTCCAGCGATACTGATTATTGGGGGTTCACTGCAAACGATGGCCCAGTCGGCGCCCGGATTCCCGTGTGCGGCGCATTGGGGGACCAACAGGCGGCGCTTGTGGGCCAGCACTGTTTTGAGACAGGACAGGCCAAAAATACTTACGGCACAGGATGTTTTCTCCTCCTCAATACCGGCACCAAACCGGTGCCGTCAAAACACGGGTTGATCACCACTTTGGCATATCAGATCACGGGCCAAGGCCCGGTGTATGCCCTTGAAGGGTCGATCGCTGTTGCAGGTGCCCTGGTTCAGTGGCTCAGAGACAATCTGGGAATCATCTCCAAGGCCCCTGAAGTGGAAGATCTGGCCCGTAAAGTAGAGGATAGCGGGGGGGTCTATATTGTGCCTGCATTTTCTGGACTATTTGCCCCGTACTGGCGCTCCGACGCGCGCGGCGTAATGGTCGGGCTGACACGATACGCCAATAAGGGCCATATCTCTAGGGCCGTGCTGGAGGCCTGTGCCTACCAGACCCGTGACATTGTCGAGGCCATGAACAAAGATTCGGGGGTTAGTTTGGCCCACCTTAAGGTGGACGGCGGCATGGTCCACAACGATCTTCTGATGCAGTTTCAGGCAGATACTCTTGCCGTCCCCGTAATCCGGCCCAAGGTTACAGAAACCACTGCCTTGGGTGCAGCCTATGCCGCAGGATTAGCCGTTGGTTTCTGGTCAGGACTGGAAGAATTGTACGAAAACTGGAACGCTGAAAAAACATGGCAACCGGCCATGGCGGAAGAAGATAGGGAAAGGGGGTACGTTGGTTGGAAAAAGGCCGTGGAAAGGACCTTTAACTGGGTAGAATAATCTGAGAAACCGACGAAGGTCTGACGATTTTGACAAACAGCCAGGAACAGACCTCTTCACTACCCGAGCAGTTATTACCGGACGGGCTTTTGCCACTCTTTCCCAAAAATTTCCGCTACCCGATTCACCTGGCTGGGGTCAATCCCTAAGGCCTTGGCGATCTCTGCATAGAGTCTTTTTCTGTCTCCGTTTTCAGCCTTAACAAGGCCTTTTAGATTCCTTTTCTCTTTCAACCCCAACCCGGCGGTATTCCCAAGGGAAACATAACCGTTACTCTCCTCCATAAGCATTCCTTTTTGGTAATAAGGTTTCATCTGCGCATACCGGGCTTTCATCCGCTGCTTCAAAGCCCGGATCGTGGGGTTGGAAACGGTCAGGGCCTCGTCGGCCAAGGCATAGGGACAGGCAAAAGCCAGAAGGGTCTCTTTCAAAAGCAGGCCCTTTTCATTTTTCAGAGGCTTGTTATCCTTGCCGGGCTTCTGGCCCCTGATCTCATTCACGATCTCTCCTGCAACGGATTCAACCTTTTCGGCGGGGAAATATATATTGATGGTAACGCAGGCAAATATCATTAATGAAAAAAAAGAAGCCGCCATCCACAAAGTCTTTCCATATCTCTTCATATTGCCCTCCCGGGTTGGAAACCTGGTGCCCCTACAAAAGGTGCTTTTCGCAATTGTATCCTTACTTGATTATCGGGCCGTTTTTTGATGCCGTTACACGTTTGATTCTCTTTACCATATCCTTAAAGCTGACACGGTTATCTGGATTCTGATTTACCACATCAACCCCGGAGAATAAACCCCTTTTTACCAGATACTCTTTTCCCCCCTCCTTGATGGTGCCGTTTATCTTGAAGACGTCGTTTTTCAGGATCGCGTGCGCGCCGATCTTTTTGTAGGGAAACTTCTTAAAAAGTGAAGCGAATAATCCGGCAACTCCCATAAACGGGGTCTGACCTCCCCCGAGCTGGGCGATATTGTCCACGGCCTTTACGCTGATCTTTTGAGGCACCCCCTTCTTTTTTGCTGTTTCCAGCAAAAGGTCAAATCTCTGAGGTTGGCCATGGGATATCTCCAGGTCCTTTAGATATCCGTTCAAAATCCCTTCAATCTTTCCAAAAGATGTGCCCGTAGTAATTTCCGCGAGGTTTAGATCTTTCCATCGGGCGTTTAGCTTAAAGACCGGCGTGGCAGTAAACAAACCCGATACACCGAGGTCGGAGAGAATGACCTCTCCATCAAAGATCTTTGCCTTTACCTCTCCAACACTCCTCAGGTTGCCTCCCTCAAGATGTATCCGGTCCAGTTTTCCGCCAAGGATCCCCTGCACCGGGTGCGTCCGGAGACCGGCCAGAAGAGGCTCGATTTGAACGGTTTTCATCGTGAGGCTTGTTTCAACGGATGGAGAGAAACCCGGCAGTTCTCGGACCACGACCGGTCCCATCTGGACTTTTCCTCCAGGGACTGCCAGCAAGGTGGGTGAACTTACAGATAACAGGTTTGGCCCGGCATCAAGCGGCAGCGCAAGGGCCTGTTTGGGGAGGAGCGGAAGGTCCATGGACCGGATGGACAGTTTTCCTTTGAGTCCTTTCAAGGGAGATTTTCCTTTGCGGTTCTGGTACCAGAGGGGAAGGAAGAGATCAACGCCATTGAAAGATATCCCATTGTCCTCAGATGAGAGTTCCCCGTCATGCCACATCAAATGCCCTTTGGCCATCCAATGGGACCCAGCCCCGGTCAACTCTAGATTTGCGGAAACGGTACCTCCAATATTCAGGGTTCCCAAAGCAGGCTTTTCCGTCTGAAACGGCTCCAATACGAGATGGGTAAAAACCGGCTTCAAGAGCGTTTTGGGGATATTTACGGAAAGATCAAAGCGCCGAGCAGGGTCCTTTTCAAAAAGGCTCCCCCGCATCTGGAGGGTCAGGATATCTCTTAAACCAAGAATGAGACTCGTCAGTTGAAGATGCCTGTCAGTCGCATCGTATTTGCCTTCACAGAAAGAAAAAAAAGGGTTTTTCTTCAGGTCGGAGTAGAATCGATCATAGAGGATTTCACCTCCGTCCGCCTTGATAGAGGTAGTCGCATCTACTGTAAAAGCCGGAGGGACTATCTTTCCGGTTATCTCTGCCCTCAGAGATATCTTCTCACCCATACAGCTCGAATCCTGGTTCTGAAAGCCAAGATCTTGAAAGGCCACTGCGGAGGTAAATGCCCACGCCCCTTCTTTGCTTGATTCGGCACTTATCTCAACGGAATCGCGTCCCGCAAATTCCCAGCCGGAGGGGAGGAGATTGAGGTTGAGGGCCGTTTTGATGAGCCCTGTTTGCTTTCTTTTTACCCCTGCACTTACTTTCCCGTTCTCGACCCGAAACGATACCATGAGGTTTTTCAGCAGAGAAGAATTTACCTGGATTTCCGGGAAAAATAGGGCCCCACTTGCCCCGTTCACCCGGCCCTTCTTGATCCGTAACCCTATGTCATCAACGAGGAATTCTCTTTTTCCCAAAACGCCTCTCGCACTCGGGATGCGAACGGAAAGATCCCTTATCACATAAGAGGGATGCCTGCCCGAAAAGGAAAGGGATACTTCGGAAGGCTCCACCTCAAAACCCGTACCCGAAACCACGGCATGGTCTGCCTTCATCAGGGCAGAAATCTTCAGGTCGGGGAACCTCCCTTCTGCCTGAATGTCCCCATTAATTCTGCCGCTGAAATTGAGCTTTTGAGCCGTGTAAGAGAATTCGTTTTGTATGAATCGGGCGTGAAGATTACAATTCCAGCGCCATTTTCCCTGTTCCTCAAAACCCCCAACCGTCCCGGCCAGCTTGATGGATCCGGATAGTTTTGCCGGAAAAAGCCTCTTCCTCATCCCATGGGGGAGAAGGGGAAGCAGTTTTTCAGGGACCACATGACCGCCTGAGATTTTCAATCTTAAATCCCTTTTCGTCCCGAAAACTGCATCCATTTTCCCATCAAGTTGAAAGACATCGCCCATGGAAAGGTGAAGATGGTGAGCATTTATCCTCCTATCCATCAGATTGACGGTGCCTTCTGTTTTGAGTCGAAGACCCAAGGGAATCGTTCTTGTTTCAGATCCCTTTTGAACCCCAATCTCCTTGAGAATGAGATTCGTATTGTTGAAGGTAAGTTTTTTCTGACGGTGCTGATAAAGGAGATCTGCCCTCCCCTTTATTTCTCTGATGTTCGCCTCAGGACTCTCAAAGATCGCATTCCCCACTGTCAATGAGCCCCCTATCTGCGGGTCCACAAGAGAGATGGCATCATCTGTTTTTACGGTAAGAAGCGGGACGGTGAGATTCATCTCTTTTGAGGGCCAGGCGATTTGGATACCACAGGAGAGTTCCACAAGATGGTCAGCATTCAGACGCCCCCGAATCTCTCTGACACGGACTGTCTGATCCCCCAATTGCGCAGAAATACTACCGCCAGAAAGGGCTGCCCCCTGAAACCTGAAATCCCTGAAGAGAAAAAAGGCAATCATCCTCTTCAGCACCGAACCGAAAAACGATGGGGTCTGTGGTTCTTGTTTTATCTTGGGGAATGTTGAATCCTCAGAGATACGACAGGAAAAGTTATCGACCCTGAGTCGTTGCACCATAAGACTCCTATGACCGAAGGGGCCTTCTAATAAAAGGTCTGCCGTTAAGTCAGGGACTTCAAGATAGAAACCGCCAGGACCATTTCCGGTCTTCCAGGTGATCCCCTTCGCATGAACTTTGAGTGGATTGAGTGAATATGACAGGTTTTTGATGGTAAACGATGTTCCTGTTGATCGGGAAACGGACCTTTCCATCAGAGTCTTGACAGCGGAAGGGTGAGCATAAAAATAGGCGACTGCACCGGCCAAAAGGGTTAGGAAGAGGAAGGCAACGATGCAGCAGATAAAGACGATTCTTGTCTTGGTTTTCATCCTCCACCGGAAATGATTTGGAATGAAGGCGAAATGTCTTGCTACTGTAAACTACCTGTTAGAGCTTGTAAACCGGGAGGGAAAGCCTGTCTGACCGGAAATACGGCAATTTTCAGACCCCTGGCGGGCCCTGACCAAGGACCCGCCCTCATGGGCCTCAGGAAACCATTCCTTGGATAATGTCCTTTACCGGTTTGATCTCCTTGATCAAGGCGCTGATCTGACCGCCGCCTGCCGGGAAGAGATCGAAATTACCGGTTGACCAAGCCTCGTAGGCATTCATCATGTTGTATTCCTTTGTCAAGTCTGCGCCGGCGGCCATGAGTTCGCCCAACTTGGGGTTGATGATGGTCCTCATGGCCATACCGCCCATGGGGAGCAGTGTCGTGCCTCCGTCACCGCAGCCGATGATGGCCTCTTTCCAGGCCTGAGAGGCCGGACTTTCTTCGGAGGCCAAGAAGGCCGTCCCGATCTGCACGCCCTGTGCCCCAAGCGCCAGAGCAGCCTGATACCCGCGACGGTCGGCAATCCCGCCGGCGGCCACCACCGGCACATCCACCATATCGCAAACCAGGGGGATCAGGATGAGGTTAGTGGATTCGGGCCGGGTGGTGCGAAGACCGCCGGATTCCATTCCGGAAACCACCACGCCCTCCGCCCCCGCTTCTGTGGCTTTCAACGCCAGGGGCGCGGCCAAGGTGACGTGGAGCACCTTCAGGCCCAGTTCCTTGATCTTTGGATAGAGTTTTTTTGGGGATCCGGCCGAGGTGGTTACGGTCTGAATGCCTGCTTCGGCCAGAACTTCGAGAATGGCATCGTTGTTGGGGTTCATGGCGATCATGAGGTTGGCCCCAAAGGGCTTATCGGTCAGTTCTTTGACCTGGGCGACCATCTGTTTGATTTTTTCAATGTCCTGGACGAAGCCGAGGGCCAGCATCCCAAAACCACCGGCCTCGGACACGGCCGCAACCATTTTCGGATCATTCAATTGTCCAATGGGCCCCTGAATGACGGGGTACCTGGTTCCCAAGACCTCCAAAAGCTGAGACATGGTAGTAACCTCCTCTTCCATTAAATGTTGGCGGATTCAGACCGCTTTCGGTGTAAGCCCTTAATAATTTCGGGCACCGTGGGGTTCGGGTGTTTCTTTCCGGCTCTCTCTAAACGTCGTAGCGTGGCTGATATTTGGGCTTCCGGCTCGTAGGGCCTCCAGCTCGGAGAGGTTTTGCCAAAAGCATGGAGAAGCCAATAAGGGTTCAGTTGGAGAAAACCCCAAATATCAACCACTGCGGAAATGAGAGGTAAATTCACTTTGAGAGAGCGCCGGAAAGAAACACCCGAACCCCGCTCCACAAATCCTATTATTTTCTTGAATTTATTGATAAATTGCCTTTCGGTTAGAGGTGAAATATCTCATTCCAGCATATCTTCACCCCGGCTACCGTGCCCTTTACCGGGGGTCGTAGCTATGTTTGAGTCATGCTGATTTTCTTGTTTTAACTGTCTTTAGGCGGCCTCCAGACGACAGGGAACAAACCGATGCAAAGGAGTTCCCATTGGGTCGCGATGGGTATTTTTTGTCAGGCGGTTGACGTTGATCCCGTAGATCTCGCCGTCATAAATCAGGCCGAACCCGTGGGGGATGAGCACCATACCCTGACGTACCTGCTCAGTTACCTGAAGTTCACCCACCTCGCTGGCGGCCTCGGTGGTCACCCGAACCTGCTGGCCATCGCTTAGCCTCAGGGTCTTGGCGTCAGCAGGGTTTACGGCCACCGTACAGGCCCGTTTGCCCTTGTTCCATTCCGGGTTTCGCATCAGGGTATTGGCATTGTAGTCCATGTGGCGGCCGGCGTTGAGGACCAACGGAAATTGATCCGGCATTTTCAGATCTTCGGTTTCGCTCCGGGCGTCAAGGTCCATGACCTGCTGTTCGAGTTCGGGGATATAAACCTCGATCTTTTCCGACGGTGTCCGAATGCCGTCCATTGGGTTGCTTTCATCCAGCTTCCCCACCCAGAGACCCTGAGGTGTATCCAGGATGGCCTGGAAAATCCGGTCGCCCTGGTCAGGACCGACCTCAAATCCGGCACGAGCCGCGTGTTTACGGAAGGCCTTGGGCGCCGTCATCATCATGCCCCAAAGTGTTGCCTTTGTGGCGCTGTCCCACACTTGTCCCAGGGTTTTGGCCAATACAAAGGGCATGCTGGCCAGGGCCTTAGGCTCTTTCCCTGCCCATTCCATGAGCTTGGCCCCAAAGGTCAGCCGATCACCCTCAGCCGCCTTTTGCAGTTCGTCAGGAATTTCCGGAATCAGGCCCAGTTTGTCGGCCAGAAGGGTAAACATCTGTGCAGCCTCCAGACACTGATCCGGAGGGTCAACGATGGGCCGGCGCATCTGAAAGTAGATTTCAGGGTAGTTCCATTGGAAAAAGGTTCCGTCCCAGCTTTCATAATAGGTGCGGCAGGGCAGCACGTAATGGGCCAGCCGCGCAGTCTCGTTCATGACGATTTCATTTACCACAAGCAGGTCCAGTTTATGGAATGCCTCTTCGTAGGCGGTCGTGTCGGGGTAGGCCCGCAAGGGGTTACAGCCACTGACGCAGACGGCACGCAGTCTCTCGGGGTTATCGTTGAGGATCTCTTCCGGCATGACTCCGGGCGGAAAAGAGCCGGCCGCCACCGGTGGAAAATTAGTGGCCACAGTACGCCAGGTCTTGGGATCACGTTCGTCTGAATGTCTGCCCATTGGCGCAATCATGCCCGCAATGTTGTTGCCGCCGCGCACACCATAGACCCCGCAAATCGCGCAGAGGATGGCCATAAGATATGAGTTGAGCGTGCTGTGGCGGCCCATGTAGATACCCAGGTCCGGATGAATACACCATCTTTTCGTGGTCATCAGCTCGCAGAGGTTGCGAACCTGGTCATAATCAAGCTCACAAACCTCAACCGCTGCCTTTGCGTCAAAACCCACAAACCAGGGCCTGATCGTCTCGAAGCCCTCCACGTGTTGGCCCATATACTCTTTTTTCTCCCAGGCCTCTTCCAGTATAATAGAAATCATGGCCTTCATGAGCAGGGAATCGGTGCCCGGACGAACGGGCAGATGGATGTTGGCTATGGCCGCGGTCTCGCTCTTGCGGGGGTCGATGACCACCAGCAGCCGGTCCGGGTCTTTGCTGAATCCCTTTAGAACCTTTCGTGTTTGCGGCATCTGATGGCTCATCATACCGTTCCACCCCCACCCAACCAGCATCTCGGCCCGATGTTCGTCAGGAATGGCGTGAAGGTACTGTTTGCCCAGCACACGGCCGTTGACCCACCAGGAACCGCAGAACTCCTGGCCAGCCGAACTATAGAAGTATTTTGAACCCAGGCTCATGATCATCCCCACGCCAAAGGCACCTTCAAAATGGCCGCCCTGGGCGCTGGCTCCCATGTATGCCAGGCAGCGCGGACCATGTCGGTCAACCAGTTCGCGAATCCTGCCTGCAATCTCATAGATCGCCTGGTCCCAGGTGATGGGCTCAAAGCGTTCGCCCACTCTCTTGAGCGGCTCGGTCAACCGTTCCTTTGGGTATTGGTGATAGAGAACATTAAAGCCCTTCCGGCAGGCATAGCCTTCACTGCGCGGGTTGTCCTTGTCCGGTTTGACCTTGATCATCCGGTTATCTTCCACCAGGATTTCCAGACCACAGTTCTGGGCACACAAAACACACCCCGTCTTTTTCCATTGGCTCATGGTTCCCTCCTTAAACAATGGCGAGTGACGTCATAATAACACAAATTTGGCGCAGTCCCAAATTGGCTCCCTATTGTTTGCATACGAACATTATCAAGAAAAAACATCCCTTTTTTCCCTTTTTCCCAGAGAGCATTTACAGCAAATCCATCAAGAATCGTCTCAGTAAAATTTTCTCCTCCATTGTAAAGCCGGACAAAAGCTCTTCGTTTGCATCTCTTCGCTCCTCAACCAGCTTTTGTTTTAGTCTGTTTGCCTTTTTGGACGGATAGAGTCGAAATATGCGTTTGTCGCTCTTCTTTTGCCTCCTGATGAGCCATTTGGAATCGACCATGCGATCGAGGACGCCGGAGAGGGTCGCTTTGTCAATTACCAGGAGCTTCCCGATTTCACCGGCCGTCAACCCTTCCTGATGCCAGAGCAGCACAAGGACCACATACTGAATGTTCGTTAGACCATACGGCAGCAGGCGTTTCTGAACCAGGCCGTGACCCTTCTGATATGCCTTGGATAAGAGATACACATAACATTGGGATTTATGGCGTAATTGTTTGGGCATTATCCATCCGTTTCGCATACGAAATAATAGAAAGCAAGAAGTATGTCAATGGTAAAGGTAGGTTGGAGTTATACCCCCGGGCCACCCGCCGGTCCGTTTCCCAAAGGAGTAAATGTCAAAATGCCTAAATCGAGGACAGAACTCTTGCCACACGACACTGGTTGGGCCTCAAAATTCCGTGTTTCAATGAAAAATCTTCAAAAGGATCTTTGTTTAGAGTGAAACCGTAGTAAACGCGGGGTAGGAGCCATCCCCCAAGGGTACGGCAGTCGGGTCAAGGGCATTGCCGCCAGATACGGTAAGGATTGTGAGTGGAAAAACTATGGCATTTCCACCCCAATTAAGGCACAGGGGCCATAATTGGGGTGAGGTGGCACCTGATCGGAGATCAGATTCACAAAACCCCGGAGCCGGCTCTCGTATGATGCAGACTTGCTGTTGCGGATCTCAGCATGGAAAAAAAACTTTGGTTCAGGTAGAAATGTATCCTATGCTCTCTCAGCCCGATGTCTTCGGCGATCATGTCTCTAATAAGCTCGCCCTTATATCTTTCCAGATAATGTGCCTTGAAACAATAAAGGGCTGCCTCACGCCGAATGTTTACGAGCTTTGCATTGCGCCGTTCAGCCTTCGATTCACACCTGGCAATAAAGCCGTCAATGTAGTTGGAATATACTTGTTCCAATTGTGTGGTTGTGACCGTCTGGCTCAGGGCCGTCGAACCCCATACGGCAACCAAAAAACCTGCAAATAATAAGACGAACAATCTCCGTTTCATGTGAATCCTCCTTTTCTTCGCGTTTCCAAAATCGAGGTACATCTTGAGCCTTTCCATCATCTGAGGCGACCCCAAATAGGTTGAAAATATAGAACAAACAGATAATTCCACAATGTAACATATAAACTACCACATTGTGGTCCTTTTGTCAAGACATTTTTTTGATGTTTTAGGCCGAACACCTCGGTACGCGGGTTTAACGAGAATCTACAAATAAGGTATGATAAGGCTATGATCTTGGGACCCATTGTGGTAAAAAGCAGTTCATAAGGAGGTTATTTCGGTGAAAACAAAGGAACTTTTGGAAATCCGGCATCAGCTGGAAAAAACTCAGGTCCAGATGGCACAATTGCTTTGTGTTTCTCCCAAGACCATTAAGAGTTTTGAGCAGGGATGGAGGAATATCCCCACCCATATAGAGCGACAAGTACTATTCCTGTTAGCTTCCAAGTCGCGAAATAAGAAGCAACGGACCTGTTGGGGGATAAAAGCGTGTTCTATGGAGAACCGGAGAAAGTGCCCCGCATGGGAATTTCAGGTTGGACATCTTTGCTGGTTTATAAACGGGACTGTTTGTCAGGGAGAGAAGAAACAAAGTTGGAAAGAGAAGATGAGGATATGCCGGGAGTGCGAGGTGTTTATATCAATGTTCCATACCGATTACGGGTGAGAGGACAGTACCAATGTCAAAACCCCCTTGTTCGGGCGGTTTTTTAAAGGCGTTCTCCAAAAGTGGATGAACGCCTCATTTTTTTCTTGAAAAGAAAGATTTCGTGGCTATTTTGATTGACAACAAAATTTTGGTGAGGCATAAAACGGCCTCCGCAAACATTCACCTTATTGAGAAAGGATGTGGTTAAAATGGTTTGTACAAGCGTAAAAGAGGGGTCTGATTGCTTTTTCATGAGCAAGAAAGGCTGTGAGTTTAATGGCGGCAGCTGTCACGCAATCATTGAGCAGTGTGGAGACTGCCAGAAGATCAAAGAATTTCCCGCCGGTAAGTATTGCACCGTCTTTCCCGAGCCCGAAGCCAAATGGCGTGTAAGGAACTGCAATATGGCTACCCACCTCAAGGGAACCATCAAGAAAGAAACCGGGAAGGTAAACCCCCTCAAGGCCTCCAAGAGGACAGCCCACTAGTTCTTTGTGTTTTGGGTTTATTCCCCGGCACCCCAAGCCCCTGAAGAACTAACCACCAGGTGAGAAGAGGTTCGTTATTTATCAGGACAGGGAGACGTATGCCTACCGGGTGAGGTATGTCAGGAACTCCCTGTTGCCCTTTGGCCCCAAGAGAGGAGATGGAATGTGCCCTTCAACTCTCCAGCCCGACTCCCGGAAAAAGGCCGTGAGCCCCTCCAGGACCTCTCGGTGCAGCACGGGATTGCGAACCACCCCTCCCTTACCCACGCGGCCTTTCCCCACTTCAAACTGTGGCTTTATGAGGGGGATCATAAAGGAATGTGGTGTCAGGAGATTGGAGACAGGCGGGATAACGAGCCTGAGGGAGATAAACGATACATCGATGACGGCCCCGTGGATGGGGCCTTCAAGGTCTCCCGGTTTGAGGTGGCGTATGTTTGTCTTCTCAAGGAGTTTCACCCGGGGGTCGTGCCTGAGTTTCCAGTCAAACTGACCGTAGCCCACGTCGACCGAGATAACCCTCCTGGCCCCGTTCTGGAGGAGGCAGTCGGTGAATCCCCCGGTGGAGGCACCCACATCCAGAAGGACCAGGTCTTGGATGCGCACGGAAAAGTGCCTGAGCGCCTCCTCAAGCTTTAGGCCTCCCCGGCTGACATATGGCGAGCCCTTTTTTTTCAGGGTAATGGAGGCACCCCCTGAAATGAGGGTTCCTGCCTTTTCCACCCTTACACCGTCAACCTCCACGAGGCCTGCCATGATGATGGCCTTGGCCTTTTCGCGACTCCCGGCCAGGCCTCTCTGAACCAGGATTTGGTCAAGCCTGGCTTTGTCACTATGGCGACCCCTGGCAGAGATCTCTTGCCTCCTTCAGGATGCCGGATGTGTCGAGCCCGTATTTTTCTTTCAAAGTGGCAAGGGGTCCGTGCTCAACAAACTGATCCGGCAATCCCAGCCTCCTGATTCTGACATCTGTGATGCCCAGATCATTAAAGAGTTCCAGCACCGCCCCGCCAAGACCTCCCTGTCTGATATTTTCTTCCACCACCAAGACCCGGCCCGTTGAGGCAGCAATCTCTCCCAGGCGTGGGTCCAGGGGTTTTACAAAACGGCAGTTCACGACCCCAACGGATAATCCCTCATCTTCCAAGGCCCTGGCGGCCTCAAGGGCGGGATACACCGTGCTTCCCAGGGCCAGAATCACCAACTCCTTTCCCTCCTTGAGAATTTCTGCCCGGCCCACGGGGAGAATCTGATATTTAGGATCCATCGGAACCCCCAGGGCCTTCCCCCTGGGGTATCTGATGGCCACCGGGCCGGGATGAGACAGGGCCGTATAGAGCATGTGCCTGAGCTCATTTTCATCTTTCGGCGCCATCAGGGTCATGTTTGGGAGACTCCGGAGATAGGTAATATCAAAGTGGCCATGGTGCGTCGGACCGTCTTCTCCCACAAGTCCGCCGCGGTCGATGGCAAAGGTCACTGGCAGGTTGGGGAGGCAGACATCGTGAACGATTTGATCAAAGGCCCTTTGGAGAAATGTGGAATAGATGGCGACCACAGGCCGTAACCCCTCCGTTGCGACTCCCGCGGCAAAGGTTACGGCGTGCTGTTCTGCGATCCCCACATCCACGAATCTCTCGGGATAGAGCCGGGAAAATTCCGTCAGGCCCGTTCCCTCGGGCATGGCGGCCGTTACGGCAAAAAGCTTTTGGTTTTTCCCGCCCAATTCCACCATGGTGTTGCCAAAGACCTCTGTGTAAGATTGGGGAGACGTTGGTCGGCCCTTCGGAGGTGATCCCGTGGGGATGTCAAAGGCCCCAACCCCATGATAGTGAGAGGGGTCCTTTTCGGCAGGTTCATAGCCTTTTCCTTTCACCGTCAGGACGTGCACCAGGATTGGCCCTTCCAGGTGCAGGGTATTATTGAACGCCTCCATGAGGAGATCCAACCGATGTCCTTTGATT
This sequence comes from Desulfobacteraceae bacterium, assembly GCA_016783065.1. Lineage (GTDB taxonomy): Bacteria > Desulfobacterota > DSM-4660 > Desulfatiglandales > Desulfatiglandaceae > JABMQV01. The sequence continues at coordinate 6,299 of JADHXI010000033.1, read as the reverse complement.
GGACCGATATATTTGAACTTGAATGCCTCAAACAGCATACCCGGGGTAAAAAAGGTGATAAATGAGTCTTCGCTCTTTCGAACAAGATTCATGATATTTTCACCAACACCGGGAAAAGATTTGATAAAGTTCTCCAATTCTTTTCTGAAATTGACAAACCTCTTCCCCGTCATCTTACGGCTCACAAAGGAGGAAAAGGCCCCGACGTTCGGCGCGATGGACATGGCGTTGTCATTCAGCACAACGATGAGGTCTTTCCCGGTATGTCCGGCCTGGTTGAGTCCCTCAAAGGCCATACCGGCCGTCATGGAGCCATCCCCGATGACTGAAATTACTTTGCTCTTCTCCCCGCTGAAGCACTTTGCGGTGCTGATGCCCAACCCTGCCGAGATGGAGGTGCTGCTGTGTCCTGTATCGAATGTATCGTATGGGCTTTCGGATCTCTTGGGAAAACCGCTGATGCCGCCATATGTCCTGAGTGTATGAAATCGATCTCTTCGCCCGGTTAAGAGCTTGTGGGTATAGGCCTGATGCCCCACATCCCAGATGATCGTGTCTTTCGGGGTATCAAACACATAATGGAGGGCAATGGTGAGCTCAACAACGCCAAGGTTGGGTGCCAGATGTCCCCCGGTTTTGGATACCGTATCAATGATTTTTTGACGGATTTCATCAGCCAGGGTTTCGAGCTGATCCAGAGAAAGCTCCTTCAGGTCTGCGGGGTTGTCTATCCTGCCCAGAAGCCTGTACTCTTCTTCAGGGTTGCTCATTTTTTTCTCTCAATGATGTAATGTGCTATCTGACGCAGGGGCTCTGCCCTGTGGTCAAACATTTGCAGGGCCTCAATAGAGGCCGCCACCAGTTCCGACTGGATCTCCCGGGCCTTTCCCATACCGATAACGGCCGGATAGGTGATCTTCCCTTTTTGTTCATCGCTGCCGGACTCCTTGCCCATGATCCTGCTGTCACCTTCAATATCCAGGATATCATCTGAGATCTGAAAGGCGAGCCCTATCTTCCGGCCATAGGAACTGATGGCCTCTATCTGCGATTCATCTCCGCCCGCAAGGATGACGCCGGATGCGACCGAGGCGGCTATCAGGGCACCCGTTTTATGGGAATGGATAAACTCAACGAGGGAAAGATCCACTCCCTTTCCCTCGGATTGTATATCAACCACCTGGCCACCGACCATCCCCCGATACCCGGCGGCCCCGGAGATCAGGGCTATTACCCGGAGGATGAGATGGGGTGATATCCCATTTGTCGATTCAGGTGCTGTCATCAGGTTGAAGGATTCGGTCAGCAGCCCGTCACCCGCGAGCAAGGCAATTGCATCTCCAAAAACCTTGTGACACGTGGGTTTTCCCCTCCTTAAATCATCATCGTCCATCAAGGGGAGGTCGTCATGGATCAGCGAATAGGTATGGATCAGTTCAAGGGCACACGCAACGCTCAGCACCCGGGATTCATCGCCACCCACGGCCTCGGCCCCGGCCATGCAAAGGATGGGCCTCAGCCTCTTTCCCCCGGCAAAAAGGCTGTATTTCATGGCATCCATCAGGTCGGATGCCCGTCCCTCAGCCTCTGGAAAATAGGCCTCGAGGTTCCTGTCAACGATGGCCTTTTTTTCTCTGAGATAAGACCCCAGGTCCAATGATCCCTCACTCCGCTTCTGTTTTTTCTGCCTCGTCAAAGGGGACCTGTGTATGCTTACCGCCACTTTCCTGGACCAGGAGGGTGACCCTTTTCTCGGCCTCCTCCAGTTTCTTGGAACAAAATTTTACCAACCCCACCCCTTCCTCAAAGTCCTCGAGGGCATCCTCGAGGGGCAAGTCGTTTCCCTCCAGGCCCTTTACGATCTCCTCCAGGCGCTTCATAGCCACTTCGAATTTTTTCTCAGTCATCATTCCTCCCGACCCTCACCACGCTAATCCTATAACGATGCGGCCTCCCTGTCAAACAGGTGTCAGGAAAATCAAAACTTGCGCGCCAGATCCCCTCGGGCCTTTTTCTCCTCCACTTTTTCTACCTTGCACCCCAGCGCTCCCTCCGCCAGAAGCACCTCAACCTGATCCCCTTCATGGACCTCTGTGGCATTCTTCAGCACATTTTTTTGGGGCAATTTCCGGGTAATACTGTACCCCCTCCTCAGAATAGACAAAGGGCTCAAGGCCGCTATCCCCTTCTCCACGAAGGAAAGGGCCGTCTGTTTGGCGGCCAGCTGTCCCTTTATGGCCCGGGCAAGCGATGTTTCCTGAAACTCCAATCGCTGTCTCATGGAAGAAATGGTGCTGGCAGGGGAGTAAACAAGCAGGGCACGTTCCTCTCCCGTGAGTCTCTTCTGCAGATCACGGAGAAGGAGATCCGTGGCCCTCACAAGCCGGGTATGAATCTCATCAAGCCTCAGCCAGATCTCGGCAAACCGTTTTCTCGGATCCTTGAGGCCTCTCCTCAAAACCTCCAGTTGCTGGGTATGATATTTCAGATTTATGCCGACGCTTGAGATCAACCGGTTTCTAACCTCGTTGAGCCGGTTTATCAGGGACTCCTTTTCGGCCACCAGCAATTCCGCAGCCGCAGAAGGCGTGGGGGCCCTCAGATCGGCCACCAGGTCAGAGATGGTGAGATCAATTTCATGACCCACGGCAGAGACAACCGGCAATCTTGAGCGTCTGATGGCCAGGGCCAGGTCCTCCTCATTAAATGCCCACAGGTCTTCAAGGGAGCCGCCTCCCCGGGTGAGGACGATGACATCCACCGCTAAGTCTTTATTGACCAGGTCCAGGGCCTTGGCCATGTCGGCAGCCGCTTCATCCCCCTGGACCCGAACCGGCACAATGGTTATTTCTATGTTGACAAATCTTCTACGGATGATCTTTAGAAAGTCGCGGATCGCCGCACCGGTGGGTGACGTGATCACGGCAACCCGTTGCGGAAGAAAGGGAAGGGGTTTTTTTATGTCTTCATCAAAGAGACCCTGAGCAGCCAGTTTCTTCTTTAACTGTTCAAGGGCCAGGGCCAGGGCACCCACACCCATGGGTTCAATATAATCAAGGATGAGCTGGTATTCCCCCCGAGGCTGATAGACCCCGATCCTCCCCTGCACAATTACCTTCATTCCGTCTTCAGGCGTAAACTTGAGGTAGCCGGTCTGGAGACGGAACATGACCGCTTTGATCTGGGCCCCTTCATCCTTGAGGACCATATAGTAGTGGCCGGAGACAGGGGCGCTGAAGTTGGATATCTCCCCCTCTACCCAAATGAAATCAAAGCGCTCCTCCAGGAGATCTTGGATCTCTTTGGTGAGTTCCTTTACGCGGTAGATCTTGGGGGTCTGGCCTTCCTGCGACAAAATTGGACACACCTGGTCTACTGGTGGTTCCCCGGCCTAACTGTGGCTGAACAGGATTTCTGGTTCAGGCACTGACTGTCGGAACAGGGATTTGCTATTATGGGTTCAGCACAACCAGGGCATCAACGGCAACGGGCTGGCTATCCCAGAGTATCAACGGGTTTATGTCGATTTCCTTGATGCTCTCCTCTTCAAGACCTATGTTGCCCACCTTTATCAGGATCTCCGCAAGTCGATCCAGGTCCGCTGCCGGCATCCCGCGGATGGCCTCCAGGATCTTCCGGGCCTTGATCTCCTGCATCATTTCAAGGGCATCGCGCTTTTCAATGGGTGCCACCCGAAAGGAGACATCCCTGAGGATTTCTGTGAAAATTCCTCCGAGACCAAACATGACGCATGGCCCGAATTGGCTATCCCTTGTGAGACCAACCACCAGTTCCCTGGGTCCCTTCACCATTTCCTGGACCAGCACGGTGGCGCCATCATCCTTTACTTCCTTCATGATCTCGTGAAATGCGGAAATGGCTTCCTCCTCATTTCGGATATCCACTCGCACCAGCCCACGCTCTGTCTTATGGCTCAAATCCGGGGCACAGGCCTTGATTACCAATGGAAAACCTATTTCATGGATGGCCGCCAAGGCCTGCGTTTCATCGGCGGCCTCTATTTCGCGGGTGACCGGAATGTCATATGTCCGCAGAAGCTCTTTTGACTCGTGTTCTGAAAGGGTTTTCCGTCCCTCCTTCAAGGCCTTCTCTAGTATATCCACTTGCACCTCCCGCTTCGATTTATGGTACTGGAATGTTTGCTTTCAACGCTTATTATAGAATTTTGGTTACGCAAATTCAATCCCTTTCCACAGCCGTTCACAGGTTCGGTGCTGCCCTTGTATTTCAGAACCCGTGAATGGTTGCTACGCTACTTTACCAGTTTTCCGTAATGATACAGGCCGGCCATGACCTTCGCAGCCCTCTCGGGTGTTGGCAGATCAAAAATGGCCCCCGCCTTCTCAAGATCGCCTACTTGTCCGTCCCAGACACCTGGTGGCGAAACAAGGCAGGTAATGACCGGCTTCTTCTGGTTCCACTCAACGAGTAAATCAAAGATATTCGCTACGGCCTCCCCATTTGCAGAGGCGAACATCATCAAGAGCAGGATCCCATCGATGTTGCTGTCCTCCATGACGGCCTCGATAATGCCGTGAATAGACGAGGAATCATACCACGCAGGCCCCATGTCCACGGGGTTTGTCCTGATGGCCAGGGGCGGGAGAAGTCCGTTGATGATCCCCTGGGTCTCCGGCTTGAACGGGGATATCTTCAGCCCCTCGGCCTCACAGATGTCGCAGGCCGCCATCCCCGGTCCCGCCTGACCTGTGAGAACGGCAATGCGCGGACCTTCGGGCCTGGGACATATTGCCAGCGCCCGGGCCATATCCAGGAGGGATTGGATGCTCTCCACCCGGAGAATCCCGGCCTGTCTGAGGGCCCCTTCATAGACCTCCTGATTTCCGGCCATGGAGCCTGTGTGCGAAAGGGAAGCCTTGTCCCCGGTTTCTGAATTTCCGGTCTTGAAGGCTACAATCGGTTTCTTCCCCCTATGGGCACTTGCCGCCGCCATCAGACGCTTCGGTTCGTCCAGCCCTTCCAGGTAAAGGGCTATTACCTCAGTCTCGGGATCTTCTATCAAGTAAGGGAGAATGTCCGCAAAGTCTATATTCAGCCTGTTGCCCAGGCCCACGATCTTGCTAAGCCCTACACCTTGTCGCATTGCCATAAATGCCAGCAGATGGGAGATCCCGCCGCTTTGGCTCACAAGGGTGAGCCCCCCTTTTTGTGCCAATGAGAACTCGGGGGTGAACGAGGCGTTCAGGTTCCCGTGCAGGTTGATCATCCCGAAGGTGTTGGGCCCGATCACAGATATGCCGGCCCTCTGGGCGATTTGGGCCAAGGCCGTCTGCTGTTGGGCCCCCGAGGGGTCATCGATCTCCTTGAACCCAGCCGTGATAAGGACAATTCCCTTTACGGCCTTATGCTCGCAGTCTTCAAATATCCGCGGCACCACGCCGGCCGGGACCACAACGACGGCCAAGTCGATGGAGCCTGGGAATTCGCCCAGGGACGGAGATGAGGGGATCCCCATGATCTCCTTTGAGCCTGGATTTACCGGGATGATCCGACCTTCAAACCCCCCGGTTGTCAGGCTCTTCATTACGTGATAGCCCAATTTTTCGGGGTTTTCAGAGGCCCCAATGACGGCCACGGCTTCAGGGTTGAAGAGTGCCTTGAGGTTGTTACTGGTTTCCATAGGTTCCATTCATAAATATCATTCTTTTCGGGTATGCCGGGTCTTGCTCGGCCACCTCGACGGCCTTCCGATCTTTATAATTTATGAAGACATTCCGTCAACACAATTAATCCAATGACCCGGGGATGCCCATCAGGAGGTCGGGAGTCAAGCGGGCTGAAAAGCGACAGGCAATATTGTGGCCTGCTATTGAGTTTGCACCGTAGCCGTGCTACCGTCTGCGAGAAGCATGAGGGATCTGCTAAAGAGGTTTTGCATGGATCTGGAAAGGCAGATGATCAATAAGGTCGCAGACACCATTTCCAGGAAGAGGATGCTGGGGCGTGGTGATTGTGTGGTGGCGGCCGTCTCAGGGGGACGCGACTCTGTTTGCCTCCTGGATATCCTCTATCGACTCAAAGACTCGTTCACAATTGATCTTGTGGTGGCCCATTTTGACCATGGCCTCAGACCGGGGGAGGACGAATCCGAGACGCAATTTGTTGGTTCACTGGCTGAATCCCTTTCTCTTCCCTTTGAAACAAAACGGGCCGGGCCGGGCCTAAGGACGGGAAGCTCTTCCCTGGAGGAACGGGCCAGGGAGGCCAGGTACCGGTTTTTGGAGGAAGTCAGAAAGGGAGCCAAGGCGCAAAAAATT
>JADHXI010000191.1 GCA_016783065.1 Desulfobacteraceae bacterium | reverse complement strand
CTCCTCGCGTTCCCTTTCAAATCGGTCCTGACCCTCTTCCCGTAAGGCCTCGTTCCGCCTTAGCGCCCTTTTGATGCCCACACGTACCGGGCAGTCGATGAGAAAGGTGATATCGGGCCAGATCCCCAGAGAGACCTTCTGGTTAAGGGTCTTGATCAAGCCGATCTCCTGTCCCCTGGCATAACCCTGATAGACCAGGGTGGCATCAAAGTAACGGTCACACACGACCCATTGTCCCTGCTCCAGGACGGGTTTGATCACCTCTTTCACATGCTGTGCCCTATCGGCGGCATAGAGCAACAATTCAGCCAGGGGTGAAAGATTCTGGTTTTGAGAATCCAAGAGAATTCGCCTGATATCCTGTCCCACGCCTGTGCCACCCGGTTCCCTGGTGGGAAACACGGAAATATTCAAATTCTCTAACCTATGGACAAGATGCTTTACCTGTGTGGACTTGCCGCAACCTTCGATGCCTTCAAATGTTATGAACACGCCTTACCCCATGAACACAGCGGATTGAACAAGAATCTGCTGCCGGTAACCTGCACCCAATGACCCTTTGGATTGATGATTGAAGAAAGACACTGACCAGTAACCACTGATAAATAGCTATGCTTTCAACTGACCCACCCGTCTCCAGCCATGTCCAAAGGACCAAGTTTTTTATGTTGGAATAATATAGGTTACGTGAGTATAGAGAAAAAGGTGTGCCTAATCAAGAAAACAAAACGCTTCTTCAAACGTGATGCCTTTTTTCCATTGACAAACAGAGAAAAGTGACTAACATTCCTTCGCTTTTGCTGGCGGTCGAGGTTTGTGGACGTTACGGATTGCATGCAAGAGAAAAAATCCCTAGAGAAGAAAAGGAGTAAACGGAATGGAGCACAGGGAAAAGAAAATTCTAGAACAACTTGACGAAAAAAAAAGACAATTCGAACAGGCACTCCATCGATTGATGGAGAACCAGAGAGAATACAACGATCAAGTATATGGTGAAAACATCATGGATGAGTTTGATCAGGCACAGCGAGAAATCTCGGTCCGAAACAGCTACAGGCTCATCGAGAGAAAAACAAAAGAGCTGAGAATGATAGAGGAACTGATCCGGAAAATCTCCAAAGACGAAAGCTGCTGTAAGTGCGAAGAGTGTGGAGAGTCGATTCCGCAGGAACGGCTTATCATTGTCCCGGAGGCAAGATTGTGTGTCTCCTGCCAGCAGGAACTGGAAAGGCTCGGCCGTATGAAGAACCTTTCCGGCAGCGTTTTATCTCGTCTCCGCGCGGTTACGGATGATCAAGGGGAAGAGTTTGAGGAGATTGATGAGTTTGAAGATAATCTTGAGTATGCACTGGCCGATTCGGAACTGGATGCATTACCCGGGGAGGACGTTGAGGCCTATGAAATCCAGGACTTCCAAGGCCACGGCCCCTAGAGGACGATTCTTTGACTTCCAAAAGTGGAATCCCAAATTCAACCGAATTGTGACGCTTCGGTCCGATCTGGCGCTGGAAGACAAAAAGGGGATGGAACCCTGTTTTGGCTCCATCCCCTACGAAAACGATCGGACAAATCAGGACGCCATTCAGGAGCCTGCACGTACCTTTTCAAGGGCCTGTGCTACGGCCTCATCCTCTTTCCGGACATCTTCCATCGTCTTTGGTTTGACCGTGGAAGGCCTTTCTTCGAGACCATACTTCCATTTGAGGAATTGCTCCCCTGTGCTGGGGTAAAGGGCACAGATGATCAGATCAAAGTCGTCCTTGGGAAGGTCTCCCATTTTCTCTCTCACCTTATCCAGTTCCGGCTCCAAATAATCCGCTGCCCGTCCTGTTACAGGTGTCTCACCCCGTTTATAATTCTTTAGAATCTTTTTCCGAACCTCCGGGTCAACAGGGGTGGGAGTCTTTCCATAAAGGCCATAGACCAGATCCTTCACCTCATTGGTCACCATCTTATATCTCCCAAAGAGGACATTCAACACGGCCTGCACTCCGACTATCTGGCTGGTGGGGGTAACCAGGGGAGGCATGCCCAGTTCCTTCCGGGTCACGGCCACCTCCTTGTATACCTCGGGCAAGCGATCCAGGGCCTTCGCATCACTTAGCTGACTGACAAGATTGGAAATCATCCCGCCCGGCACCTGGTGGGCCAGCACCCCCGTATCAATTACGGACATCCTGTGCTTGGCCAGATAATCCCGATACTTGGGCGCAATGGTCTCAATATAATCCCCCAATTCCAGCAGGAGATTCAGGTCCAAACCGGGGTCCCTTGTAGTCCCGTACAGGGTCGCCACAATGGGCTCTACAGCAGGCTGGGAGGTCCTCAGGGCAAATGGGGCCAGACAGGTGTCCACAATGTCTACCCCCTCCTTGATGGCCTCCAGATAGATCATGGAGGCCATGCCGCTCGTGTAGTGCGTGTGGAGGTGTATGGGAATGCTGATCTGCCTCTTGAGCACAGTGACAAGCTTGGCAATATCAAACGGCGCCATTATGCCAGCCATGTCTTTGAGACAGAGGGTGTCTGCGCCCATGTCCTCTATCTCTTTGGCCTTGCCCACATAATAATCCAGATTGAATACGTCGCCTCCCATCCGCCTCTCTGTCAAGGTATAGCAGATTGTACCCTGAAAATGCTTTTCATTGGCCTTTATCCTCTCAACGACGGTCTGAAAATTGCGGAAATCATTCAGGGCATCAAAGACCCTAAACACATCCATGCCCGCTTCACAGGTCTTATCCACAAATAAGCGGGCCACGTCATCTGCGTAGTTCCTGTATCCCACAAGGTTCTGTCCCCGCAGCAGCATGGAAAATGGCGTCTTTTTGATGTACTTCTTGAGGGTCCTTAACCGCTCAAAAGGGTCTTCAGCCAAAAAACGGTGCATGGTGTCAAAAGTAGCCCCCCCCCATACCTCCATGGCCCAGAAACCAACGTTGTCCATTTTTTCGGCAATGGGGAGCATGTCTTCGGTCCGCATTCTCGTTGCCAGCAATGACTGGTGCCCGTCTCTAAAGGTATTATCCTGAATCTTAAGAGGATTCTTTGGTCCTTCTTCCAAAAAATTATCCATATCAAACCTCCGTTCTAGCAGTTGAGCGATTTCTACGGTGATGTCCCAAATGGACTTTTTTCGGGAAATATAGGACAAATATGGGTGTAGGGTCAAGCGAATTCATGGAACCATTCCCTGGGGGAACTCAAAGTGCCCTCATCCACTCCGGCCTGAGACCCACATCCCCTCTGAGGGCGCTGTCGATCTCATCAAGGGCCTGCTGCTTACCCTTTGGGAGCCTGGCCCTTATGGGAAGATAATTGGATGCATGGTTAGAAAAAAAGAGCCCTCTGCTCAAGTTCGTGTGAGCAACCATTTCCCTCAATTCCAACAACAGCTCCTTTTGACCCGGCAACTCTAGCCTGCCCTCTTCGAACTCCTGGTAAAGCTGGATGCCGGGAATCAGCATCACCGTAAGTGCCCCCACATAATTTGGATCCATGGCGCTAAGAAGTTCCCCTGTGGCCCTGGCATGCCTAAGAGACCCTTCCTTACCGCCAATGCCAAGCAAGACAGTAACCGAAAGCTTGATCCCCGCTTCCCTGACCTTCCTTCCCATTTTGATCAGGTTTTGTGAGCTGGCACCCTTACGGATCTTTTTCAGAAGCGCTTCTTCCCCGGTCTCCACACCCAGGTAAAGGATGCCGAGCCCGTTTTCCTTTAACTCGATCAGTTTCTCCAGGGACTTCATCCTAATGCTTTTTGCGTTTGCATAGGCCCCAACCCTTTTGACCCATGGCAGGTGCTCTCTAATCTGTTCGAGAATCCACATAAGCCTCTTTTGAGGGATTATAAGGGCATCACCATCCATAAGGAACACCCTGTCCTGCCGTTTCATATATTTGGATGCAAACAGGATATCGCTCAGAATAATGTCATCATCCTTTATACTGAACCTCTTATCCTTGTAAGTTCCGCAAAAGGTACATTTGTTATGGGAACAGCCTAGGGTAACCTGGAGTAAAATGCTCATGGCCTCGCTGGGTGGTCTGATACAGGTCCCTTCATAATGCATCCCTTCGTCTTCCATCGCATGTTCCATAGATCGCGTCTCCTTTTGACGATTCAAATGGGTTTTCCCCATGCCTTGATTTTTCTGATGCGAATCGCGTAGTGTACCCAACTAGCGCATAAAACCTAGCCAAAATTATTTGAATTTATGAATTCGAACGAGGAATATAGAGCCGCAGAAGTGATAGGGAAACTTCCAAATTCGATATTCCTTGTTCCGCACTCTTCGGTTCAAAAACCATTTCAACATATTACAAATGTGAGAGATGGATTCTCAAGGTGAACCAGTAAGGATCTAATCCAACTGCAATAACACCCCCACCGAGAATGCAAGCAGGAATTGTCCTGCGTAATACATGGGTAGCCCCACCAGCCTGTTAAAAAATTCACTCTTAAAGAACCGGTCCCTCGCAACGAAAATATCAGAAAAATAGAACAGCGCGGCTCCTCCAAACACCATTACTCTTCCAGTGAGCCTAAGGCTGGAATCTCCAAGAATCGACCATGCCCCTCCAAGCATCGCTGTAATGACAATGATATATACTAAAACTGGGATATTCATTGTCCCAAGATGGGGTTTGAGCCACACATAGACCCAACCGCTGATGACAATGACCACCAGGGATCCTATCCATGTCCATTGGCCTATTTCTGCCGCACTAAAAAATGCAACAATATAAACAATATGCCCTACCAAGAAGGAAATCAACCCTAAAAGGAATGCCCTTTTCTGGGGGAAGGCCAGAAAGACATCTCCACCCAGACAGAAGATCAACCCCACCAGAAGAAGGTGAAAATAAGAGGGGAATGGATGGGGCTGAACAATGGCTGCGATGATAAACAGCAAAGAAAGAGCTGTCTTTGTGGGAACCAGGCCCTTTCGATTACCCCTTTTTTCAAATCTTAGAAGCCCGGCCATGAGGATTATTGCCAGGACAATGATAACAATATTTGGCATGCCTACGTAACCACCCTTTCTATACGAATCTGATATTTCAACCGAGATTTCATAGTCCGTTACACCGACCAGGTTCACCTGGGAGATGTGCCGCGAAGAAAGAAGACAATCTTCAGGGCCTTTATGGACTTTCGGGTCTTGCCATTGACTTTGGAACCCATTTGGCGACCCTTTTCACTTCCCCAGACAAAACTGGCTGAATATATTATCCAAGACCTCTTCGCTGGTGGTCTCCCCTGTTATTTCTCCTAAAGCGTCGAGTCCACTCTTGAGTTCAAGAGCAACGATTTCCATGGGTGCATGCTCCCTTGCACTATGGGCAGCGTTTCTGAAAAAGCCGGCAGCATGGGTCAAGGCCTGTTTGTGTCTCAAATTGGGTGCGATGTGGGAAACCGTCATATCTATGTGACTTTCCATGATACACGCCGCAATGGCCTTCTTTAACCCATCAAGACCCTGACCTGTAAGCGCCGATATCTCGACAACAGGAAAACCCGACAGCACCTCCTCATGGTCCTTTTCTTGGAGCCCGGAAGGTAAATCAATCTTGTTAAGGACGATTAACGCCTTTTTCAGCCGAGCTTTTGCAAGGATCTTATGGTCATCTTTATTCATTAGACGGCTTCGATCAATGACCGCCAATAAAAAGTCGGCTTCTGCCAACTTTTGTTCGGTCAGATAAACCCCCATCTTTTCCGCTTCACCTTTGACTTTTCTCAAGCCGGCCGTATCCATGATTTTTAGGGGCAGCCCTTCAACGGTGACGGTGGATTCAATGATGTCCCTTGTGGTGCCGGGGATGTGGGTTACAATAGCACGTTCTTCATTCAAGAGGCGATTCAGGAGGCTTGATTTACCCGCGTTGACACGGCCCACGATCACGGTGTTTATCCCGTCTACCCAAATCCTCCCTTCTCCATGGGCCCTCACCAGGCCCTCAATTGCGGTGATGACCCCCTCCTTGATGATGTCCGCAGTATTTTCCCTGGATAGGATTTCTGCTTCCTCTTCAGGGAAATCAATAGCCACTTCTACCTTTGCAAGTATATCCACCACCTTCAGACGCAACGCCTCGATCTCTCTTCTGAACGATCCTTTGATCTGTCGAGATGCCAGAGTAAGGCCCCGATCTGTCTTGGAATTGAGAAGATCGACAACGGCTTCTGCCTGGGTGAGATCAATCCTGCCGTTCAAAAAGGCCCTCAGCGTGAATTCTCCAGGCTCAGCTTGTCTGGCTCCCTGGTCCAGTACCACCTGGAGGATTTTTGAAAGCAGGACGTAGCCGCTGTGGGAGTTGATTTCAATGACGTCTTCGCGGGTGTAAGAACGGGGGGCCTTCATACAGGAGAGCAGGACCTCATCGATCATCTCTCCCGATGAAGGATCATTTAGACGCCCCAGGTAAAGGCGATGGCTTTGAAGCCTCTGAATGGAATTCTGGGGCGTAAAGATCTTTTCGGCAATCCCGTAAGCCCGGGGTCCACTTACGCGTACGATACCGATCCCGGCCTGGCCAATGGGTGTGGCTATGGCGGCGATAGTATCCTCGTCTGAGGGCATATTCAGATCCCACCGAAAGCACTAATTCTTGCGGACGTAAAGATCCGGGCCCAGAGGACCCGGCTTTGGTTATCCCCAGAGGGGATTTAGTCTACTGGCGTTTCAGTGACTAATGGAGTGATGGAGTACTGGAGTGATGGAGTGTTGAAAAAGATCCCTGATCACGTACCGTGAC
>JADHXI010000032.1 GCA_016783065.1 Desulfobacteraceae bacterium | reverse complement strand
CTTTTCGGTCAGGCACTACCTATCAACTTTCCGTTTTTGCCTCCAAAAGATAGCGTTAATTCACAAATGGCAGCGGGGTATATTTTCCGTTATCCGGGCGGGTTCCGGCTAATCCTTCTGTGAACCAACATCTCAATTTATCTGAGCGAAAGTGTATCACTTTACCTGAGCGCTATAGATAAGATGAAAGCTCACGAATATTATACGCCACTGACCAAAGCCAGTCAGTGTTTCTGGTCCTTTGATATGGATCAGGATACCGGTTGTTCACACCCCATGATAAGGATAAGAATATGGAATTTGCAAAACGAATCTCACGGCTGGGCACAGAGACCGCATTTGAAGTACTCGCAAAGGCACAGGCCCTTGAGCGAGCCGGAAGGGAAATTATCCACCTGGAGATCGGGGAACCCGATTTCGACACGCCCCCCACATCATAGAGGCGGCAAAAAAGGCCCTCGACGACGGATACACCCACTACGGGCCTTCAGCAGGGATGTTTGAACTCCGGGAGGCCATCGCGAAAGAGATGACGAGGTCCCGGGGAGTGTCCTTGTCCATCGACAATATCGTCGTCACACCCGGCGCAAAATCCATCATGTTTTTCACGCTCCTCGCACTGGCCCAAGAGGGCGATGGGGTGATCCATCCCAACCCGGGATTTCCCATCTACGAATCGGTCATCAGATTTGCGGGGGCAAAGCCGGTCCCCGTTCCTCTCAGGGAAGAGCTGGATTTCAGTCTTGATGTCAACGAACTGAAGGACCTGGTTACCGACTGTACAAAACTCATCATCATCAATTCCCCCCAGAACCCCACGGGAGGGATACTTCCCGAGGAAGATCTCAAGGACATTGCTCAGATCGCCATGGAATATGAGATAGCTGTCCTCTCCGATGAGGTCTACTCTCGAATACTCTATGACGGTGAGTTTGCGAGCATCTCTGCGTTTGATGGCATACAGAATCTCTTGATCATACTTGAAGGATTTTCCAAGACCTATGCCATGACAGGCTGGCGAATCGGTTACGGGGTGATGCCCGCCAAACTTGCGGCACATATCACGCGACTCATGGTCAACAGCAATTCCTGTACAGCTTCATTCACACAGCGTGCCGCCATCTCGGCCCTAAACGGACCACAGGACGCGGTTCGAGCAATGGTGGGTGAATTCAAAAAAAGGAGAGACTTTTTCGTGAAGGGTCTCAACGGGATCCCGGGCATCACCTGTACGGTGCCGAAAGGTGCCTTTTATCTCTTCCCCAACATTACCGGGCTCGGCAAGTCTTCAAGGGAGGTTGCAGACTATCTTCTCAATGAAGGGGGTGTCGCCATGCTTGCCGGTCCGGATTTTGGTGCTTACGGTGAAGGTTTTCTGCGATTTTCCTACGCCACTTCACTTAAAAACATCCGGAAAGCCCTCGAAAGGATTGCAGCCTGCGCTTCCACACTGAAGGGGTAACGAAGAGAAATCTTTACCACGGTTCTCCATCCCTTGCTTGCCGCTAAGGTGAGGGTTGCCGCACCCATTACCAAGGCCGCCTAAATCGAGTTAGCGAGCCGTCAACATGCGTACCCGGAGGCCTTTGCGTTCAAGACCTTCCAGTTCTGATCGACCTCCGACTGAGTCTCCAGCCTTTGTTCCTCGGTAAGATGTCGGAAACGCCCCTGAAGACTCAGATACCTTTCCACCGGGAGGGATCTTGATTCATGATTGATCTCGTATCGCGTACCGTCGTATATCTCAAATAGGGGAAATATGTTGGTCTCCACCGCGGCGACGGTCACCTTGGGACTCATGTGCTCCTCTATCTTCCATCCGGTTGGGCACGGTGACAGCAGGTGAATAAATCGGGTCCCGCGAATCTCTTTGGCCCGCTTGACCTTGTTCATCAGATCCTCGGGAAAACCGACACAGGCCGTAGCGGCATAGGGAATCCGATGGGCGGCCATAATCTCCATGATCTGTTTTTTTCTCCGGGTGTTCCCCGTAGGTGAGGTTCCTGTCCAGGCAAAACGGGGGGTGGCCGAACTCACCTGGATACCCGTATTCATATAGCCCTCATTGTCCATACAGACATATATCAGATCTTCGTTTCGGTCGGCAGCACCGGACAAGGACTGCAGCCCGATGTCAAAGGTCCCGCCGTCCCCGGCAAATGCCAGGACAGGGATATCGTCCTTGCCTTGGACCTTTAGTGCGTTGGAGATGCCCGCTGCAGTGGGTGCTGCGACCTCAAAGGCAGAATGAAAAAGCGGGACATCAAGGGCGGCATTTGGAAAAGGTCCGGAAACGATGGCCGCGCAAGAGGGGACAACGACCACGACTGCGTGATGACCCAGAGCGCGCAGGACCATTCGCATGCCCATGGCAAGGCCGCAACCGGGACAGGCCAGGTGACCCGACCGCATCACTTCTGTAGGACGAGAGGTTTCTGTCAGCATCAGCCTTCCTCAAAAACTAGTGTTAAATGGTTTGTCACCCGCAAAGTCCTTTTACATGAAGGAGAATAATCTTTTTGGTGGTTTGTAACACCTTAGCCCTTTGAAACTGGGGGAATGAGGGTTCCCCTGTCTAAGTGCCTATTTTGAAAAACCTAAATTCAAACGGGGGTATCAAAAAAGGCCTGTTATTGATTATCCCAGCTGCTTTTGAGTTGTTTACTCCGTCATCCAAATGGGCCCGTCCATGGCTTCTTTTCGTTCCATGGCATCCACAACGATACGCTCAATCATCCCGGGATCAACGTCAGTTCCGCCAATCCCCGCAAGATATCCCTGTATCTGCTGCCGCACCGGGCTATTGGCTAAGGCGGCTTTCAACTCGGAACAAAAGATCCCTTCTCGGCCCAGAGAAATATTCCTTTCAATGACTGCGATCTTGGATACGTTATCAAGGATTTTGCGAAGCGCCTGGGTAGGAAACGGTCTGAAAACCCTGATTTTCACCAATCCGATCTTGAAGCCTTTCTCCCGCAATATAGGCAGTGTCGCCCTTGCCGTGGAAGTAATGGTTGCCGTGGTTACCAGAACCAGGTCAGCGTCCTCCGTATCCACCGCCTCGACCATACCATATCCTCTGCCGAAGGTGCGGGCGAACTTCTTGTCCACATCCTCGATGACTTCCAGGGCCAGTTCCATGGCCTCCTGGCTGAGACGCCGGAAATCACGGTATTGCTTCTGGTTCACCACACCCAGAGAAAATCGAGGGTTATCCACTTCAAACCTGCGCGGGATATCCACGGGTGGCACAAAACGGTCCACCAGCGTCTGGTCCGGCACGTCCACGGGCTCCATAAAATGAGAAATATAGTGCGCCTCCAGAACAACCATACACGGAAGGAGGACCTTTTCTGCGATGCGAAAGGCCTGGATCACCGAGTCCAGGGCTTCCTGGTTGTCTTCACAATAGATCTGAATCCATCCGGTGTCACGCTGGGAGAGGCTGTCCGTCTGGTCGCTCCAGAATGCCCAGGGAGCAGCGAGCGTCCTGTTCACATTGGCCATGACTACCGAACTCCGGGCCCCTGATGCAAAATGGAGCATCTCGTGCATCAGTGCAAGCCCTTGGGACGATGTGGCCGTAAAGGTCCGGACACCCGTCAATGAAGCAGACAGGCATGCGGCCATGGCCGAATGTTCCGATTCCATACGCATCATGATCCCACCCAGTTCGCCCCCAGCCTCCAACTCCGAAAGCTTTTCATAAATTGGAGTTTGGGGCGTGATCGGGTAGGCCGCCACAATTTGCGTTCGGCAGAGCCTCACGGCTTCTGCCACTGCATGATTTCCTGATATAAATTTTTTCATTTCCCCTCGCCCATGCTCATCACGCCCCTAGGGCAGACCGCCTCACACACGGCGCACCCTTTGCAATAATCTGAATCAGACCTATAGGTACGGAAATCTCCTCCCGGCGGTATTATGCTCATGTCGGGGCAGTAAATGAAACAGCGATCGCACCCCGTGCAGGTACCGCAAAAAAAACACCGCTCTGACGCCAGGATCGCCTCTTCTGCGCTCAAGGGGAGATCAATCTCCTCAAAACCTTTTCGTCGCAGCTCCAGTTCAAGACGTGGCAACGCTGTCGGCGGCCGGTGGTCCAGAAACAGGGGTTCAAGGTCTTCGAATCTGACTACCTTCCCTGGATCCCAATCCTCCCGATCATGAAATAGGGCGTGGATGGAAAACGAAGGGCCTTCTCCCAGCCGCACCTTTGCTTCGGCTTCCCCAAAGGATTTTCCCACGGTTTGGAGATGGATGGCGAGGGCCGCCCGCTTTCCCGCTCCAATGGCTTCCACCACTGAACCCGGCGTCTTTACAAAATCCCCTCCCGCGAAAACCCCTGGCCCTGAAGTCTCCATGGTCCCGGCATCCACCGGTAGAGCATTCCCTGGACCTCCTTCCATGAGACCGCTTTCTCTAAAAAAAGAGTGATCCGGCGCCTGACCGATCGCAACGATAACCCTGTCCGCATCCCTGATCAGTGTCTCGGTTTCATCAAAATTGGGGTCAAAATCCCCTTCCTTGTTAAACACCGAAGTGCATTTTACAAATTGGACCCCCGCCAGGCATCCACCTTCCTCTAGAATGCATTTCGGGCCCCACCCGTTGTGGAACACGACACCCTCCTCCAGGGCGTCCTCACACTCCCGCTCATGGGCCGGCATCTCCAGACGCTCTTCAAGACACACCAGGTCCACCTGATCCGCACCCAGTTTACCGGCAGTCAGTGCGGCATCAATGGCAACGTTTCCCCCACCGATCACCACCACTCTCCCCCGCAGGTCCTTCAACGTCCCCCGTCGAACATCCCTCAGAAAACCAACGCCAAGATCTACCCCCGGAAGCTTAAATCCGGGGATGTCAACACCCAAAATTTTTTGAGCACCTGTAGCAATAAAAACAGCCTCGTTTTTTCTTCGGATTTTTGCGAGTTTTTCTCCGTCAACAAGGGTACCTGTACGCATCCGGATCCCCAGGGAGAAGATGCGTGCCAGATCGTCTTCCAATACTTCCTGCGGCAGCCGGTATTGGGGAATCCCCCAACGGAGCAATCCTCCTGGTTCGTCTTCTGCCTCCCAGAGATCTACCGGATGCCCCATTCTTGCCAGATGATAGGCGGCCGCGAGCCCTGCAGGGCCGGAACCGATGACGGCCACGGGATGACCGTTACCATCGTCTGTCAGGATCTGTGGTTGAGCCCTGCCCAATTCTGATGCAGCGCGTTCCACTGCACGAATTTGAACGGTCTGGTCCCACTGCCCCCGATTGCAATCAATCTGGCAAGGATGGTAGCAGACCCTTCCACAAACCCCGGGGAGCGCCGTTTCTTCCAGAAACAGACGCAATGCAGCGTCGAAATCCCCCTGTGAGACCTTATGGAGGGCTCCCGTGATATTGTTTCCTGCAGGACAGGCTGCGCGACAGGCTGAAACCTTTTCACGGTACTCTGGTCGTGCGGTGGCCCAAGTACCTGTCTTGAATACTTCCGTTGTGGAATGGGAGATGGGAATGATCTTTTCCGGGTCAATACACGCTAATCTAGCCACTTCAGCCCTCTTTGTTAGTGATGATCAGTTCGCCGTACCCTTGACGTGCGGCCTCCATATTTTCTTCTCTCTTGGCCGGGACCATTTCCTCAATGGCTGATATCAAATTATCCATGGACAAGAGATTGGAAAAACGACAATAGGCCCCAAGAATTGCGGTATTGATGACGTGACCAAGGCCCAACTTCCGGGAAATGGCCGCGGCATCAACAAGACCCAGTGTATGTTCCGAGATCCCTTCAAGATCTGAAACCGGTTTACTCGTGCTGAGGAGTATCCGGCCGGCCGGCCGCATCAATCCGCGAATTTCCTCCACATTTATGAGCGTCGTGTCAAAATAAAGGAGTTCGTCGGCCTGTTTTATGTCACATTTCAGGAGGATCTTCTCTTTGTCAACCCGGAGAAAACTCACCACGGGTGCACCCCGGCGCTCCCCCCCAAACACAGGATAACATTGGGGATACATGCCGGCCTTGAAAAAGGCCAGACCCAGCATCTGGGACGCCATGACAACGCCTTGGCCCCCCCGACCGCAGAATTTGATTTCATTGATCGCCACTTGCAGACCTCATTTTTCTAATCATCTCTCATTCTTCTCTATTTCATATATCCCTTCGGTCTCACATCAAACGGGAAACAATATTCCCCGCCCTATCAAATTCCAGGGCCAGGTCCTCTTCATCAATTTTCACATCCGTTCGATCCTTCAAGAATGAGAGGCACCCTTCTGACACGAGCAACCGCTTGGGATCCAGGGTGTTTCTCATATGGACGATACGCACGTCCTCCAGGGTGCAGGGTCTCAGGGTCATCATGGCCACGGCGAGTGCTTCCCTGTCGGTCTCAAAGGTTATGGGCAAAAAAGCGCCCTCAGGCGCGCACGCGGTGAGACAGTTTATGGCCGTTGCCTCAAAGTCAATTTTGTCCACCAGCCGCTGGGTCGTGAAGTCGGCCTGGCCGATGCCTACGGCACTCCCTTCGGTAGCTTCTGTCAGATCCCGAACGAAAATTCGGGTGACCTTGGGCCATTCCCGCTTGGCCCCGTAGGTGAGGCAATCACGGCCCACCACATTGGGATCGATTCCTTCGCCGCTGATCTCTTTGCCCATCTCGTCAATGACCAATAGATCGATCTCTTTTAGCAGCAGCCCCGGAACCAGCGCACGGGCCCATTTCAAGAGCTCTGCCTCCAGCGGTTCCCACGCATCGGGCGCTCCCATTCTGACGGAGACCGTCTCATGTTCCTGATTTTCCACCAGACCCACCCCGAAGAGCACCTTAGAGCGTTTGAGCAGCTCACGGCCTGCCGATATGATAACGGTGTAAAGATCCTTAACCAGGGAAAGACGGTGGTAGTGTTCGGCACCCATCTGGTTCCCCAGGCCGATGGCCATCATCTTGAGAACGCCGCTTTCCCAGGAACCGATAAAGTTGGTGTGGGGTTTGATGCGGTTGATGGGGACGATTCCGTCTGCCTCATGTGCCAGGCGATCCAAAAAGAGCGGAATGCCGTCCACTTCTCCCATGGACACAACCTCCATGGTCGCCCTTATGGGCGCACCCACACTCTCCTCGGTCACACCCCGGTGTCTTAAAACCCCTATCTGCCCTTCGACCGATGCCCCCCCGTGGGAACCCATGGCAGGGGTAATAAACGGTTCATAGCCGACCCCTTTTAGCTTTTCCACCACAGCCCGGACCGTCTCGGCGAGGTTAGAGACGCCCCGGCTCCCCACCCCCACGGCAACTTTAGACCCTGCCGGCAGATTCACCGTGTCCTTTACGAGGTCCCACTCTCGATCCACCTCGGCCCTCACGTCCACCGACGGCGGCACCTCATAGCTTTGTTCCACCATTCTCATCCGGGGCAGTTTCAATTTCTCAGCCATTTCCTTAAACATTTTTTATCCTCCTCCTGCTCTCACCGGCCCGTCTTGAGTCCCGGCCTTTTTCTGCTTTTCCTAATCTTGAAATCCAATTGAGTCCAACGCTCAATCGGCATCCTTTTACCCTTCCAGCAGGGATTCATTTTCCCTTGACCCACCTCAATAATTTACCTACCCTATTTTTCTTAAGAGGTAATTCTTAACCCTTTTCGTCAAGAAAAACCATGAAAAAATGAAGTGATCAAAATGAAGGCTTTCTTACGGTCGAATGAATTATGACAGGAGATTATGAGATGATAACAAAAACCATCTGCAGGTTTACTATCCTGATTCTGTTAGGGGCAGCGTTGGTTGTGGGGGGCCCTTCAACCGGGAATTGCGGGGGCTCTACCTCCGGAAAGGTACTCCATCTCCAGGAGGCAGACGCCAAGGCAGTTTCCGTTCTGGGGGAGGGGGTTGTGGGGAAGGCCTTGCCAGCCGCGCCCATTGCCGACACTGCCAGGCTCATGCCGCTACGTTGTGGAAAGTGGACATACCGGGTCCTGGCGGGAGAACACAGGGATACCCATCAGGAAGATACCATAGGGAGGCCGAAACATAAAAAATCCGGCATCTCATGGCGTCGGGTCGATGGCAAAAAGTGCATTTACTATTACCGGGTCAATAGGGGGGGAAGCATTGAACTGGTCTCGGAGGTGGATTTGACTGAAGATGTGATAACCCGTTATACCCCCGCTTTTTCCGTGATGTTCAACGGCATGAAACCCGAAGAGAAAAAGACCGTGGAAACAAAGGTGAGGGTATATGACCTTCATGACCCCGCCTTTGAGAAGTACCGGGGCCATTTGAAGGTCACCTACACCTATATCGGTGCCTATGAAGTCACAGTTCCGGCGGGAAAGTTCAGGGCAACCCTCATCAAATCCTCTTATAAAGGGAAAGTGGGGCCTGCTTCCGTGACTGACTGTGGCTATGCGTTTTACGCCGAGGATGTGGGTATGGTGGCGGCGGTGGAGCGCTTGCACGTGACAGCTTTTCTCTTTTATGACAAAAGAACCAGGACCCCCAAGATCCTTCTCCGTAAGGACGGATAGACAAGGTCAGACATCAGACCCTTTGAACATACTAACAGGTGTCAGGAAACCCCAAATCCTGACACCTGTTAAAGATCCCGTCCAGAGCGAGGACACCGACCTACTTCAACTGGTCAGTCACATAACCGAGCCCAAGCTCTTCCAGCTTTTCACGGGTTGGAACCCCGGTCTCCACATCCCAACCCCTTTCCGCGTAGTACTCATCCAGCATCTGATCCAGTTCCTCTCTGCTGATGAAATGCCCCTTGGAGGCACCCCCTTTCAGGGGTTCGGTCAGGAGCCTCTCGGGCAGGGTGTCGTCTGCGCGGGTCAACCCCTCCCGCACGTTAAAGGCATGGGCCAGATTATTGATCCGCTCCCCCACTTGAAGGACGTCATCGGGGGTATAGGTAAGGTCTGTTACAGCCTCCATCAGCGAGGCCGTATTCTGAGCTGCTATGCCGACGACGGCCATATCCAGGAGGAAGGCACACATGGTGGGTGCATCAGTGGTTGCGGTACGAATGTCCTGGTTCCACATGGTGAGCTTTCCTTTTCCTTCAACAGCAAATCTGTCGACTTCGTGGGGGACAGGGATTCCAAAGATCTCTTGAAAGGCGTAGCCCCTGCAGTGGTCTGCGCCGGTAAAGGAGGTTGCATAGTTCAGCCCGTGGGCCTTTGCCCCTCGCACATCATAAGCGGGGAGTTCCAGACCCTTGACGTGCATGGCGTATTTTTCCGAGCCCTTCCCGATTCTCTCCGCCGCGGCCCTGGACCCGTCAGCCAGCAAATCACCGATCCCTTCTCGAAAGGCCATCTGTCTGAGGACCGTGTTCATTGCCTCATGGTTACCAAAATTGAGCTCCAGCCCTCCCGTATCTTCTTTTGTCAGGATGCCCTTCTCATAGAGTTCCATGGCAAAGGCGATCGTCACTCCGGAGGACATGGTGTCAAACCCCAGTTCATCGGCCATGCGGTCCGCGGCTATGATAGCGTCTATATCTTCCACCCCTGTTACACCGCCATAGGAATACATGGTTTCAAATTCGGGGCCCTCGGTAAGTACCCCTGCATAAGGCCCTGTCTTTGCAAGCTTTAGCTGGCTGCATGACACCGGACACCCATAACAGGCCTCCGAGCCCACATTCCGCGTCACCTGGACCTCGACCCCAATCTTGTCCACCGGATTATACTCCCCAGTGGCCGTAAAGTTTTTGGTGGGAAAGATACCAATAGCACAGGTATGGTCAACCACCATGGAGGTTCCTAGTTTCGAAAAATTTGGATAGAGCACAGGGCTTTCCTTCATGGCCTTGGTCATCTCGCCTCTGGCGGCCTTTAGTTTATCTTTGTCAGCGACGGCCACTTCTCCGGTTCCCCGGATTGCGATCGCCTTGAGATTCTTGGACCCCATGACCGCACCCAGGCCTTTTCGTCCCACGGCCCGCCATTCGTTAATAATGCATGCAATCTTTATCTGGTTCTCTCCTGCAGGACCGATGCAGGCAATCCGTATATTCTGATCATGCAACTCGTTCTTGATGATCTGCTGGGTGTCCGTGGTTTTCATTCCCCACAGTTTTTCTGCACTGCGGAACTTCACCTCCTCGTCCTTGATCCAGACATAGGTGGGCGCCTCGGCCTTGCCCTCAATAATCAGGGCATCGTAACCCGCAAATTTCAATTCAACGGGAAAATATCCGCCCGACAGGGCCATACCCACAGCTCCGGTAAGCGGCGATTTGGCAGTAACAGCCATCCGACTGGCGCAGGGAATGGTGGTCCCGGAAAAAGGACCGGACGCGAAAATCAGTTTGTTGTCAGGCCCCAGCGCGTCTGTTCCCCCTTTGACCTCATCAAACAGATATTTGATCCCAAATCCTGCACCCCCGATAAAATCCTTGGCTGTTTCCTCCGGCAGATCCTCTACCGTTGAATTTTGCTCCGTAAGATTCACCCGCAAAACCTTCCCGCTATATCCACCTTTGTACATTTCATACCTCCATTTTTGGGGTTAATCGGTTGTGCAACATATCTTTATCTAAACTAAAATAGAACCTCAGCCACCGGCAACAGGAGGCAGTATCAGGATTTCATCCCCATTTTGAAGCATTGTTTCCATCCCCTCGAGAAAGGTTATGTCCTGGCCGTTTACCATAAGACGAATATAGGGAAGGAGTTCGGCACCATCCGGCCCGTACAACTGAGATCCCAGTTCATCCCCCCATCTGTTTATCATAATCTCCAGCAGATTTCTCAGGGTGCCTCTGTCTGGGGCGAGCATTTCCACTTCGCTGTTTCCGATAACCTTTTTGAGATTCAAGATTGTGTGAATTTTTACCTTTATCAATATTGAGCCCGTTTCACTGTGATTATTATATCAAAAACAAGAAATATGCCTTCCTTTCTGGCAATGGAGTATAGGTAATATGCGGGTACCGGTCAAGTTCAAATCCGGCTCATAGCTGTTGTGAGGATGGACCCGGACAAAACATTGTTGAATTTGTCATACCAATTCCTTGTTGACAACATGGAAACATCGCTTTATACAATTAAAGCAGACCGGGTAAATATTGGATCTTCAAACGCCAAATACCTTGCGTAGACAATAATGCCCACATATTATTATTACTGATATAATCCCGTGACTTGAGATGCAACATTGCGCGTTTCCATTTTCAACCCCTAAGATGGAAAAACCGGAACGTAAAGGTCACAGTTTACAAACTGGAAACCTAGTTTGGTCTACCATTTCAGTTTCGGCCAAACCGAAAAGGATAATTTTTTCGTGAAAAAAGTTCTTACGCACTCAATCGGCTAAAAGGCTTACGGTATATATGTCCCGTGTCCATGGGAGGACCCAGGACGGGAGGGTGGGCCGATGCCGCACAACTGAGTTTTTTTATAGAGGAACTGCCCATCTCAAAAAAACACACCGAAATATCAAGCTCGATATCAACACAAGTCTCTCGTGATAAGATAGGGATGGAATCTTTCAACCATAAAAACCAAGGGGCTGTGATGGAAAAAGACCGTGAACACATTGTATTGCTTCAAGCTGAAACCGAACCAATCAAAATTGATCTCTTAAAGAGTGCTGTCATTGTTGTTGATATGCAGAACTGTTTTGTACGGAAAGGGGGTTATTTTGATCTTGCCGGCAACGACATTTCAGCTGCCCAAAAGATCATTGAGCCCTGCAAACACGTCATCACGTCAATGCGGAAAAAGGGGAGCAAGATCCTATATCTCCAGATGGGGTGCAGCTCTGATCTATCCGATGCCGCAGCAGCTGACTCGCCAAGCTCCCATAAATCAGGAGGCCTGGTCATGATAAAACAACGTCCGGAATTAAGAGACAAGGTCTATATCTATGGAACATGGGGAGCCGATATCATTGAGGAACTAAAGCCCCTTCAGGAGGATATAATCGTTAGAAAACAGAGATATGATGGTTTTTTTGGAACAAATCTAGACATCATCTTGAGGACCCTCGGCGTCAGGAATCTGTTATTTATAGGGATAGCAACAAATGTTTGTGTTGAATCGACGATCAGGCACGCCTTTTTCTTGGATTATTTCCCCATTCTTGTTTCAGATGCCGTAAGCCAAATGGGTTCCGATATAACGCAACAGGCGACGATCCTTAATGTCCAATCAGCCTTTGGATGGGTGACAAGTTCAGAAAATCTATTGAATGCAATTCATAACCTCAACAAATGATCCCTCAAAATCATCATTGAAGAGGACAGGTGAAGAAGGAGAAATGGTATGTCAATGAGTTGGATTTCTTGGTTTGATGAGTTAGGACAAGAAAGCAAAGACCTGGTTGGAAAAAAATGCGCCAACCTAGGTGAAATGACCAGGATGGGGTTACGGGTTCCTCAGGGATTTGCGCTCTCGTTGGAAGCCTATAAGGATTTCATGTCCCTTACGGGAGCGGCCGAGGAGATAAAGGAATATCTGGGTAAGGCTAACCACGACTTCGAGGAGATACGACATTTCAATGAGGCGAGCGCAGAACTGCGAAGGATTGTTGAGTCAAAGGATTTACCTCCCGAAATGAAAGAGGCCATAGTGTCCCATTATCAGGAACTGTGCCGAAGGTGTATTGTGGAAGAGGTGGCTGTTTCGACACGATCGGCCGGGGCGGCAAGTCATCCCGGGCAGTACCAAACCTATCTGAACGTGATTGGAGAATCAGATTTAAGAGAGAAGGTAATAAAGGTTTGGTCAAGCACCTTTAACCCCAGGTCCCTGTCTGCGAGGAAACGGGCCGGTGTGCCGCTTGAAAATGACCCCATAGGGGTCGCTGTTCTCAAAATGGTGAATGCACGTTCGGCGGGAGTTTTATTCACAGCGGATCCCAACACAGGAGACCCCTCAAGGATGATCATTGAGGCTAATTGGGGGTTGGGGGAAAGCGTTGTGGGTGGGGAAGCCATGCCGGACGTATATATTTTAGAAAAAGAGGGTCTAGAGGTAATCGAAAGGAAACTGGGTAGCAAAGGAAAATATATAACCTTTAAAGAGGTAGGTGTCGTTGAAGAGGAGACGCCTTCTGAAAAAAGCGAGTCTCTTTGTTTGAGCAATGAAGAAGCAAAGGAAATCGGGAGATTGGGCAAAATCCTTGAGACCCACTTCGGCGTGCCTCAGGACGCCGAATGGGCCATTGACCAAGACCTGAAATTCCCAGAGAGTGTCATCCTGTTACAAACCCGGCCTGAAGTTATTGCCCAACAAAAAGAGCCCGTTGAGCAGGTTCTTGATCTCATGCTGGGAAGTTTCGGTTCATGAGATAAGGGGAGATGTAAGACTGGAAAAGATTATGGTGGCGGGAGGCATCCGGCTGATCATTTAACTTTATTGAGGAGGAGGAAAACATGTTTTCACCAGCTTATGACCTGAGTTTCTACGAATTTGATAAGGAGAACGATCCCAAAAACTACGATGTCCTTTTATGTGACGTGGTCCACGGAAAACCGCCCCTAAAGCCCCTTTACATTGGCATCGGGTGGTATTGGTACTACCACGGTTTCCGAAATGGCGCAGAAACACTTCAACTGCCCACCACCAGAGGATGGGACTCCAGATTCATTGACGGCTATCCTTATATCACTGCAATCAGGACGACCAAAGAGGAAGCAAAGGCCAGGGAACCCGTTTTTAGAGAGAAAATTCGACCTTTTGTTGAGAATTTCGATGGGGTCTGGGACCGTCTCAAGACCGACCTGATAAAAATGTATAAGGAAGCAAAGGACTCAAGGGGGCTTAAAGAATGGAAAGACATAAGAAAACTGAGCAATAACGACCTCCTCTCTTTCTTTCTGGATTTCACCTACATTATCAACCGCAAAGAAGGCGAGACCCATATGATCATGTTGATGTCTTCCTTTTATATTGCCGGCCTGTTCCAGCAGATGTGGCAAGAGATATTTGGCGTGGAGGCATCCATTGATCCTGATTTTAACAAATTGATGTCGGGATTTGAAAGCCGTGATATCTGGATCGTCCGAGAACTGTGGCGCCTGGGCCGACGGGCTGTGGAACTTGGACTTGACAAGGCTTTCAACAAAGAAAACGGAGAAGAGGTGATCAGGGAACTCGACAAAAGTGACCAGGGAACAAAATGGCTTGAAGAGTATCGTGAATTCCTCATTGAGCACGGCTGGAGATGCGAACGCATGCATGCCTATGACACCCCGGCCTGGGTTGAGGACCCCAGTCTTGCCATTTGGCAAATGAAAATGTTGATGTCCAGCGATGTGTTCCCCGCCGATGCGGAACGAGACCGGGTAGTAAAGGAACGGGAAGATGCGATAGACAGGGTTTTGGGAAAAGTGCCCGAGCCCAAACGACCCGCCTTTGAGGTTTTGATGAAAGCCGCCCAGAAGTCTGGCTACTGGAGTGAGGACCATACCTATTATTGTGATTTCCAAATAGGGGCCATGGGGCGATGGATCGTGACGGAATTTGGGCGACGGTTTGCCGATGCCGGCTGCATCGATGACCCGGAAGACATCCATTTCCTTCATCCCAATGAGATAAGAAAGGCCGCCATACCCATGGAAAGAATCAACCTGCGCCCCTATGTTGAGAGACGAAAGCAAGCATTTGAAAAGAGTCTGACCATAGAGCCGGCGCCCTTTTACGGAGACATCGAACAGGCTCAGGCCGTGTTGAGAAGTGATCCGACTTTACAAGTTTCAACCCAGGTACCTATCGTCAGAGAAGAACTGAAGGCCGATTTATACGGCGCCGCTGCAGCGCCCGGTGTGGTTGAGGGTATCGCTCGTGTAATTATGGGGGCGGACCAATTGCCCGAACTTAAAGAGGGGGAAATCCTTGTGGCCCCCGGCACATCCGCCGCATGGACGGTTGCCTTTAACCTGATCGCAGGGCTTATAACCGATGGTGGAGGATCACTCTCCCATCCCGTCATTATGGCAAGAGAATTCGGCATCCCATGTGTGGCTGGGTGTCTTGAAGGAACTCAAAAGATCAAGACCGGCCAGAGGGTCAAAATTGACGGTAATCTTGGTGTTGTTTACATCTTGGATTGACAATGAATTCCCTAATTTAAAGGTATTTTCGGGGGGAGCAGTATGCACGAAGAGATGGTCGCAAAAAACATCAACACCCTTCGCAAACAAAAAAATATTACACTCCAGGAGTTGGCGGATCTGACCGGTTTGACAAAGGGGTATCTCTCCAAAATTGAGAGGTCAAGAAAGGCCCCCCCTTATTCTACGCTAAATAAGATTGCAATATCCCTGGGCGTAGACGCACCTTTCTTGTTGGGTGAAAACCTGAGGGGTTCACAAGACACGAGGATCTCATTCACAAAAAAAAACCAAAGAAAATCTATCAAGGGAATGGGTTCTTTATCAGAAGGTTCATTATACGGTTATGCCTATGAGGCCCTTTCCTTTGACAAACCCGGCAAAAACATGGAACCTTACATCATTGAACCGGCCTTTGATGAACAGGCCGTTTTCCAGCACGAAGGGGAGGAATTTATGTTTCTCCTGGAAGGCAAACATGAGTTCATCTATGATGGAGAAACATTCATTATGGAGGAGGGAGACAGCATATATTTTGATGCTGCTGTACCCCACACCGGAAGAAGTGTGGGAAATAAAAAGGCAAAACTTCTGGCGGTGATGTTCAACTATAAAAGGTTTTGAGGTTCGCCCGACAGGAGGTCTTTCAACAAACCCTGATCAATTGGTCAGTCGTGGAAGAATTAGGACAAGTGTTCAAGGCTGACTGTATTTTCAATAGGGAGTCATATGCAAAAAAAGATTGTGATTATTGGATCGGCCGACACCAAAGGCGATCAATTGAACTTCCTGAAGGAGTGTATTGAAAGGCGGGGGCACAAAGCCATACTAATGGATATCAGTATGGGTGGCCGCCCTTCCTTTAAAGCGGATATCACACCTGAAGAAATTGCACGTTTGGGTGGCAAGGAGATCGGCGAAATCATAGCTTCGAAAGACAGATTTGCCATAACAAACACCATGACAAGCGGTGCTCAGCAAAAGGCGTTGGATCTCCTTTCAAAGAGGGAACTGGATGGCATAGTATCCCTTGGAGGGTCTACCATCGCCTTGCTTGGATCACAGGTAATGTCCAAGTTGCCTTTTGGAATCCCCAAGGTTATTGGCGCCCCCGCTGCCCAAACTGTTTATGTGGGAAGATGGTTTGGCGCCAACGATGCGGTGGTGATGCAGCTGATCTTGGAAATCGCCGGGATGAATGATCTCGTAAAAAACGCCATATCACAGGTGGCTGGGGCCATCTCGGGAATGGTGGAAGAAGCCCTTGACTATAAGTCACTCAAACTACCCTTTCCTTCCATAGCTGTTACTGAACTTGGCTTCTCAGATCAGTGCGCCAAGAATGTAGAACAGCTTCTGGTGGAGAAAGGATATCATGTGTATCTTTTTCATGCCCAGGGCCTTAGTGACCGCGCCATGGACAGGCTGATATCCCAGGGGTTTTTTGATGGTGTTATTGAGATCGTCCCTGCCGGCCTTATTGAGGAACAATTCAAGGGAAACCGGCCGGCCGGCATGAAAAGACTTGATGCCGCCTGCGAAAGAGGGATCCCCCAGGTATGGGCTCCCTGTTGCTTGAACTTGACGGGTGCGGGCCCAACCCGGACCAACAGAGAAAAATACGTTGCCTCTGGAAGGGTGCTCGATATTGACGAAATGAGATCCATGACCCGGTTTCCGGTGGATGAAATGATAATCGGGGCCAAACTATATGCGGAAAAGATAAACAAGGCAAAGGGGCCCATAAAGCTGGTAGTCCCCTTGAAGGGCTGGTCTTCCATAGACGGAGAAGGTAGTATCCTCTATGATCCCAAAGAGGATCAGATTTTTGTAGACGAATTAAAAAAGAATCTCAAATCGCCGCTTGAAATTGAAGAGGTAGATTGCAATCTTGAGGATTTTGACACTGCCAGAGCACTGGTTGACAGCCTGGACAGATTCATGCAGGAGAGAAAAAGATGAAAAAAGAATTTTTTAATAAAGAGATTGAAACAATGCGCCCGGAGGAATTGCTCCCGATTCAAGAGGAAAAGTTCCTGCATCAGTTAGATTATGTATGGAAAAAATCACCCTTCTATCAGAAAAAATTCAAAGAGCATGGTATTGAAAGGGGCGATATCAATGGGCTTGAAGATTTACACAAACTCCCCTTTACCGAAAAAGACGACCTCAGAAAAAGCCAGGAAGAACATCCCCCGCTCGGATCTCACAGTGCCGCCCCAATGGATGACGTCATCCGCATCCATTCATCATCAGGGACCACCGGTGTCCCCACATTCGTCGGTCTTACCCGGCATGATCACAAGGTCTGGACAGATATAACCGCCCGTTCTCTTTTTACAAAAAGCGTGAGGCCGACAGACGTGGTAATCCATGCGGTGGGGCTCACATTTTTTGTGGGAGGTCTCCCGGTCAAAGATGCCATTGAACACATCGGAGCCGCATTTGTGCCCATCGGGACCGGCGCATCCGACCGGGTGGTTGTAACCACAAAAAGATTAGGAGGCAACGTGCTTCACTGCACACCATCCTATGCACAGTATTTTTCAGATTACTTAAGAAAAAAAGAGAATATAGACCCCTCGGATCTCGGATTCAAGAAGCTGGTGGTTGGCGCTGAACCGGGCGGTGGAGTCCCGGCAATAAAAAAACGACTCCAAGAAGACTATCAATGTCTCCTCAGCGAAGGCATGGGAAACTCCGACGCCGCGCCTATTATCTTTGGGGAATGCCCTGCGCAACAGGGGATGCACTTTTGCGCTCAGGAATACATATTTCCTGAACTTATCAACCCGGATTCGGGTGAATTAATGGAAATGAAAGAAGGTGCAGAAGGAGAATTGGTCTATACCTTGATCGATCGGGAATGCTGCCCGGTGGTAAGATTTAGGACTCGGGACAGGATCACCGTTTTTACAGGCCCCTGTGGGTGCGGCCGGACCAGTTTTCGTATAAGATGTATTGGCCGTACCGACGACATGCTTATCCTCCTTGGCGTCAATGTCTTCCCATCGGCTATCAAGGATATCATAACTTTTTTTAGGCCAAGGACTACTGGTGATATGCTCGTCCTCCTTGACAAGCCGGGCCCGAAGGTGGAGCCTCCCCTGAGAATCCAGGTGGAATACTCACCGGAGGAAAAAGATCTGGATACCTTGAAAAAGGAATTGGAAACAGTGCTGAGAAATAAGCTGGTCTTCCGGGCCGATGTGGAACTTGTCCCCGATGGCACACTTCCCCGTTTTGAGATGAAGGCTAAGCTCATCAGGGAATTGTATAAAGGGGAATAATCCATGAGCGAGATAAAGTTTGTGGATACCTCTCTGAGAGACGGTAACCAGAGTCTTTGGGATGCCACGGGCCTGAAGACAGGGATGATACTTTCCCTTGCGCCGGAGGTGGAACGTGCGGGATATCATGCGGTGGATCTTGTTGCCAGCACCCATATGCAGACCGCAGTCCGGTATCACCGGGAAAATCCCTGGGAGAAAGTACGCCTCGCCTCAAAGGCCATGCCAAATACGCGGTTGTGTTTTGGGACGACGGGGCGACGGTTTATCGGGTTCAAACGCTCGCCGGACGCCGTCATGCAATTGGTCTATGAACGTATGTCCGCAAACGGTATACGGCGGGTGT
Source organism: Desulfobacteraceae bacterium (assembly GCA_016783065.1). Taxonomy (GTDB): domain Bacteria; phylum Desulfobacterota; class DSM-4660; order Desulfatiglandales; family Desulfatiglandaceae; genus JABMQV01. Next base: position 8,125 of record JADHXI010000032.1, on the reverse strand, counting down.
GGCTGTGCGAAGCCGCCCTTGAGATGGATAGCATCGTCAAAAACGCGAGAATGTCAAAGAAGGCGGGCATAGAAGAATTTATGGTGGCCTTGTGCTACTCCATCAGTCCGGTCCACACGGATGAGTATTATGCCGAAAAGACCCGGGAGATAACCCAATGCCCCGATGTTGATACGATTTACATCAAAGACCAGGGAGGTCTCCTAACACCGGATAGTGTGAAAACCCTTGTGGCCGCCGTTCAGCCAAACCTCAATGGACGGCCCCTTGAGATACACACACATTGCAACACGGGGCTGGGTCCCTTGGTCTATTTGGAGGCTATACGATCGGGTGTTGATAGGGTGCATACGGGTGTCCCGCCGCTTGCCAATGGCACGGCCCAACCATCCATATTTAACGTCCTCAAGAACATCAAACACATGGGCTACACGGCAAGACTGAATGAGGAATCCCTAAAGAATTATTCGGCTCAATTGATGGAAATTGCCAAAAAGGAGACACGGCCGGCCGGTGTGCCTTTGGAATATGACCTCGCCTATTACAAACATCAGGTTCCCGGGGGCATGATGACCACGCTCCGGCGCCAGCTTTCTGAGGCAGGTAAGGAAGACCATCTGGAAAAAGTACTTGAAGAGATCGTCACGGTCCGAAAGGAGCTGGGGTATCCCATCATGGTGACCCCCCTCTCTCAATTTGTCGCAACCCAGGCCACCATGAATGTGGTTTTGGGAGAAAGGTACAAGATGATCCCTGACGGTATTATCGAGTACCTGGCCGGGTACCACGGGGCGCCGCCCGCTCCGGTCGCACAAAATGTCCTGGACAAGATATACAACTGGCCCAAAACCAAGAAAATAATGGAGCAGGAGTTCCCGCAGCCATCTGTTAAAGAACTGCGAAAACAGATGGAACTGGGACCGGAAGTATCAGATGAAGAGTTCCTGCTCCGTTTCGCCATGGGAGACGATGAGGTTGACAAAATGCTTACGGCAACCCGCAAGAGAGGTTGAGGTCGGTCCACCGCATGACCACCTCATGGTTTCATGGGGCAGCCTTTCCGTCGGGCGGTTGAGCATATTTTGATTTTTGAAAGGGGGTGATATGAAGGTAATTTTGGAGAGGGCCTCATTCATTTCTGACCTCACATAAACCCTTTGTGAGGAACGTTGTGATTGCTGCCCAGGCCCTTCGAGGAAGCGATGGTAGGATTCGAGACCTTTGAAAAACGTTCAATTTTGGTCAAGGTCAAGCCTCCGGCCGGTAGGGCCTACGGCCCGGAGGGGAAGGCGAGAATTTCAACTACAGGAATATATTGAATATTTCGAGGATTGAAATTCGAGACTGACGCCGAGATTGGCCAAAAGGGGGCGTTTTTCAAAGGTCTCGATTCAATGGTCAACAATATTATTCAAGGAGGCGAAAAATGTCTGGCATGATAAAGCAGTTGAGGGTGGTTTTTATATTATTGGCCGTTTTGGTTGTAGCTTTCCCATTGACTGGGTATTGCAAAGACAAGATCCTTATCGGCACTGCGATTTCTCTGTCGGGTCCCTATGCGCCCGGCGCGGGGATGACTCAGATCCCGAACTACAAGATGTGGGTTGAAGAGGTTAACGCAAAGGGTGGAATCTATGTAAAAGAGTACGGCAAACGGCTGCCGGTGGAGCTTATCATATACGACGATAAGAGTGATATTGGCACTGCCGTTAAACTGGTTGAAAAGCTGGTCCTGGAAGACAAGGTAGACCTATTGCTACCGCCCTGGGGCACCGCCATGCATTTTGCTGTGGGGCCGGTAGCAAACAAATACGGTTATCCGTTAATAGGTCCCACGATTTCTTCTGAAAAGCTCAGAAAAGTGGCTCATAAAATACCCTACTTTTTCGGGATATTGAACATGCCTCGTGAGCAGGGAGCAGCCCTGGTAGACCTTCTGGTAGAGTTCGGCATAAAGAAAGTGGCCTTGATCTATGTGGCAGATGCGTATGGTATAGAGTGGACAGCCGAGGTATCACCGGCATTGAAGGCAAAAGGGATCAAGGCCGTGATAGAGCAAAGCTATCCCCTGGGTGCCAAGGACCTCTCCCCATTATTAAAGAAAATTAAGGCCGCCAATGTCGATGCACTGCTGGGAATGTCTTATCCCCCTGACACCTTCCTTATTACCGCACAGTCAATGGGGCTTAAGTTAAACCCAAAACTTTTCTATCTGGGTGTCGGCGTGGCTTTCCCCGTTTATAGAGACAAGTTCGGCGCCAAAGCTGTAGAGGGGGTCATGGGAGCCGGCGCTTGGAACCCGAAGCTGCCTTACCCCGGCGCAAAAGAATACTATGATAGACACGTCAAGAAGTGGAATAAGGAGCCTGATCGGTGGGGAAGCGCCTTTGCATACGCATCCCTTCAGATTCTGGAGCAGGCTATCGAAAAAACAGGAACCCTTGATCGAAAAAAATTAAGGGACGTCATAGCGACCGAGACCTTTCCAACGGTAATCGGTCCGGTAAAGTTTGAAGGAGGCTTTAATATCCAGGCCCCCGGAGAGATTGGCCAGTGGCAGAACGGGGAATTTGAAGTTGTGGCCGGTAAACCAAAGCGTACTGCAAAACCCATATATCCCAAACCTGCCTGGCCCTGATAACGGATTGGTTTGGCAACACATCAGTCTTCAATACAAGATCTCGCTTGGAGACAAGCGAAAAATCACAGCAGCAAAATCAAGCAGGCCGCCCGGTAAAAATTTTGTGTCGGGCAGCCTGCAAGCTGTGATTTGTTTTGAAATTGGGAATGATTGAAAAAGGTGAACTATGGGAGGGACCCTCCTTCTCGATATCATCATAGGGGGCCTCATATTGGGCGGGTTATACGCCCTTATAGCTGTGGGACTCGGCCTGCAATATGGCGTTGCCCGGGTGCTGAATGTCTCTCACGGTGAATTTATTATGCTTGGGGCCTTCGCGACCTATTCCCTGTATACGTCTTTTGGAATAAACCCTCTTGTATCCCTTGTCATCAGCGGTCCCATCGTGTTTGGGCTAGGTTTTTTGATCCACAGGACCCTGTTTCAACACCTCAGAAAATCATCGGAATCAATGGCCGCCTTTGAGGGTACGTCCATCCTGGCTTCGTTTGGACTTTTGTTTATCATTCAAAACATAGCGCTGCTTTCCTGGGGTTCTGACATAAAAGGTTACACCTATCTGGCCGGAACCGTTGATTTTGGCGGTGCAATTTATGCCCAAAACCGGTTGCTTGCCTTTTTGTTCGCAATCATTATTGGATTAGCCTTCTACTTTTTTCTGGCACGCACGCGCTTTGGAAAAGCTATCCGGGCGGCAGCCCAGGATGTGGATACCGCCCAGCTCATGGGTGTCAATATTCACAGGATGCTGGGCTTATGTTTTGGGTTAGGCGCTTTAATGGCCGCTCTGGCCGGATGCCTCATAAGCATGATGTTTGAGATTACCCCACTCATGGGTCTCCCGTATTCAATCATTGCCATTATCGCTGTCGTTTTGGGTGGGTTGGGCAATATCCTGGGAAGTCTGCTAGGAGGGTTGATACTCGGTCTTGTGGGAAACATCGTTATGTACATACATCCTGGCCTATCGTTGATTGCATATTACATGATCTTTCTTCTCTTGATCTTGGTAAGACCCACCGGCATTTTGGGGAAATAAAAAATGTCAAGCACGAACAACCCCGCTCCAAAATGGCTTTTCCCCCTGGTTTTGTCTTTCATAATCATAATCCTCGCGGCGGTTATTCCCCGATTCCTGCCGCCTTATACCATCATATCCCTAAATGATATATTTATGTATATCGTCCTTACCGTCAGCTGGGCTGTTTTCTCGGGTCCCACCCGTTACATATCCCTTGCCTCTGCTGCATTTTTCGGCATCGGAATATATGTCTCGGCTGTCCTGGGAAATGTCTTACCCTTTCTGGCAGCTATCGCTCTTGGAGGACTTGCGAGCTTCCTGCTCGCTCTATTGGTAGGCCTTTCAAGTCTGCGGCTCAGGGGTATGTATTTCACCATATTCACTTTCGGGCTCAGCGAACTCATTCGGCACTCTGTCCTGTGGTGGGAGGTTAATATCACACGGACCGTGGGGAGGTTGGTTGTATCGGTGGACAACATAACCGTCTACTATGCCATGTTGACGATTGTCTTGCTGACACTCGCCATGGCCTATTTCATAAAAAATTCCAAATACGGGCTGGCGTTGCTTGCCATCGGCGAATCCGAAGAGGCCACCGATCACATTGGGGTAAATGTGAACGCCTTAAAAATACTCGCTTTTGCCATGAGCGCGGTTTTTATGGGAGCGGCCGGGGCAACCATGGCCACACGATGGACCTATATTGACCCGTCCATTGCCTTTAATCCGCTGTTTTCCTTTATGCCGGTGTTAATGGCCATCTTTGGGGGTGTCCACCGGATCTATGGTCAAATCATCGGAGCCACGGCCCTTACGCTTCTGGCAGACATGCTGTTAACCAAATTTCCATACTACTACAACCTCCTTTACGGGATCATACTGGTAGCCGTTATCCTGTTCCTGCCCCAGGGTCTGGCAGGATTACGTGAAAGGATGTCAAAATGGCGGAAACATGTTTTGGTAAAGTAACGTGCGGATACTCGAAGGAAAAGGCGTACAAAAATATTTTGGGGGGTTGGCCGCCACCGCGGACGTTGATTTCCATATCAATCAAGGGGAAATCGTGGGGCTGATCGGTCCAAACGGGGCAGGAAAAACCACCCTTTTTAATCTCATATCCGGTTCCATTGCCCCCACATCAGGGACCATCATGTTCAAGGGTGAGAACATTCTAGGGCTGAAGCCGCATCAAATCTGTAAAAGAGGGTTAGCACGAACGTTTCAGTTGGTTAAGCTCTTTGGCAGTATGACCGTCTCTCAGAACATATTGCTGGCATGTTTCTTTGGAAAATCAGGCGGAGTTCACAAATCCGACGCCCAGAGGGAGTCCTCAAGATTATTGGAATTTGTGGGATTATCAGGAACGGACGGGGTCATCGCCAAAGAACTAACCATCGCGAATCAAAAGCGCCTTGAAGTGGCAAGAGCCTTGGCGACAAAGCCAGAATTGCTGTTGCTTGATGAGTTGATGGCGGGCCTAAACCCGACCGAGGTGGCCCAGGCAACAGAGCTGGTACTGGAAATACGCAAAAAAGGGACTACGATCTTTATGATTGAACATGTTATGAAGGCGATCATGGGCGTGTCTGACCGGATCATTGCGCTTCATTATGGTAAGAAGATTAGTGAAGGAACGCCGGAGGAAATCACTACCGACAAGACTGTCAAGGAGATATATTTGGGAATATAGGCCTATGTTGAAAGTGAGCAATATAAAGGCGTCTTACGGAAAGGTTGACGTCTTATGGGATGTTTCCATGATAATAGGCGAGGGAGAAATCGTTGCCTTGGTTGGCGCCAATGCATCCGGGAAGACAACCATGCTCAAAACCATATCCGGTTTAATCCATCCCGGGGCAGGAACTTTGGAGTTTCTCGGGAAGCGAATAGACGAGATCTCGCCATACCGAATCGCCACAATGGGTATCTCCCATATACCTGAGGGCGGAAAGCCCTTCCCCGACATGACGGTCCTTGAGAACCTTGAAATGGGCGCATATATTAACGAAGCATGGAAGAGAAAGGAGGAAACCCTTCACCGGGTTTACCAGTTTTTCCCTATTCTCAAAAAACGCTCGGGGCAACTCGCACGCACATTGAGCGGCGGGGAACGGCAAATGCTCGCCATGGGAAGAGGCTTAATGGCAAAACCCAGGCTTTTTATGTTTGATGAACCTTCCTATGGATTGGCCCCCATAATAGTAAAGGAGCTTTTTGAATCCATAAGGTTGCTTCATGACCAAGGGATGACCATCTTAATCGTCGAACAAAATATCCGACATGCCCTGGAGGTATCAAGTAGAGGCTACGTCTTGGAAAATGGTCGCATCGTTTTGGAAGGTGAGAGCAGGGGGCTTCTCGACAACGACCACGTCAGAAAAGCGTATCTAGGTTTATAGGAAAATGGGGTGTGACGGAAAGCCAGGTGTTTTATCCGGTCTTAAAAGGGTGCACTCATTCGACCTGTGGGGCGTCGTTGTAGACAAACATCTCCTGGGACAGTGGAAGATTGAAACCTACGAAAAACTTTCCAAAAAGGAGAAGGTGCCGGAAGATAATATGAAGCGAGTTGTCCGGGAATACCGTGACCTGCTCGACGGGAAATCATGGGCAACCGGATCCAGAAAGAGTGAAATCATCGACGCCATCGACCGTCCTGCTTTGGCCAACGGAATCCGGCCGTACTATGCCTCTGCTTTTATGAAAGATGCCTTAGACGCTATGCGCGAGATACTTGACGCAGATGAAGGGGTTATGATCTTCACTTCTAAACCAGCATCGGGGTTGAGAGAACAACTTGCCGCTTGCCTCGGTGAGAGAATGGGTGAGATAAGATGGGGCAACAAGAGCGATCCTGACGCTTTCAGAGAAGTTTATGAACAAGAAACCCAACTTGGAAATCGGATGGTCACCCACACTGCCGATGAATTACCGGAACTGATCGCAGCACGAAAGAGTGGATTGTTCCACCCAAATGGATTGATTCACATAAACAGAAACGACAGCAATTCAGAAGACACGGTCGCATTAGAGGGTATCCATTGCTACGTTGATGATTTACGAGATGTAAAATATACCACATTGGACTTTAGCCCATAGTTTGGCTGAGACCTTCGGTTACCGTTCACGGGTTCAAAGCCCGCCCTGGTGCGACTCGTGGCATGATTCCAAACCTGTGCTTGAGTAGGCTAAGACTGTACTTTTGGCATGTATAGTGCCGATGATCGGTCTGGGCCAGGGGTTCAGGGGTTCAAGGTTCCATTCTCATCCCCGGACTGCATTTGGGATACGTATTCACGAGAAAAGTGTCAGCATCATCAGGCCTAATCCAAAATTTGGAGCCACCTTGGCAATTACTTGGAAAAATGAGCATTTTTGACGAGGACTCCGGGTCTTCAATGCCTTCTTTGTCCTTAACCCTGAACGTTGAACCCTAAACCTGTGAACGGTTACAAGATATTTAAGGAGGGTAACAATGGGAGAAACAAAAAAGGTTAGAACCGCCTGCCGTAATTGTCATGGGGGGTGTGGCGTCATTGCCCATGTCAAGGACGGAAAGGTGATAAAGGTGGAAGGGGATCCGGATTCCCCCATCAGCCACGGCACCCTGTGCAGCAAGGGGCTGGCCATCACTCAATTGGCCTATCATCCCGATAGGGTCCTCTATCCAATGAGAAATGGTGACAAGGGTTGGGAACGGATCACCTGGGATGAGGCCCTGGATACCGTGGCTCAAAAGTTCAATGCCGTTATCAAAGAATATGGCGCGGAGTCTATCGTTATTGGTCAAGGAACAGGGAGGGATTACGAGAGCCATCTCTACCGGTTTGCCAACCTCCTGGGCACGCCCAATGTGCTTACGGCAGGGCATATGTGTTATGTATCCCGGGTCGCTGCCACCCTGATCACATGCGGAAATCTCCCTGTCTGTGACTATGCCGGTGAACCAAAATGTATCGTCATGTGGGCCTGCAACCCCCAGTGGACCAACCCCGACGAATATAAAGGGGAGGGTTTCTGGAGGGCTTATAAAAAGGGAAGCAAGCTGATTGTCATCGATCCCCGTGAGGGGTTTCTGGCAAAAAAGGCCGATTTGTGGTTGCAACTTCGTCCAGGCACAGATGCGGCCCTTGCCATGGGTTTTCTCAATGTGATCATTGAAGAAGAGCTTTATGACAGGGAATTTGTTGATAACTATGTCAACGGGTGGGACGTTTTTGTCGAGAGGGTCAGGGAGTATCCCCTTGAGAAGGTGGAGGAAATCACGTGGGTAAGACAAGATCTGACCCGAAAGGCGGCGAGGATGTATGCCACCACAAAGCCCGGGTGTATCAACTGGGGTGTACCCACGGAACAGACCCTGAACTGTACGGACTGCACCCGGATCATCACCGGTCTCATGGCCGCAACAGGCAACCTGGACGTACCGGGCGGAAATGTCTTTTTTGTGCCGCCACCGGTAC
>JADHXI010000031.1 GCA_016783065.1 Desulfobacteraceae bacterium | reverse complement strand
GGGTCAAGTTGGCCATACCCCCGAAGTCCAATACCCTCCTTCATCTGCTCCATGTTCTGGAGGTGCATCACCCATTGGTTATCTATGATCTGGAGCATAATAAAACGTGCAAGCTGTTCAAGGTCTTCCTTTCCGAAAAGTTTCTCTTTCTTTTCATAGGCAGCATGGGTCTGCTCTTTGATCATTCCTTTTAGGGTCTCCGGGTTCAGGGCATCAAAGGCCTTTTCGCCCATATGTTCAGGGGTGATTTTGGCCCGGAAACCGAAAAGCCTGGAAAGGCCGCTTACCAGGCCCTGGATATCCCAGGCTTCCGGGTACTCCTTGGGATCGATCCATCGGTCAACCAGGTCTTCCACCTTCTCATCGATCATGCCCTCTACGATCTCTTCAAGCCCTTCGCCGTCCAGGATATCTCGTCTGAGGGAATAAACAACCTCCCTTTGCTTATTCATCACATCGTCATATTCAATCAGGTGTTTTCTTATATCAAAATTATGGCCCTCAACCTTTCTCTGGGCATTTTCAATGCCGCGGGAAATCAAGCTGTGCTCGATAGGCTCGCCTTCTTCCATGCCCAGCCGATCCATGATGGACGAGATCTTGTCAGAGCCGAATATCCTCAGGAGGTCGTCCTCCAGAGAGAGATAAAAACGAGAAGACCCGGGATCGCCCTGCCTTCCGGATCGCCCCCTGAGCTGGTTATCGATACGACGACTTTCATGCCTCTCAGTGCCCAAAACATGGAGTCCACCCAAATCCGTCACGCCCTCGCCCAGAACAATATCGGTCCCTCTCCCCGCCATATTGGTAGAGATGGTTACGGTCTTTGGTTGCCCGGCTTGGGCGATAATTTCCGCTTCCCTCTGATGATGTTTGGCATTCAATACAGAATGGGGAATCCCCGCCCTCTTGAGCATCTTGCTCAACATCTCCGATTTCTCAATTGAGATGGTTCCCACCAGAACGGGTTGACCCCTCTCATACAATTCCTTGATCTCCTCAGCCGCGGCCTTATACTTCTCCCTTTCTGTCTTGTAAATGGCATCAGGATTATCGTGGCGGATCATCTTTTCATTGGTGGGGACAACATTCACATCCAGTTTGTAAATATTATTGAATTCTTCCGCCTCTGTATCTGCGGTGCCGGTCATACCGGCCAGTTTCTCATACATCCTGAAGAAATTCTGAAAGGTGACCGTGGCCAGGGTCTGGTTCTCTCCTGCAACGCTCACGCCCTCCTTGGCCTCCACCGCCTGGTGCAACCCGTCACTCCATCTCCTGCCCGGCATCATCCGGCCTGTAAATTCATCGACAATCACGATCTGCCCATCCTTGATGACGTATTGGACATCCTTTTCAAAGAGCCAATAGGCCTTGATAAGCTGCTGGGTCGCATGGAGAACCTCCGACGATCTCACAAAACGTTCTTCAAGAGCCTTGAGCCGTTTATCCTTCTCCTCATCTGTCAATTCCTCATTTTCCCGGATCTGGTAGCTCTCCTCATCGATATCGGGTAGGGAAAAATCCGCCTGACCCCCACTTGAGAGAAGTTCAATCCCCTTCTCTGTCAGTTCAACGGCATTACTCCGCTCGTCAATGGTGCAGTAGAGGATCTTATCCAAATCCGGCAGGAGTTTTTGCGAACTCAACATGCTCTGGGTCCTGTCGATCTGTTTTTTTAGGGCCTGGTTCTGGGCGACAATGTCCAGGAAGACAGGATTCTTGGGGTCACCCCTCTTGATCTTTAGCAGGGTCTCAATGGACCTATCGTCTGTGTCCTCGCTCGCAAGCCCATTGCGGGCATCTTTTAAGAGGGAACGGACCACCGTGCCCTGTTTTTTTTGCAGATTGATCACCAGAGGCTTTACCTCCTCGAATATCTTATTCTCACTGTGTTCAACCGGACCGCTGATAATCAAAGGGGTCCTCGCCTCGTCAATGAGAATGCTGTCCACCTCATCGACGATGGCAAAGTGAAATCCCCTTTGGACAAAATCGATGAGTTCAAACTTCATATTGTCCCGGAGATAGTCGAACCCGAACTCATTGTTGGTTCCGTATGTAATGTCGCAACCATAGGCCTCTTTCCGTTCCACATCATCCATTCCTTGCACAATGACCCCGACAGAGAGACCGAGGGCATGATAGATCCCCCCCATCCACTCGGCGTCTCGTCGCGCTAGGTAATCATTGACCGTCACCAGGTTGGCGCCTCGACCTGTCAACCCATTTAAATACAGGGGAAGTGTTGCAGCCAGTGTCTTGCCCTCACCGGTCTTCATTTCAGCAATCTTTCCCCTGTGGAGGACGATTCCCCCTAGCAATTGGACATCAAAATGCCTCATGCCCAACACCCGTACAGAGGCCTCTCTTACGGCGGCAAACGCCTCCGGGAGGAGGTCTTCCAAGGATTCCCCTTTTGAAATTCTTTCTTTAAACTCGGCGGTCTTTGAGAGGAGTTGATCATCTGAAAGGGCCTGGAACTCTGGCTCAAGTTCGTTGATCATATCAACGATTGGCATCAACAGTTTTAGTTCCCTCTCATTCTTGCTCCCGAAAATGCCTTTTACAAGTTTTCCAAACATGATTTCCTTCGCAATAACTTCTTGGTCTTCCTTGTTTTATGTCTGTTTTCCTTTAGCGGATATTCCTGACCACCCTGGCGAGACGTTTGGTCAATCATAGCGGGCATTAAAGAACTTTACGGTCGAAAAATCAAGCGTTTCGATACAGAGCCAGACACTTTTCGAGAAATTTGGGTAAACAATCGCGGGGTCTGCCGTATGGGAATTCTGGCCCTCGTCTCAGTGCGGAAGTCGGAAAGAGCAGTGGAAAGAAATGGCTGAATCCCACGGCACCCTCGATTATTGTGAACTTACGGTGTTGACAAACAACCGAGTAGAGCGGGGAGATCTGCGAATCTAAACCGGAGAACTAATCGAGGACATAACGCAGGGGGTTTACAGCGACCTTATTTAGATGGATTTCATAATGCAGGTGGGCCCCGGTCGTCCGGCCGGATTTGCCTACCAGGGCAATTGTTTCACCCCGTTTGACATACTGACCTTTTTTTGAAAGGGCCTTTTTCAGATGGGTATATTTTGATTCCAGACCGTAGCCATGTTTGAGTACCAGCACATTGCCATGCCCGCGTTGCCGACCGGTGTATGATACAATGCCGTCAGCCGGCGCAACAATGGGTGCACCCATCCTCGTGGAAATGTCAATACCCCTGTGGAATTCTTTTTTATCCGTAAAGGGAGAGATCCTGTATCCAAAACGCGAACTCAGCCATCCTTTTGTTGGCAGGATGGACGGTGTGGATGAAAGCACAATTTTTTGGTTTTCGAGAAATTTGTAAACTTCTGTTCTGCCTCTTTCACCCAGGGCCACCTCTTCGTCAAGATGATCCAGAGACTTGTGCATTCTCAGAACCAATGCTTGTTCCCCGTCCGCAGCCTTTTTCGGGTCTGAAAGGATTGGGGACGTACCTCCGATTCCTCCGACATTGCCCCGCTCCCCCTGCGTATCCAGATTCAGCATCCCCTTCAGCTTACTGTCAAATACTCTAAGTTCACCCATTTCTTTTGTGGCCAGATCGACTCGGCTTGCCAGGTGAACCAGTTGTTTCTTGTACTGCTGGTTTTCTTCTTCCAGCACAGCCAGTCGGGGCATCTGGCCCTTAACAGCCCTATAATCACGTATGATCCAGGAGAGAAAAAGGCCGAGGAGGCAAAGGATGAGGACAAGAAAGGCGGAAAGGAACCTGGGGATCCTGAACTGTTTAACCCTGTTTGTGTCATCAGGCACCATAAATATGGTGATCTTTTTAAAAGCCACTTCTCATACCCTCAATGATGGGAATCGGAAAACCTGTCTGTTGACCAACCTGGGCCTTGTGCTACCACACCCGCCATTATGCTGTCAACCCAGGATATGGCTCCGTTGATCATCATCAAAAAAGCTGAAATTCTATCAATTCTTCCCTCTGAAATCACCCTCTATTTCTGTTCACCACGCAAAGTTTTTCGGTAACCGTTAACGGGTTCAAAGGTTCAGGGGTTCAAGGTTGCATTCTTGTCCCCAGACTCCATTTTGGAGGCGTATTATTTATGTGAGAAGCGCCCGTCTTCGTCATTCCCAATCTGAAAATTGGCGGCACATTGGCAATTATGTGGCAAATCCAGCATTTTTTACGAAGACTTCTGGTCTTCAATTTTGCCCTTGTCCCTAACCCTGAACGTTGAACCCTGAACCTGTGAACGCTTACGTTTTTCGAAAATAGGAGAAGATATTTTTTGCCAGCGTCCGGCTGATCCCCGGCACCCTTTCCAAATCATCCAGAGAGGCATCTGAAATGGCATTTATACCCTTGAAGTGCACGAGCAGGCGCTTTTTTCTCTTGGAACCGATGTTGGGTATATGATCCAAATCCGACTCCCTCAGGGCTTTTTGTCTCAGCCTACGGTGGTATGATATTGCCCGGCGGTGGGCCTCGTCACGAATCCGCATCATGAAAAGCAAGACGGCATGATCCCCTCTTAGCCTCACCGGGTTCTTTCGGCCCGGGACATACATTTTGTCATGCTTTTCCTGTTTCTCTTCATCCGGCTTTGAAATGGAAACCACCTCCGGGATATCCTGATAGGTTCCCTCGCCATTTCGAGCGGTCATCAAGTGTGCCTTCCGGTCAAGGACCCTCTTTACGGTTGATAAATGCCCTTTCCCCCCATCCACCAGGAAGAGGTCGGGCAGATCCCCTTTGGCCAATCTCCTTTCCACCAGCTCTGCCATCATCCCATAGTCATCGATACCTTCTACTCCCCTCAGCCTGTAATTGCGGTATCCTGCTTTATAGGGGAGGCCATCCACAAAAGAGACAATAGATCCAACTGCCTTATCCCCATGCAGATTGGAGATATCAAGTCCTTCAATGAATCTGGGATTTCTCTCCAGCCCCAAGGCCGCCCGGACAAGACCCAAAAGGTCTTCTTTTTCCCACTCCGGATGCCCGGCCAGTTGGTTCACCGCGTTTGCCACCGCCATTTTCACCAATCGAAGCTTCTCTCCCCTTAAGGGGCTATGGATAAAAACCTTCGTCCCGGCTAAATCACTAAGCCATTCTGTAATGGCCTGGAGGTCTTCAATGGGATCTGAGATCAGTACCTGTTTGGGGATGAAGGCCTCCCGCGGATAGTATTGCTTCAAAAAAGCCTCTGTTATCTCAGCGGCAGAAGCGCCTCGATTCCTTAGGAGGTAACCGCGGCTCCCCACCAGATATCCCTTGCGAACAAAAAGGATGACCACCTGATAAATCCCCTCGCTCTGTGCGAGACCGATAATGTCCTGGTCTTCCAGCCGTTGAGACACAACATGTTGACGTTCTATTGTTCTTCCTATGGCGCTGATCTGATCTCTTATCTTGGCGGCCTTCTCAAAATCCAGGTTTTCTGACGCCTCCCCCATATCCCGTTTCAATTGGCCCAACAATTCCCGGTTGCGGCCTTCCAGAAAAAGCCTTACTTGGTGGAGGATCTCCCCATATTCCGATTCGCTGATGTCGCCCGTGCACGGACCCAGGCATCTATCCATCTGATAGTTGAGACAAGGCCTTGTACGTTTGGGGAGCCCCCTTCCTTTGCACTTGCGGAGTTGGAAGACCCTTTCGATCACCTTGAGGGTGCTGCGCACCGAGTTGGCAGATGAAAACGGCCCAAAATAGACGGCCCTGTCCTTCTTGATCTTCCTTGCAATTTTCAAGCGGGGATAAGGTTCTCTAACATCAAGCCGCAGACAGGGATATTGTTTGTCGTCCCGGAGAACAATGTTATACCGAGGCATGGATTTCTTTACCAGGCTGCTCTCGAGAATAAACGCCTCCTGCTCGGTGGAGGTAATCAGAAAATCAAGGCCTTTGGCCCTTTTCATCATCAGGTAAGTCTTGTGGGGGAGATCAGGGAGGGGTTTGAAATAGGACAAGACCCTTTTCTTGAGAGACTTTGCCTTGCCCACATAGATAATCCGACCGGAGTCATCCTTAAACATATACACCCCGGGCCTGTCAGGGAGTACGCCTCGCAATCGTTCGGGGTCCAATTCATATTGGGCAGTGAGGGTCTGATTCATGTCTCTGTGATAAATGTATGCTCGATCTCTGGCCTGTGTGGGCCGCAAGCCGGAGAGAGGATGGGATTTCCAGGTCCAAGCAAACGTTCAAGAAGTTATCAGTTGCTTGTAAACAGGGTAAATGATACTTAATATCCCAGTCAAGATCAATGTCTCTCAGGCCCTAAGGGAGTTCTTAAGTGAAAAAAATGGCACCTGGATACCAGCCTGCGATTCTTGTTTTTGTGGCCCTGTTTCTTTTAGGAGGATGTGCAATCAGACCGCAAGTAAAGGTGCCGCTGGCATCCATTGAGGGAATACCCGGCCATTTCGGTGTCGGCCGAATCATTCATTTAGAGACCGGAAAGGCCATATCTTTCGACGAATTGATTAGCCAGCTGGGTTCCGCCGATGTTGTCTTCATAGGAGAGGTTCACGACAACCCGGAACACCATCTCATACAGGTCCAGATCCTCCAGGCGCTGATGTCCCGGTACGGGCCTGTGACCGTCGCAATGGAGTTTTTTCAGGAGCCCCAGCAATCTGTCATTGACAGATACATGGGCGGGGATCTGACAGAAGAAGTATTCCTGGAAGATGTGGACTGGAAAAAAACCTGGGGCTTTGACTATCACTTCTACCGTCCCCTGGTATTGCTGACAAAGGAAAAGGGGGGAAGAATACTTGCCATAAATACACCCCGTGACATCGTCAAAAAGGTGGCGCGGGCTGGCCTCAGCGGCCTTGAACCTATGGAACGGGACCAACTGGCAGGCGTCATCGACTTAGGCAATGAAAAGCATCGCACATACCTCCGTGGGGTTTACGAAAAACACTCCAGAAAGAATCTGAAGGATTTTGATTTTTTTTACCAGGCCCAGTGCGCCTGGGAAGACACCATGGCCGAAAATATCGCAGCGTATCTGAAAGGGGACAGGGATAAGATGGTGGTCTTTACAGGGAATGGGCACATCATTGACAAGTTTGGGATTCCAGGCCGGACCATAAAGCGCGTCCCTGTCAGTGTGTCTACAATCCTGCTCTACCCCTTGACCAAACGGGAAACCATAAGTAAAAAGGCCGCGGACTATGTCTGGCTGACCGGCGATTATCACCGGAAGCGCCCGATGATCCGCCCCAGACCACAGCGGAATTGAGACAGTTCCGGGAGGCCCTCATGCCGCAAATTACGGAAACCATAGTCCTTAAGATATTGTTCTTGGTATTTGGGATACTATCTGCTTTGGCTTTTCAAGCGCTTTTCAATCGCCAATCGCCAATCGCCAATCGCCAATCCATTAGATGAGGGGTCGTTAGATTTGGGCATTAATCAACATGACGTGGAATTCCGGTTCTGCCCCGTATGTGGTGGGACACTTAAGACCTCCGTATTGAAAATAAATGAACCTCCGAGACTCGTCTGTGGTGAATGTGAATTCATTTTTTTTCTCGATCCCAAGGTCGTTGCGTGTACCATCCTGAACTTGGATGGTAAAATCCTTCTCCTGAAACGCGGGATCAACCCCCAGAAGGGCAAGTGGGTCATGCCGGGCGGGTATGTGGACAGGAAGGAGGAAGTTGAAACAGCGGCAATGAGAGAGACCCTTGAGGAATGCGGCCTCAAGGTCCACATTGACGGCCTTTTGGGAGTTTACTCCTATCCCGGAAAACTGGCGGTCATCATTGTTTATACGTCCAACTACCTCGAAGGAAAACTGGCACCAAGGGATGAGACCCTGGAGGCCAAATGGTTTTCTGAAGAAGAGATCCCATGGGACAACCTGGCCTTTCGGAGCACGTTGGATGCCCTGAGAGATTATTTCAAAATCAAGGGCGCCGGGTGGTCGTCAAAGGCGTGATCCAGAAATAGAAAGGAGAAACCTTCTCAGATGAAGATCGGACCTGAAAGGATAGACAATTTGAGCCCTGAAAGGCTCAACGCGATAATGGAAAGATCCATGGAGGATATCGCCTCCGTCTATGAGGATATCCGAAAAATTGTATATGACGTGAAGGAACGGGGAGATATTGTTGTCCTGGAGCACTACCGCAAACATAAGCATGATATTGGCCCGCCCGATCTCGAAGTCAGCCCCGAAGAGATGCAGGAGGCCTACCGTCAGCTGGACCCGAAGGTGGTCGAATGTCTCAAGGCAGCGGCCAAGAATATTACCCGGTTTCACGAGGCACAGTTGGAGCGGGAGATGTGGTCCATCGAAGTAAAAAACGGCATTCTGGTCGGCCGAATCACAAGGCCGATGGATATTGTGGGCTGTTATGTGCCTGGAGGGACCGCAATGTATCCCAGTTCCGTCCTCATGACCGTTCTCCCTGCAAAGGTCGCGGGGGTGGGTGAGGTTGTTGCCATTACGCCGCCCCTTAAGGGGATGAAGGGAAACCCGGCCACACTGGTGGCCGCTGACATTGCGGGCTGTGATCGGATCTTCAAGGTGGGGGGACCGTGGGGAGTGGCTGGGGTTGCCTACGGCACTGAGACCATGCCCAGGGTTCACAAGATCGTCGGACCGGGGAACAAATATGTGACCGCTGCAAAAATGCTCGTATACGGCCAGGTGGATATCGATTCACCGGCCGGCCCGAGTGAAGCCCTGATC
This sequence comes from Desulfobacteraceae bacterium, assembly GCA_016783065.1. Lineage (GTDB taxonomy): Bacteria > Desulfobacterota > DSM-4660 > Desulfatiglandales > Desulfatiglandaceae > JABMQV01. Next base: position 18,133 of record JADHXI010000031.1, on the reverse strand, counting down.
CTGGCCGACCACACCGGAGACCCTGAATTGATCGCGGTGGACTTCCTATCCCAGATAGAACATGACCCCGACTCAGCCGCCGTGCTGGTGACTACCTCAAAATCAGTGGCAGAGGGTGTCTGCGAGAACATTGATCGGGAATTCGATGCCCTTCACAGAAAGGAGATCCTTGAGTCAAGCCTCTCTAAACATTCCTATGTGCTCATTGCAAAGGATATGGATCAGGCCATCGATTTCACCAACGAATATGCTGCGGAACATCTCCAGGTCTTGACCGAAGACCCGTTTATTACCCTTAATAGAATCAAACACGCAGGTTCCATTTTTATGGGACCGTATGCACCGGTCCCCGTGGGAGATTACGCATCGGGAACCAATCATGTTTTGCCCACCGGTCAGTGCGCTCGGATGTTTTCTGGATTGTCAGTGGACGATTTTATAAAGAAACCGACCTTCCAGTATTTGAGCAAGAAGGGCCTGGAGAGTTTGAAAGACATCGTTGTTACACTTGCCGAGGCGGAAGGCCTTCCAATCCATGCAAGGGCAGTTGAAGCCAGATTTAAGTAGTGCCCATCCATTAATTCTATTGTGGGCACTCAACCACGTAACCAGATCTACCTGACCAAAAGGAGGAGAGAAAATGGCAGAAATCAAAGGTTATAATATGCCCGATGAACTTTATTACCACGAAGAGCATAGTTGGGCCCGGGTGGAAGGCACAAAGGTCACCGTTGGCATGACCGACATGTTCCAGAAAGAGGCGGGTGACATTGTATTTATCGACCTCCCTGAGGAGGAAGATGAAGTGGAACAGGGGGAGGTGTGCGGGAAGATCCAGTCCAGAAAATGGATCGGCAAGCTCGTTGCCCCCGTATCCGGTGAGATCGTAGAAATAAACGAAGACCTTGAGGACGATACTACCTTTATCAATTCAGACCCCTATGGTGAAGGATGGATTCTGGTAATAGAGGCCGAAGAGGAAGATGGTTTGGCCTCTGAATTGGGCAACTTGATCCACGGGGATGCGGTTGAAGACTTCATAGAACGGGAGGTAAAGCGGGCCGAAGAGGAAAGGGAAAAGGGTTAGGATAGAGGACGGCCCTTTTTTAAAACGCGATAGACCATGTCTGAGTACTGGCGTCTGTTCAAAAACCTCTCAAGATCTGTCACTACGGCCGAAGGTCTGGCAATGGATGATACCTTGCCTCGATCTGTGGCCCAAAATAATTCCCCCCCCATACTCCATCTCTATACCTTCATTCCGTCGGTTATTGTGGGAAAATATCAGGATATTGAGACGGCCCTTAAGCTTGACAGGTGCCGGGCCCGAGGGATTGAATATAACCGGAGGAGCACCGGAGGGGGGACGGTGATCATGGGCCCCGAGATTGTCGCCCTCGGTCTGGGAATCAATGTGGACTATCCCGGGCTCAAGAAGGGGGTTGGAGGGGTCTTTGCGTCGCTGAGTTCAGTCCTGTTACGTGCTCTGAGAAAACTCGGGATTCCCGCATACTTCCAGCCAAAAAACGACCTTGAGGTGAGCGGGAAGAAGATCGCGGGACTATCTGCTGCGGCAGAGGAGGGCAAGAGCCTTCTTTTCCATACTAGCCTGCTGGTGGGCTTTGATGTGGAACTTATGACAGACATCATGAATACTCCTTTGGTGAAACTCCATGACAAGGGGTATAACTGCTTCAGTCAGCGAATGACCACGGTAAGGGAGGAACTGAATCAAGACGTTTCCGTGGGTCAGGTGCTCGAGCTGATCCGGGAGGCCTTTGAAGAGGAATTCAATATTGAGTTTAAGGAAGATACCCCCGACGCATGGGAAGATGGGGTCATCCGTCGTTATGTTGAAGAGAGGTATAATCGCCAGGAATGGATCTTCTCCCACAAGCACCCCCGGGCAAGGATGGGAGTCGGACAGCTCAAGACCAAGGGGGGACTCCTGGAGGTCTATCTTTCCCTATCCGGGGCCTCCATAGAAAATGTTTTGATAACCGGCGACTTCTTTTCCACCTCTCAAGACCTCCACAGGATTGAAAACGCCCTTAAATGGACCTCCGCCCGAAAAGAGAGCATAGAAGAGAACCTCACGTCCGTGTGGCGCCAGGACATGATCTATGGCCTGGATGTGCTCACCCTCACCAAGGCGATTTTGACGGCCAAGGAAAACCAAGTAAGACTTTAGGATTGATGATTGACGATTGATGATTGGAAATTCGGATTGCGGGCCTTGCGAATCTAGTTTCGGATTTCAAGTAACCAACAACCAGTAACAAGCACCTGGCAACCAGCATGTCTGAACAACAAAGTCCTGAATACGCAAAGATTAGCAACGCAACGGCCATCTCTCTGGGTTTGATGCAGGGGCGGATGTACCGGGAGGCTGTCAACAGGTGCGTAAACCTTCTGGTTCACTATCCAGAGGGTTGCTCCGCCAATTGTGCTTACTGCGGCCTTGCAAAAAATCGTCCCGGGAGTTACCGGGAAAAGAGTTTTATCCATGTGGCCTGGCCCGTATTCCCTATGGATGAAATCATAGGTGCCATAAATCAGGCCCCTTCGTATGTCAAACGCGCCTGTATCTCCATGATCACCAATGGAAAGTGCAACAGACACACCATTGATATGTCAACGCGTTTGAACCATGAAACCGCGCTGCCCGTATCCGTTCTTATCAATCCCACCATCGTTGAAAACGCGGACTTGATGGCCATGAAAGAGGGTGGCGTTGATAAGATCGGGGTGGCCATTGATCTGGCTACTCAAGAACTGTTTGAGAAATATCGGGGGAAAGGGGTTTCAGGTCCCCACAGGTGGGAGCGATATTGGGAAGTCCTGAATAAGGGTCTCAAGGTCTTTGGAAAGGGTAATGTGGGCGTCCACCTCATGGTGGGCATGGGAGAAACAGAAAAACAGATGGTTTCCCTGGTGGACAGGTTGTGGGGCATGGGCATCGTGAACCACCTTTTCTCCTTCTTGGCGGAAAATGCCTCCAGACTGACGGATCGGCCGCAACCGCCATGGTCCACCTATCTGCGAGTTCAATTGGCCCGTTACCTGATCGAAAATAAATTGAGCAAATCCCAGGATATGGCGTTTGACACCGAAGGTCGCATAACTGAATTTGGGCTTACCCGTGATCGGCTTCAGGAGGTCATAGATTGGGGTTCTGCCTTTACAACTAGCGGCTGCCTTGGATCGGACGGCAGGGTAGCCTGTAACCGCCCGTTTGGAAACTGTCTTCCTGATGTCAAGCAGTGGAATTACCCTTATCCTCCAAACCTGGAAGAGATTGGTCTGATTCGTCAAAATATTTTCAGAATCGAAGAAAAATAGGAACGCTGCACAGACGGACCCAGACCTCGTGACCGGAAGGTCCAATTGCATGTTGTGGCCACAAGTTGTATCAATGATTAACTTTACGAAAAATATTTTGACAAACAGACTGGGAGGTGTTAATCATATAAGTTTTGTTTCGGGCCGTTAGCTCAGTTAGGTAGAGCAGCGGACTTTTAATCCGTTGGTCGTGAGTTCGATTCTCGCACGGCCCACCAACAGAAATTTTATGGGCCCTCTCTGAGGTGAAAACCTCGACGGTGACCATTTATTCGCTGTAATGCCTTAGCATTTCTTACCTTGCTTACGGCCAGCGTCCCCATCGTCTAGCCAGGTCCAGGACACCGGCCTTTCACGCCGGCAACACCGGTTCAAATCCGGTTGGGGACGCCAGTAATTGTTACTAAAAGCCCTAAGTGGTTGATTTTAGGGCTTTTATTTCTTACATTTTTGTTGTTTTTTTACGGTTCATGCCGGGCGGGGACACGAACTTTGTCATTTTTCGCTTTTTGGGTTGTTTTCTTCTTGGCGGGCTTTTCGTATTTCGTAGAGGATTTTGAACGCTTGCCTGACGCCTTTGTGGTTGTCCATGTCTAGGTCTTTTTTTTAACTTTTCTCAGCCTTCCTGTTTTTGGGTCCCTGATTACCTCCTCGATCACATATTTCATAGCCATTCCCTCCTTCAGATTCAAGAATTAGATTTCTTCGTTTTTCGCCCACCGCCTGACAGAGAATTAATGTGTGGTTGCTAGCATTTGATCATGCAATTATCGAAAGAAGCGCTCTCACCAAATCTCACAATTCAATTTCATCTCACAAGGCATATCCATGACATCTCTCAACCCTCGGCTTGCCTCTCCAAAAGATGATATCACAGCCCTTCCGTGAGTTGATCTTTAGCTAGAATCAGCAATCATCATATTCCGGAGATTGCTTCGTATGCAAAATAAATTTGGTGGGAAGTGAATTCCAGGTTTATATAGGTAGTATAGCATCAGGCCAAGCGCTTCGAAAACCATTATTTTTCCAGTTCTTCCTTAACGGCGAGGCCAACTTTTTCCAACGTATAGGGTTTCTTTATGTACTTGCCTGCCCCCAATTCCTGGGCAATATCCACCTCTTTTGTCTTAGCATATCTCAGTGTCTTATACCTTCAGTAGAGCTGTCGATAGGGCGGAGGCCGAGGCTAAGGCAATTTTAAAAACCATAGATCTTAAGCCTTAGACTTTGAGTTTGAGCATTATCGCTTAATCGCGGGAAAGGGGCCTGGGGCACTGACAACGGTTCTTACTGGATCGAGGCTGATAAAATCTGCAACAAGTGGGAAAAATTGAGGCAAAAAGGTATTGATTGCGCCTTAATCTTCCGTAACCCTAAAAGCACACCCGAAGAAAAGAATGAATATCACAGGATTTTTTACAGCGTCTTCCCGTTTTCAGTAGAAGATTGAGTTTATTGAGATTTCTGTTTTGGCAAATAAGAGAAGGTTCACAAACAGCGCATTGCCAGCTTGACATTAAAGAAGGCAGAAAAGACCCCCGTCCCGGTGTAGGGCCCCGTGGCCAGAATCAAAGGGTTTTGGGGAGCCAAGGGGTTCACCCCCTAACGTCCCGGCCTGAAACAGCCGCAACCTGGGCCATGTTGAATACATTCAGGCAAGTTCTGATCAAATCAACAACGCTTAGATCAGTCATTCTATAAGTCCGGCTAATTGCTGTCCTTAAAAGTGATGGCCGCTCCAGGTGAAATTAAATCTTCAATTTCCGACTCGGAGTATTCTAACATGGTCAAAACCTCAAGGGTATGCTGTCCCAAAAGAGGGGCACCGGACCGTATCTCAGGCATCTTTCCGGAGCGGACGATTGGTGTACGGGTTTGAATTATTGGACCGTACTCGGGGTGGTTCAATTCTGTAAGAAGTCCTCGTTCTTTGATATGTGGGTCCTCCAAACTCTCTGCTAAGGTCATTACTGGGGAACAAGCGACGCGGGCCTTTCGTAATTTTGTCACAACTTCATCTGCTGTGAGCTCCGTCAGTGCCTTTTCGATCAGTTCATTCAGTTCGGAGCGGTTGTCAATTCGATTCTCCATACTAGAAAAGCGAGGATCATCTATGAGGTGTTCAAGATTAAGGATCTCACAAAGGGCTACCCAAGACAGTTCTGTAGAAGCTCCGATGAAAACATATTTATCCTTGGCCTTATAGACCTGATAAGGAGAGAAAGCAGCCAGAGCGGAACCGATTCGTCCTGGCAGTTCTCCGCTTATCGAATACCTGGCAATAAAAGGTGCCATCCAGGAAAGAGCTGTCTCCAGCAGGCTGACTTCGATGCGCTGTCCCTGACCCGTTCGCTCCCGTTCCATCAAGGCTTGAAGGATGCCAATGACTGTATACATGCCAGCTCCAATGTCGATAAGCGACGGTCCAATGCGGACCGGCGGTCCATCTGGTTGTCCAGTACACATTATGATCCCGGACATAGCCTGGGCGATAACGTCGTATCCGGGCAAGTTCCGGTAGGGACCAGTCTGACCGAAGCCTGATATGGAACAAAAAATTATCCCCGGGTTGATTTCTTTGGCCACCTCATAACCCAGGCCGAGCCTGTCGATAGTTCCCGGAGTGAAGCTCTCCATCACTACATCTCCCCGCTTGATCAGCCGTCTGACCACCTCTTTGGCGGCATCCTGTTTCAAGTCAAGGCAGATGCCGCGCTTGTTGCGGTTGACAGCGGCATTGTAACCCCCGCTGATAGCCGCCCGGAAATGGTCACCGTGGGGATGCTCAATTTTGATTACTTCGGCACCCATGTCAGCTAACAACATAGTGCAAAATGGACCTGCTAAGGCATGGCTCAAATCGACAACCTTAATATTCTGCATTGTACTAATAGTCCTTTTTTAATCGGCGGCAATCTCTTAAAGGCCGTTTCCACCAAATCGTTTCAAAACTGCGCTCATCTGCCTTTGTACTCCGGCTGGCGTTTCTCTGCAAAGGCCGCCGGTCCTTCTTTAGCATCTTCAGTGGTTCTCAAAATCTCGGATATGGCCTGTTCCAACCGAAGTCCCTGTTCAAGTGGCAAACTCTGTGACCTTATGACCAGTTCTTTTATCGCCCGCACTGCCAGAGGGGCGCAACTACACAGATCGTGTGCGTACTCCTCCGCCGTATCCATAAGCGATTCTTTGGGAGCCACTTTGTTGATTAAACCGTAACTTAGGGCCTCCTGAGCCGAAATTCTCCGACCAAGAAGAATTATTTCCATGGCTATAGGATAAGGCATCTGCCTTAAAATACGCTGTGTACCGCCGTTGGCTGGCATGAGGCCACGCTTGACCTCGCTGAATTCAAAAACAGCATCCTCGGAAGCGACACGAATATCTGTAGCCAGGAGCAAGGTCATACCTCCGGCTAGACAGTACCCATTTACCGCCGCGATGACCGGCTTCCAGACCTCCAAACCTCGATTGAGTAGTTGATCTTTTTGGGTCAGCCAGAATTCATATTTTTCTGCCTGGTGTGGTATTGTTGACTTTAGGTCGATGCCGGCAGTAAAAGCCTTGGAACCTGCACCAGTGATGATGGCAACCCAAACGTCTGGATTGTCCCGTATGTCGCACCAAGCCTCCGAGAGCAATTGAAACGTCTCCGCGTCCATAGCGTTCATAACTTCAGGCCGGTTGATGGTAATGTAGGCCACCTTGTCTCTCACTTCATATAGAAGTTTCATCGATCCATTATCCTCTCCCAGATAGAATATTTTCACCCAAAAACCTTTATCGGCCAGAGCGCTGAACCATGGCAATAATATGCTTGGCTACGTTGTACAAGAGCGTGCTTGCTGCGTATGTATGGCTGGATCACTTGTACCAAACACCACCAAAACAAAAATAATTGTCGTCAATCACCATTAGGAAAGCTTGAAGGGAAATTTTTTATCAAGCGACCCAGCGTTTTCTCCTCTTGTAACGCTTCACATCCCGGTAGCTCTTCTTCCCGATATCTGTCAGGCCTAAGTAAAATTCCTTTATGTCCTCGTTGTCCTTGAGGGTTTGAGAATCTCCATCCAAGACCACGCGACCATTCTCCATAACGAATCCGTATCCTGCAATCTGAAGGGCCATGGCCACATTCTGTTCTGCCAGGAGTATGGTCACCTTCTGCTCTCTATTCAGCGTGCCCACGATATCGAAAATCTCCCGGACCAGCAAGGGAGCCAGGCCCACAGATGGCTCATCGAGGAGCATTAGTTTGGGGCGAGCCATCAGAGCCCTGCCAATGGCTACCATTTGTTTTTCACCCCCGGATATATATCCAGTTTTGGTATTTCTGCGCCCTCGAAGCCCCGGGAAATAGTGGTAGACCATCTCCAGGTCCTGCTTCACGGCTGCTTTCTCGCGGCGGCGGGTGTAAGCGCCGGTGAGGAGATCCCTTTCAACAGTTAGATGCTCGAAAAGGCGCCGGTCCTCCATGATCTGGATGACACCTCGCTTCACCACCTTAGCTGGGTCCATAAGATCGATCCGCATGCCATCGAACTCAATTGTTCCTTTTGTGACCTCGCCTCGCTCAGCTTTGAGCAGGTTGGAGATGGCTTTGAGCGTAGTGCTCTTTCCAGCCCCGTTGGCCCCGAGGAGGGCTACCATCCCCCCCTCGGGGACCACCAGCGACACTGCTTTCAACACCTTGATCACATGTTCATAGGTTACCTCGATGTTATTTACAATGAGCAAAGGCTTTTCCACCACGATCAATACTCCCAAAAAAAATGGTTTTTCCCAGACAATACGTCTATTCACACTTTCTTGGCGTAATTCCTTTCTCTTTAGCATACTTGCCTGCGGATTTCTCGATCTCAGCCCTTACCAGGTCCTTGAATGGCTCTATCCAGCCACTGACTTGAACCCACTTATTACCATCCCACTGCTGGACTAGCATCAAGTCGAAACCCTCATGATTTCGACATGAAGTCTTAACGGGCGGCATAAGGCCCTCAGCCCCCAGCTCCTTGATCCGCTCTTTGGTAATGTTCAGGTTCTCCAGGCCATACTGCATCTCCTCACCGGTGATTGGCCGATTCCCGAACTTCTTTTGGGCTGTGAGAATGGCTTCAGTGGTAAGGATACCCTGGATGATCCCCTTGTTATAAAGGGCCGAACCCACACGACCATAGGAGATGTTTCCCTTCCCAGTATGATGAACTTTTTCAAGGATTTCCTGGATTACGGGGAAGTCTTTACCAACGCCGTGGAAACTGGTGGCCAGGTATCCCTTAGCAGCAGGACCGGCAGGCATGACGTCCTCCTCAGAGCCGCACCACCACACAGCCAGCATACGGTCTCTCGGAAATCCGATCCTCGCTGCCTCTCTAATGGGCACTGTGCAAGATACGCCCCAGTTACGATTGATGATCCAATCGGGCTTGAATCGACGAATATTGAGAAATATGGATTTCTGATCGATCCCGGGCCAGGGGACGGGGAAATGCTTGACCTCAAAGCCAAATTTCTTAGCCATGATCTCAAGGATAAACCTCGTCTCCCTTCCATAAGGGTGATCCAAATGAAGGTTCGCGATTTTGAGGCCCTTGAGCTTCTCTAATCCTCCCTCTACCTGGGCGATATAGCGAATCTTAGCCGTAGACAGTGACCAGTAGTTGGTGACAAGCGGAAAGACGTATTTGAAAACCGTTCCGTCTGATGCATCGGCCCGACCGTAGCCAATGGTGGACAGAGGTATTTTGTCTTTTGTTGCCCGCTCGATCAACGCATAGGCAACCGCTGTACTCCACGGTTGGATATGTACAGGATTCTTTGATTTCACCCGTTCGTAACATTCAACCCCTCGAGCCGTGTTGTATCCTGTCTCACACTCCTCAAACTCGATCATAACTCCATTGAGTCCACCTTTAATGTTGACCAGAGTATACCAGTCTTCATTACCCCCAGCCTGTCCGGAGCCTCCCGCCTGGAAGGGACCCGTCCTGTAAGCGAACAGAGGTATATATTGTTTGGGGGGCTCTTTCTTTTTCTCTGCGGCCAGTGCTTGACCCGATACCACGACCATACTGGCTACCAAAACCATAGCAAAAAGGCCAAAAATTAATTTACGTCCCATTTCATTTCCTCCTCTTTTTTAGGTTAATGGATAATGATTAATAAAACCCTTAGCCTCAAAAGATGGTTGGGTGGTTTAATTATTCAGGGACTCAACAAATAACCAATTAACAGCTCAACTTCTCACCAGGTTAATAGGGAATAGGCCACAGCCGTAGCTTACCCTTGATAATCAGCCATAGCCTGGCCAGCCCATAAGGCTCGACGATAAGAAAAAAGATGATCAGCCCACCGAATATCATCAGCTCAAGGTTAGTCAAAATGTCAGATGGAACGACACCCGCCATCATTCTCACTACCCGGTTAATATAGATAGGGAGTAAAACCATGAAGCCAGCGCCTAAGAAAGAGCCGAGGATGCTTCCCATCCCCCCTATAATCACCATCCCCAGGATCCAGAAGGACAACAGGAGCTCGAACTCGGTGACCTGAACGCATCCGAGATGGCAAAAGGCGATCAATGCCCCAGCAACCCCCGCATAAAAGGAACTTACGGAAAATGCCAGCAATTTATACCGAAACTGGGAAACGCCTATAATCTCCGAAGCCACGGCCTTGTCGCGGATAGACATCCAGGCTCGTCCGATCTTGCCTCTTACCAGGTTTTTTGCAAAGATGGTGAGCACAATTACCACCACAAGGGTCAACAGATATTTTTCAACCGGTGTATCGATAGACCGGCCGAGGATTTCCATCGGAGGCGTGTCGATGGCACCCAGTACGTTCTCTCCGCTTACCCAGGCCCAGTGAGTGATCACCCACTCGATGGTGAACTGTGCCGCAAGGGTCGCGACGATAAGGTAAAAACCCTTGATCCGCACGGAAGGTATCCCAAAGAGGCTGCCTATCGCTGCTGACATTAGCCCGCCACCTAAGAAACACAGAAGGATTGGAAGGTCTAGCCTGGCGGAGAGGTTGAACGCTGTATAAGCGCCTACGGCCATAAAAGCGGCATGGCCTAAAGAGAGTTGTCCACTGTAGCCCGTCAGAATATTGAGACCCAATGTGGAGAGAGAATAGATCAGGAAGGGGATCATTATGCTCGTTAGCAGATAGCGGTCGGCAGTCATAGGTATGACCAGAAAGGCTACAATCAATAAGATCCCCATTCCCCATTTGTCCAATGGAAGGGGGAAGATAGCCATATCTTCAGCATAGGTAGATTTAAAAACTCCGCATTCTCGGTATAACATGAAATGAACCTCTCCCTTAGAATTTCCAGAAAATTAGACCCTCTCGATGGCCTCCCGGCCAAAGAGACCGTATGGACGAAAGCAAAGAAAGACCATTGCCAGGAAATAGGGGAAAAAATTCTCTAGGCCTCCCCCCACATATGGGCCAATATAAACATCGGCGAGCTTTTCACTGGCACCAATGATAAGGCCCGCAATGATTGCACCCGCAATGCTCTCGAATCCACCCAAGATCAGCACCGGCAAAGCCTTGAGAACGATCAGGGACAGGCTGTATTGGACTCCGAGGCGGGTCCCCCACATGATCCCGGCCACAAGTGCGACAAAGCCAGAAATTGACCATGTAATGACCCAGATCCACCGAAGAGAAATGCCAACCGATTGGGCTGCTTCAGGGTCGTCTGAAACTGCCATGAGAGCCGTTCCTGTTGCAGTCTTATGGAAAAAGAGTACTAGAACTGTGACCAAAATGGCCGCTATAAATGCTGCAACCAGATCGAATTGACTTATCAATATTCCTTTATTCATTAGCCACTCAAAAGGATCATCGGGAATACCAATGTTCAGTCCATGGACGTCAGCTCCCCATATCCCCTGGCCCAGCCCCTCCAGGAAGAATGCGAGCCCAATGGTAGCCATAAAGAGGATGATGGGCGGCTTGGCCACCAGAGGGCGGAGCACGATTCGTTCGATGGCCACTGCCAGCACAATCATCACTGCCAAGGTGATAAAAAAGGCAGCCCAGAATGGAATCGCCTTCTCCAACAAACACACAAAGGTCAGGGCGGCAAAGAGGACCATGGCTCCCTGGGCGAAATTAAATACACCGGAGGCTTTTAAAATCAAAACAAATCCGATGGCTACAAGGGAGTACATGACACCCGCCAGCAGGCCACTGAGAATAACCTCAAGGAAAAAAAGCATCGAATCCACTCCTAATGTTTTTCGATCTCCGTCACCGCAAAGTCTCCTTATCTTAGGAATGCTTAGACGGATTATTCGAAGGGTTAACTCCAAAGGCAAGAGCATTATCACAAACTGACAACAGAAAACGATCAACCGACTCTTTCAAGGATCAACCTCAAAAATTCCGTGTTCAATAAATTGCGGTTTATGTCTTATTCAATGCGTATCAATGCCCATCGGTCCCAAGATAGGCATTGATAACCCTTTGGTTATTTCGGATTTCTTCCGGGGTGCCTTCTGCAATTTTTTCACCAAATTCGAGAACCACTATCCTATTCGAAACATCCATGACGACTCCCATATCATGTTCGATCAAGCATATTGTTGTTCCGAATTCTTCCCTAGCATCCAAGATAAAACGGGCGATGTCCTCCTTCTCCTCCAGGCTCATTCCGGCCATGGGCTCATCAAGAAGAAGAAGTTTCGGTTCCGCAGCGAGAGCCCGGCCAAGCTCCACCTTTTTCTGGAGGCCATAAGGGAGCGCGCCCGTCGGGGTTTCTCGAATATTCTGGATCTCCAGCCACTCGATCACTATCTCAACCGCCTCGCGATGTTCTATCTCCATCTTCTGGCCGAGGCCCCAGTAAAGTCCCTGAGAAAAGAAGCCCGATTTTATCTTAGAGTGTCTCCCCATTGTGATGTTATCAAGAACAGACATCCCTTTGAACAGGGCCACGTTCTGAAAAGTTCGGGCAATTCCAAGGGAAGCCACATGATGAGGCCGCATGTTCGTCAGATCCTTTCCCTCGAAGACAATTCGGCCAGGATTCGGATGGCATACACCATTGATCGCGTTGATCAAGGTGGTCTTACCCGCCCCATTAGGACCGATGGTGGCCAAGATCTCTCCCTTATTAATGTTCATACAGATCCCATTGAGGGCTTTCAGGCCCCCAAAGGTGATGTGAATATCCTCGACCTCAACCAAGATATGATCTCTATCCACATTCATACTCATTGAGTCCGTGTATGTTCATTTCCCTTAGCTTTCAGTGATGCAGCCTTCTCATCATCGCCCACGGTATAGCTGTCCACATCGCAAATCTTCAACAAAGCCTTGATATTTTTCGTCCGGCCGCCCTCATATGTGACCTTCGTCTCAAGATACACACCGTCTCCATCGGAATACAAGCCTTCTATGAGATCCGAATACTTCTGGGCGATGAAGCCGCGTCTAAGCTTTCGCATTCGGGTAATTTCAGCGTCGTCTGGATCGAGTTCCTTATGAAGGATCAGGTATCTTCTGATCTGGGCATCTCGAAGGTCTTCCTCTGCGAACAGACTGACATTGACCTTTCTCACCTCGTCATAGATCAGGTCGTACACCTGGGGTTTTTGAGACAGGTCAGCATAAGATGTATACCCTAGCCCCTTCCGCTCAGCCCAGTTACCAACGCTTTCAATTTCTATGTTGATCATGGACGTCACGTGATCCATGCCTTGACCGAAGACAACCGACTCTTTGATGTACGGGCTAAACTTTAGCTTGTTCTCGATATACTGGGGCGCAAAGGTAGTTCCGTTGGCAAGGGTACTCACGTCCTGTACGCGGTCGATGATCTTTAGATGACCATCTTTATCGAGGATGCCGGAATCTCCCGTGTGCAACCACTCGTCTATGAGAGTTTCAGCAGTGGCCTGTGGATTCTTGTAATATCCATGAAAGTTCCCTGGACTTTTGACTAGGACCTCTCCCCCTTCGCTGATTTTGATTCCCACACCCGAAACAGGAATACCTACAGTGTTTAGCTTTACTTCATCATCCGGCTGAAAGGTGCAAATGGCGCTTGTCTCGGTCAAGCCATAGACCTGCTTAAGATTGACGCCGATGGACCTGTAATACTGGTAGATCTCAGGGCCAAGAGCTGCACCGACCGAGTAGGCGTAAAGAATCTTCCCCATCCCCATGTAATCCCTTAGGGGACCGTAGACGAGGACCTCACCTAGAGCATGGAGGGTACGAAGCCAGATGGGGATGGCCTGATGCTCGAACTGAAGATTGGAGACCCTTGCGGCCACATCTATAAACAATTTATACATCCTTCGTTTGATCCAAACAGCGTCTTGCATCTTGAGCTGAATCGAGGTCAGGATACTTTCCCAGATTCGGGGGGGAGAAAGTACAACTGTCGGACCTATTTGCCGCGTATCGCTCCAGGTCGTCCATGCCGCTTCCGGACAGTTGACCGTGAAACCTACCTGGAAAGACATGATAACGGAATAGAAGAAATCCCCGATCCAGGCCATGGGGAGGTAGGACATAAACCGATCAGAATCGCGATAGCCCTCGACCTGGGAGAGAAGCTTTGCATTTATGAGGAGGTTCTCGTGGGTCAGGACCACTCCCTTTGGCTTGGCTGTTGTGCCCGATGTATAGCTGATCAACGCAACATCCTCGGGCCGTCCCTTTTCCGCCTCCTTTTCAAAATAGCCAGGATGGTTTTTCTCGAATTCCAGGCCCAGTTCCTGAATGCGGAAAAAGCTTTTGATATATGGCTGATTGTAATATCTCAAGCCGGTGGGATCGACGTAGATGATCGTCTCAATGGTGGGAACTTTCTCTTTCAGAGCCAAGATTTTGTCCACCTGTTCCTGATCCTCTGCGAAGATGAACTGTGCACCAGAGTGCTCGATGACGTATTCCAGTTCCTTTTCGATGGCGTCTTGATACAGTGGAACAGATACCCCTCCAACACAGAGGGTAGCCACCTGGGCCCAATATCCCTGTGGGCTATTATCCCCGATGACGCTGAGCCTGTCCCCTCTTTGCAGACCCAGAGACGCGAGGCCAAGTGCGAATTTTCTGACGTTCTCTAAATATTCCGACCAACTATAGGACTGCCAAATGCCGCGCTTTTTCTCTCGGATGGCAACCTTTTCACCTTGCTCACGGGCTATCTTTAGAAGGAGTTTAGGAATGGTTTCGCCTGAGACCTTTTCCACTCTTTCAATTCTCCTTATCTTTATCGGCTGTGTACTATTAAAAGAGGACTCTGCAAGCTCCAGCCAGCAAACCGTGGTTTTGGAGCCATCCCGCACTCATCAATTGGCTGGAATAAAAAATGATGAAATATCAATATGATATAAAAAAGGACGCAAAAACCGAAAGAACTTTAATTACCATGCCCTCTGATAGATCTCTTGAAGGTCCTCCTCTCTTAAGTCTCTTGGATTGACGGCAAAAAGGCGTGTCTGTTTCATAGCACCCTCGACCAGGGTAGGAATGGCCTCCTGTTTGATATCGTATTCTTTCAGCTTAAATGGTACACTAACTTCATTGAGAATTTGTTTGACTATTTCTGCAGCCCTTATAGCGGACTCCCTTATGGAGAGATGTTCTGTCTTCTCTCCTAATGCCTTGGCTATATCGGAAAATTTTTCCGCATTTCCTATGAGATTAAACTCCATCACGTGAGGAAGCATGATCGCGTTTGAGCGGCCATGAGGAAGATGAAACTCTGTCCCAAGGGGATAGGCTAGGGCATGAACAGCCCCTAGTCCGCCACTCGAAAAGGCCATGCCAGCTATAAGGGAAGCAAAGGCCATGTTAGACCTGGCCTCTACGTCCTGTCCCTTTGCGTAAGCCTTTGAAATGCTTCTCCCAATAAGGTGGATAGCCTCAAGGGCAAGGAGATCAGAAAATCTTGTGGCTTTTTTAGAAACATAAGCCTCAATAGCATGTACCAAGGCATCGATGCCTGAATCCGCAGTCAGAGTAAGTGGCATTGAAAGAGTGAGAAGTGGATCTACAATAGCAACATCGGCAAGGAGAAAATTGCTAAAGAGAGCCTTCTTCACCATCTCTTTTTCATCGGTCACAATAGAGACCCTTGAGACCTCGCTTCCAGTGCCCGCCGTTGTTGGGATAAAGATTTTAGGTAGCCCCCTTTTCTCGATTAGGTCAATCCCAAAGTACGCGCTGATAGGGCGATCGTTGGTGATTAGAACCGAGGCAGCCTTGGCTGTATCGATCACGCTTCCACCACCCAAACCCACAACGATATCGAATTGATCACTCTTTAATCTCTTGGTGCATTCATCCACAACACGAATAGGAGGTTCAGGCTCGACTTCGTCGAAAACCATAAACCTGATCCCTTCTGCTTCTAACGCTTCAATCGCATCCTGGGCCAGTCCACTTTCAACCACCCCTTTATCCGTGACAATAAGTGCTTTTGTCGCTCCGAGCCGTTTCGCCTCCACGCCAAGTTGAGAAATTGCTCCAATCCCGAAGAGGACAGAGATAGGGGAATAAAAATACTGGACCTCCTGTGGATTCTTAGGAAATGTCATCTTCATTTTTTCACCTCCATCAGTCCGCAATAGTTGAATTTATTATCACTCTCCCCTGACTTCTAACCCATCTGGGTTTTGATGGAAATCATGAGGGCGCAAATAAAATGAAAATTCCTGCGCATTAAAAGTGATGGTCTCGTAAAAAGTGTCCAAGGCCGTCACTCCCGCGAAAGCGGGAGTCCATAAGCAGTTGATTTTCCTGGATTCCCGTTTTCACGGGAATGACAATAACGGGTGCTTTCTGACTTTTTACGAGTTCATCAAAAGTAGATCCTTAAACAGTTTTTTATGGTCCCCAGCTTTTTCGTTCAGCTATTATTAGGCAAATAGGGAATACACAATTGTAAATATCATCTTTAACAATATGGTTTACGTTATGTCAAGTGAAAAATCCTTCTTATTTCTCTTTGAATTATGGGGACCTGAGGCACTTTGACGGGTTTGCTGCTTGGCGGGGCTTTAGTTTATTCAAAGTGACAGCGATAACCTTGCCCAATGACGTGGATCATTTGTCTATATTCCACTATCAGGGCTTCAGCTTCAGTCGGATGGAAAATGGACAGGTACTCCTTCATTGAAAGGTACAAATGATCCAGACACAAAGCGATGAAACTATCCCGATCCCTTTTCCTGACGGCTTCGATCATCCCATCATGTTGTTGGAGTACAACCAATCGGCGATCAGTGCGAGCATATGTGAAATAGCGAATAGGCGCGGTAAGCAGGATAAGACATTTGATTTCTCGTTCAAGAAATTCGTTCCCACCAGCTTTTATAATTATATTGTGAAAAGCCTCGTGCATTTTTACAAGGTGTTTATCGGTCTGCTTTGTGGCCTTAAGTTGTGATTGTAGATATGCCATCTCATTGATGTCAGCTTCTGACAAACGTTCTAAGGCCAGCCTGCTAGCGGTAACATCGAGGGTGGAACGCAAAAAGTAGATGTCGCGGACTTGTCTTGCAGTGAAGTCTATCACAAAGGCGCCTTTGTTGGAATGATGCACAACCAAGCCACGCTCCTTCAGGATCTTCAGGATGTCTCTAACCGCTCCTCGCCCCAAAGAAAATCGCTCCATTAACTCGGTCTCGACCAATTTCTGTTTCGGTCGAATCTGACCGGTCATATATTCATATTCGATTTCCTCCAATATCTTATCAATGTTGTTCATATTTACCTCAATTTGGTTTTTTCATTTTCTACCTACCTGAATTTACACCCTCTTTTTTTGTCGAGAGTGTCAAAACTTCGTTTTAGGCCAATCTTTCGAGCCAATCTGCTTGAGACGAGTGTATTAGTAAACTTGATACTGAGATATATTCAGCGTTACCACCTATCCCGAAAGATGTCAACAATACTTTATACAAAATATTTAAAAAAAATATAAATGATATTATTGATAATAATGTAAACTTCATACTGAGTCAAGAACTTCATTCGCCTGGTATTGGCAGCATGAAAAGTCTGGAGTCTCTTAAAAGGGGGACATCCTATATTGTTCCTGTCAAGAAAAAAGTGAATAGCAATAAATTTCAGTAAATTCAAAGAGATAAAAACACGTGATTTTTTGGATATAATTCCCCACTAAGCCCTTTGCGAACTTTTTTTGTTTGTTCGGCGAGTCTCTCGCTACTCATGAACCCGCACCTAATCGTTACAGCTATCCGGCATACGATGGCAGTCGCTCTACGAGCCGGAGGCCAATCATCCCTTAAATGAGGGTCAAGGGGAAATATTAAGACCCGTGGCTTTCCGTTGCGTATTCCGAGCGATTCCGTCAGCATCTCACGATGGGTTTGGCTTTATCTAGAAGACAATTTGAGCTCCCAACAGGTCAAACTATGCCCTATTAGGAGCTAGGCATACACATTTTGAGGTGTTTTCTCAAGGGATAACCTCCTGAACAGAGGTTGAATGAATGGTGGGAATACCTATTTATGGCCTAGGTAACGACAAAAAATATCTTATGTCAAGAGAAAAACTGGTCTCAGGAAGCTCCTTAGAGTCGACAATTTTGACGTTGAGAAATAAAACAATATAGTCAACATTTCTTGATATTTCGTAGCACTCCCCGGAAAAGACTAGTCGAGTAGACCGAGGACTTCCATGGCTACAGGCTGAAGTTTGTTTTCTCCGTTTGCCGCCTGGTTTCCCGGCGGTGCCACAGTATCTCAGCCATACCTTCGGTTGCGCCCCGGTCCCTCACAGAACCGGACAAGCG
>JADHXI010000190.1 GCA_016783065.1 Desulfobacteraceae bacterium | reverse complement strand
CGACAACGGAACAATCCGGCGGGTGGATGACGAATTCAACGGCCGACACCTTGACCATGCAGGCCTGGTGATAGCGGCCACCGATGACAGTCATTTAAACCACAACATCGCAGAGGCGGCTCGAAAAAAAGGGGTCCTGGTCAATGCTGTTGACCAGCCCTCGGATTGCGATTTCATCGTCCCCTCCATTTTAAAAAGGGGAGAGTTGCTGATCGCCGTTTCAACCTCCGGAAGGAGCCCTGCCCTGGCAAAAGGGATAAGGGAAGGGCTGGAGGGACAATTTGGAGAGGAATATGAAACCTTCCTGAGTTTGATGGGCCGCTTGCGTAAGGAGATCGTAGGAAAAGGGCTTTCTCAGGAGGAAAACAGTCAAATCTTTCACAGGATCGTGCGGTCGGATATCCTCAAGGCCATTTCAAGAGATGATTGGGAGCAGGTAAGCTCAACCCTGTCAAAGATCCTTCCGAACAGTATTGATATAAAGAATATCCTTAATAATCTTCGATAAAGGTTGAACTTAGGGGCTTCGCCCCAATTGGCCTCCGGCCCGTAAAGCCTACGGCTCGGAGAGAGCACTGGCCCCGGTTAAACAAGAAGAGGTTTCACTGGGTAAAAATAATGGGTTTTGTGGGATTGACGGAATGGTTTATTGGGAAAATCAAGTTTACAAAGCATGAGAGAAATGAGAAATTCCGATCTAATCCATTCGGTAGAAAACGAATTTACATCATTCCATTATTCTCTCCGAGCCGGAGGCTTTACGAGCCGGAGGCCACCATTCCATGTGTGAGGCAAGACTGCCAAACCTCAGTAAGTATCTGCAAATTTACTAAGTTGTAGAATTTTGGAGACGTTAAATTATCATGTCTTTTTTATGGTTTAATTTGGCACTTTTTTTTGAACTGCTCGCAACAGGCGGATTCATCATCTATATCATAAAACAACAGACCCAGGTGTTTAAGTGGTCCAATAGGATTCTCCTGGCAGGGTTGATATTCCACACAATTTTCTTGTGTCACCGGTACTATTCCCTGGGGACGGCCCCCGTCCTTGACTTCAAATCGGCCCTTTCATTCTTTGCATGGTGTATTCTCTGTGCATATTTCGTATTGCAGCTGCGGTTTAAACTCATGGTCCTGGGATCATTTGTGGCCCCTTTTTCGGCATTCCTGATGATCGTCTCCTATGCCATGCCATGGATGGAGGGACCTGTAAAACCGATCTTCAAGAGTCTGTGGCTCACCATCCACGTCGGAACCATATTTATGGGAAATGGTTTGTTTGCCATCGCCTTCTTGTCTGCCATTATGTATCTGATTCAGGAACGTCATATCAAACGCAAGCGGCTGGGCTCATTTTATAACAGGCTCCCGTCCCTGGCCACCCTGGATGGAATAAATCACTATTCAATCGTATACGGTTTTCCTTTTCTGACCGTCGGGATGATCACGGGTTCCATCTATGCCCAATCCGCGCTTGGCACCTATTGGCAGTGGGACCCCAAAGAGGTATGGTCCCTGATCTCATGGCTATTCTACGCAGCCCTCCTGCATCAAAGAGTTGCCGCTGGGTGGCAGGGGCGCAGGGCTGCCATCATGTCCATTATCTGCTTCTGTATTTTGATCTTTACCTTTGTGGGCGCCAGTTTCTGGTTGGGGGGGTACCACAGTTTTAGCGAAATGGGGACCCGGTCACCGCCATGACAGAGATCATAAACATCGGCATGAATCATGAGACGGCCCCGGTGGAACTAAGGGAGTGTCTGGCAACAGAACCTGGAAGTGTCACAAAGGCGCTCTCTTTTATGAGGGACAATGAATCCATAAAGGAGGGGCTTTTCCTTTCCACATGCAACCGTGTCGAGGCCCTCTTTACCACCGAAACTGTAAAGGAGGCGAGGAGGCGAATGGTCTCCTTTATGTCCGCACTTGGGGGGGTCCCGGAAGAGAGCTTTTTGCCGGCCCTCTATTCCTTTGAGGGGATGGATGCGGTGAAGCATATTTTCAGTGTTGCCGCCAGCCTGGATTCCATGGTCGTAGGTGAACCTCAGATATTGGGGCAGATCAAGGATGCCTATGCTCTGGCCGCCAGGGAGAAGACCTCAGGGGTCATCCTGAACCGGCTGATGCACCGGGCCTTCCACGTGGCCAAAAGGGTCAGGACGGAGACGGGGATCGGCGGAGCTGCTGTCTCCATCAGTTACGCGGCCGTTGAATTGGCAAAGAAGATATTTCACGAACTGGACGGGAAAAAGGTGTTACTCATCGGTGCAGGGGAGATGGCCGAGCTTGCGGCCAGACACCTGATGGGGCAGGGCGTAACCTCAATCGCCGTGGCCAACCGAACCTTTGACAGGGCTGTTCAGGTGGCCGAGCTCTTTCATGGACTCCCGGTTTCCTTTGACGAAATCGGGTCTCAACTCACGGAAGCGGATATCGTGATTACTTCCACCGCATCTCCGGATTATGTAATTACGTTTGATCAGGTCAAGGCATCCCTCAGAAAGAGGCGTAACCGAGCGCTCTTTTTTATTGACATTGCCGTGCCAAGGGATGTCCAGCCCGAAATCAATGCTTTGAATAACGTATATCTTTATGATATTGACGACCTTAAGGGAGTCATCGAGTTAAATATGGCTCAACGGCAGCAGGAGGCCATTCGGGCGGAAAGTATCGTTCTGGAAGAGGTCATCAAGTTTGAAAACTGGCTCAAAACACTCTCAGTGGTGCCAACGATTGTCTCGTTGAGGGATAAGGCAGAATCAATTGTCCAGGCCGAGCTTAAGAGAAGCACTTCCGCTCTGGGTGCTCTTACGCCTGACCAGAAAGAGGTTATACAGACCCTTGCCCGGTCCATTGTTGAAAAAGTCATTAATGATCCCATTCTTTTCCTGAAAGGAAAGGCAGGGAGACCAACCCTTGATGCCTATTTGGACATGGCGAGAAGGCTATTCAGCCTGGATAACAATCGGGAGGATACGGAATAGACAAAGGAAAATCTAATCTTTAGGAGACGTGATATGGACGTAAACAAGATGATCAAAACCCTTAAAGAGCATCCCGACTATCCAAGAATGGGGATGATAGCGAGCCATTTGGGAGTTGTACGGGAGACCTCTCTCAGCGGAGAAAAGGTAAAGGGAATCGAAGTAGAAATCGATCAGAATGTTCTCAAGAAAATAATCTCTGAAATCAAGAAAATCGAAGGTATCGTTGAAGTGCTAATTGATACTGCCGAAGGATATTTGAATGTGGGAGACGACATAATGGCTGTGGTGGTGGGCGGGGATACGCGTGAGCATGTGTTTCCTGCACTGGTGGATACGGTCAATCGGATAAAGACAGAGGCAACCCAAAAAAAGGAGCAGTTCTAATGAGAGGGATATCTTATGGGGATGGTAGATGTAACTGAAAAGCCCGTGATCAGACGTGAGGCAGTGGCCAAAGGGACAATCCTTCTTTCTGCCCATACTGTCCGAAAGATCAGGGAACAGGAGATAAAAAAGGGCGATCCGCTCTTTGCTGCGGAGATCGGTGCGATGAATGCGGCAAAGCAGACCCACCTCCTGATCCCCCATTGTCATCAGATACCCCTGGACACGGTAGAGGTCTCTTTTCGCGTCCATGAGGATTCCATTGAGGCCGAATGCCGTGTAAAGGCCCAGGCACGTACCGGTGTGGAGATGGAGGCCCTTGTGGGTGTCTCTATGGCCCTGAACATCGTTTGGGACATGGTCAAATACCTTGAAAAGGATGAGATGGGTCAATATCCCACCACGAAAATGACCGATATCCGGGTAGTGAGAAAGGAAAAAGGTAAATAGATAAAGAGGGTCTATCCTTTGAAAACGGGGGAGAGAGCCCCCGGTGGTTGTAGGGGAAAGCAATATGAAGAAGATGATGATTGGCTTTATGGGTCTCGGTCTGTTACTGCTAGGTCAGACCGGGTGGGCCGAAGAGGCCTATGTGACAAATACATCCAAGATTACCCTCCGTGGCGGGCCAAACACAACACAGAAGATCGTCACAATGCTCCGTCCGGATCAGCGTGTGGAAGTCCTGGAATCCGGGTCCGGTTGGAGCCACGTTCGTCTTAAGGGGCCCGGAAATAAGGACCTGGAGGGATGGGTTTTAGACCGTTTTCTAACCACACGTATGCCATGGAAGATTCAGGCATTGTCTCTGAAAAAGGAGAATTCCCTCCTAAAGGCAAAACTCTCTCGTCTTGAAAAAAATTGGAAAGAAGTCTCCGGTAAAGAAAAGGGGCTTGCCCTCAAAATGAAAGAGAGCTCCGGGTCCCTCGAGAAGTTGGAAAAAGAATACGATACACTGAGAGCGGAGTCTGCCCATTTCCTGGACCTAAAAAAGAAGTATGAAACGACGTACAAGGCATTAAAAGAGGCAGAAGAGACCGCAAAGATACTGACCAAGGAAAACGAAAGCCTGAGTTCCTCCCACAGGAACGAATGGTTTTTCACCGGTGCTCTGGTCCTGTTTGTTGGCTTGATCTTTGGCCTCATCATGGGAAAACAACAGAAAAAGCGAAAATCATCTTATTATTAAGAACTGTTAGGGCTTGAAGTTAAATTGGTACTTTATATAAAGCACCGAGACCTTTGAAAAATGTTCAATTTTGGTCAAGATCAAGCCTCCGACCCGTAGGGCCTACGCCCCGGAGGGGAAGGCGAGAATTTCAACCACAGGAATATATTGAATATTTCGAGGATTGAAATTCGAGCCTGACCCCAGTACCATCTTCCGGAGCTACGGGGCAGGCGCCGAGATCGGCCAAAAGGGGGCGTTTTTCAAAGGTCTCGCACCTTGTACATCTTTTTAACTAGCTCGTTTTCTCCCTTCAAATCTTACAGAAAATGCCTCACGCCCCAAACCGTCAGGTGATCGTGGCAAAGGCAGCCGGCAGGGAACCAGGATGCGGTTAGAACACACCATGAAACAGGCGGTGATCCGCCGGAGTGTCAGGAAGTTTGCCGAACGCAGACTTGTCCCTGCCGCCGTTGAAATGGACAGGACCGGACACTTTCCCCGGGATATTGCCGAGGAAATGGCCATGCTTCAATATTTCGGTCTGGAGATTCCTGCCGTTTATGGGGGGGCCGGGCTCGACAGCATAAGTGCGGCTATCGCAATTGAGGAAATATCAAAGGCAAACGCGGCGGTGGGGTTGTGTGTTTCCGTACACAACAGCGTCGCAGCTTCTCCCGTCTATTTCTTTGGGAATGAGGAACAACGCCGGCGTTTCTTGACGCCCCTGGCGCGGGGGGAGAAGATTGGCACCTTCTGTCTTACCGAGCCCAATGCCGGGTCGGACGCGTCCTCCCTTGAGACCAACGCCCTCCGTGAGGGGAAAGAATATATTCTAAATGGTAATAAGATTTTTGTCACAAATGGGGGGATTTCCGGCATCAATTTGATCTTCGCAAAGACCAAGGACGTAGAAAAAGACACGGGATTCAGTGTCTTTATCGTTGAATCGGAGCGGGAAGGGCTTGAGAAGGGCCCCATTGAGGATCTCATGGGTATGCGGGGAAATCCGGTCTGTCCCATTTCTTTTCGTGACTGCCGTGTCCCTTTGGAAAATCGGCTGGGAGATGAGGGGGGCGGCCTCAAGATAGCCCTTTCCACCCTTTGCGGGGGCAGGTTAGGTATTGCGGCCCAGGCCGTGGGGATTGCACAGGCCTCCTTGGAGGCCTCCATAAAATACGCCAAAGAGCGTCGCCAATTCGGCAAGGCCATAGCCGGTTTTGGAGCAATCCAGGATTGGTTGGCCGAGGTAGGGACACGGATAGAAGCGGGCCGTCTTCTTATTTATCGAGCCTGTGACCTAAAGGAAAGGGGAATTAACTACACCAAAGAATCGGCCATGGCAAAGGTCTATGCCAGTGAAATAGCCGTAGACGCCACAAGGATCGGTGTCCAGATCCACGGGGGATACGGATACACCAAGGCATACCCTATAGAACGTTTCTACAGGGATGCCAAGGTCTGTGAGATATACGAGGGCACGTCAGAGGTTCAGCGCATGGTCATTGCACGGGGGTTACTGAGTGGATAATTGCGGGAAGGCTGTTTATTTTCGATATGGAAAACCTGGTCCTCCGGGCCAGGTCAGAGCAAAACGGCTCTGCCTTTGTATGGTTTGACACGGAGTATTGGAGTTGTGGAGTATTGGAGTATTGAAACATCGTAGAAGGCGGTCATTTTTCCGAAACAAGAACTGTTTTGTGTGATCCATCATCTGTGTTCAAGGTTTTTTTCAACACTCCAACACTCCAGTACTCCAACACTCCATGAGCCAATGAAGTTCCGGTAAACTTATCCCCTCTGAGGTAAACCAAAGCCGGGCCCTCTGGGCTCGGATCTTTACGAGGGCGAGAAAGGACAGGACCGGGGATGGAAATTGTCGTTTGCATAAAACAGGTCCCTGACGTGCCCACCGTGCGAATGGATCGGGAAAGGATGACCATTATTCGTGAGGGCGTGGAAAGCGTCATCAACCCTCTGGACTATGTGGCGATGGAAGCCGCCCTGGAATTATGCCAGAAGACAGGAGGACAAGTCACCATAATAACAATGGGTCCCCTCCAAAGCGAAGTTGCTCTCAGAGAGGCCCTGGCAGTGGGTGCTGATCGCGCGATATTATTGTCGGATCCTGCCTTTGCCGGCGCAGACACCTTGGCTACGTCCCACGTACTTGCAAGGGCAATCGGAAAGATCGACCCGTTTCCGGATATGGTGCTGTGCGGAATGCAGACAACTG
>JADHXI010000030.1 GCA_016783065.1 Desulfobacteraceae bacterium | reverse complement strand
TCGCGCCAGGGCAGGCCTGGCCACAGCCCTCAATTTCAGCCAGCGAGTCGCTACCACAACATCATGAGGTCGGATTTAATTTGACGCACAAGGCCAATTTCCTTACACTCCCCACACAAAAAAGGAAGTTCTTATCAAATCAAACAAATCAAACAAACAAAGAGAACCGACCATGGCATCAAGGCTGACGGAAACGAATGGGCGAAAGGTCTGTGGAGATTGTTTGGCTGACCTGTGAGCAGTAAACTCCAAACTTGAAACTCGAAACTTGAAACTGGGCGCTGGGTATTGGATATTTGTTTTTTATTCGATGTTAGATGTCGGAGTCTTCGCTTACCTCGACGTTCATCTTTCAAAACAATCCCATACGATATGAATGTAACCTTTGAACCCACGGCTTTATACGTCGCGGAGGAAACCATGAAGAGAAATGTATTTATATTCAATATCAAATTGATATTTATCCTCTTATTTATACTGATCTCCGTAATCGGGGACAGGCCCGTTCTTCTGGCCCAGGAGAGGGTCAAAGAGATCCGGATCGGTGATGGGAAGGGTGACTGGGGATATCCCAATCCCTATCGGCACTATCCGAGGGGACCTGGATATGTCCGGATGAGCTGGGTCTTTGATACCTTAGTCTGGAAGGATAAAAACGGTAATATCCCGGCCCTGGCCAAGTCATGGCGATATGATCCCGACGCTCTGAGCTTTATTTTTGAGCTTCAGGAAGGTGTCAAATGGCATGATGGAAAACCGTTCAGCGCCGAGGATGTGGCCTTTACTGTCAACTATTTTAAAAAACACCCCTATCCCTGGGTACCTTTAGGGTCTGTGGCCGGGGCCGAGGCCAACGGACCCAACAGGGTGACCATCAGGCTGAAAAAGCCCGATGCGTCATTTTTGGCCTATGTGGGAGGGACCATGCCTGTTATGCCCAAACATATCTGGGAGAAGGTGGATGATCCCAAAAGATACAACGATCCCGCGGCATTTATAGGGACAGGTCCTTTCAAGTTTATAGACTTTAATAAGGCCAAAGGGACCTATCTTTACGAGGCCAACAGGGAGTACTATCTCGGCCAGCCGAAAGTAGATCGTCTCATCTACATCAAGACCGGAAAGCCCCTCATAAGCCTGCTGGGCGGCAAGGCCGATCTCGTAAACATCAGACCCGATATGGCTGAGATTCTCCAGAAGAAAGGGATGGTCGTCATAAAAAACCAGAGGGGATGGAACAAAAAGCTGATGATCAACCATGAAAAGCCTCCCTTCAATGACAAACGGTTCAGAAAGGCCCTTGCCCATGCAGTCAATCAGCAGGAGATTATCGCAAAGGCCCATCGCGGCTTCGGGTCACCTGCTTCCTTTGGACTCCTGTCACCGGATCATGAATTCTACAATCCCGGCACCCCTGTCTATGAACCTGATCCGGCTAAGGCGAGAGAGATTCTTGAATCTTTAGGATACAAGAAAGGGGAAGGGGGTTTCTATGAAAAGG
The DNA here is from genome assembly GCA_016783065.1 of Desulfobacteraceae bacterium. Lineage (GTDB taxonomy): Bacteria > Desulfobacterota > DSM-4660 > Desulfatiglandales > Desulfatiglandaceae > JABMQV01. The sequence continues at coordinate 25,378 of JADHXI010000030.1, read as the reverse complement.
GTGACCGGCCTTTGGAAGTCGAACTCTTAGCCTCGAACATTACCGTGGCAGGGGAGTCCGTGACAGACAGGGACGGCGAAGTGATCAAAAGAGAATTAGAGGAGGCCGGCATTCGGGTCAAGCTCATCAATATGGAACAGGCATCAACAGACGCCCGGGTCAGAAACTGGGATTTTGATCTGGCAATCTCGGGACATGGCGGACTTCTCGGTGACGCCAAGATCCTCAACAGGATGATCAGCCCAAAGGCTAAAGGTTCGGTCAATTCGGTGCGCTACGGCGCCAACAGGGAGTTGCTTGATCTGCTCAATGCGCAGGTGGCTGAGATGGACCCGGAAAAGAGAAAGAGATTGGTATGGAAGATCCAGGAGATCTATGCTGATGAACTTCCGGCAATATCCCTCTACTACCCGGCCTCCATGTCGGCCTATAATCCAGGGAAGGGGATAAAATGGTACTATACCAAGGGCGGAGTTGCCTTTGGTATCCCTATCTCACAGAACAGGATGACATTGGTCGAGTAAAATGGCAACAGGCACAAATCAGGCTGCGGGGCGATTCTGGCAGGTCATTACATTCTCCCTGGCCGCCCTTGCAATGATCTATCTCAGCTATCTCCTTCCAAGACTCCTCCCGGGTGACTTTGTTACGGCCACATATGCCAGCGCCAACGTAACGCTGACAGCCGAGCAGGAGGCCGGTCTTCGTGCCTATTATACACAGGACAAGGGATTCGGGGATTACCTGCTCAAATTGGCCACACTCGACTGGGGATACTCCTATGCCTTTTTGACACCGGTATCAGATCTTTTTTTCGGCGCTCTACCATGGACGATACTCTTACTCGGCTCTGCCAATCTAATCTCCATGTTCATCGGTTTTGTAACCGGTGTGGAGGCGGCATGGAGGCACGGGAGCCGCACTGAGAAGGGTCTGGTCGGCGGGATGACGGTGTTAGAGGGTATCCCTGAGATTTGTACCGGCGTTATTTTGTTAGTCGTATTCGCATACAACCTGCAATGGTTCCCCGCGGCAGGGGCAGAGACTGCTTATGCAGAGGGCGGCTTTTTTCAACGATTGATAGATATGGCACATCACCTGGCCCTTCCCCTGACGACCCTTGTCCTTGCATATTTTCCCGGAAATTTCCTCTTGACCCGAAACAGCATGATGATGGTCATCAAGGCCCACTACATAGACACGGCCCGCGCAAAAGGGATTTTTCCCCGGCGTATCAGATATGCCCATGCCGCCAGAAATGCACTGCAGCCCATTGTGACTCGGTTCGGATTGCGTCTTGCCTTCATGATAACCGGTGCCTTAGTGGTGGAGAGGATCAATTCCTACCCCGGATTGGGGACACTCCTGTTCAACGCGATCCAGACCCGCGACCTGCCGGTAATACAGGCCGTGGTCCTATTCTCTTCACTCATTGTCCTGTGCGTTATCTTGGGGATGGAAGGCGTATACCGGATCATTGATCCAAGGATTGGAAATGCACGTTAAGTTGAGCAGAGATCTCAGACAGGACCCATGGTTTCTGATCGGCCTAAGCCTTACCCTGCTGTTCGCGGGCCTTGCCCTGTTAGGACCTCCTCTGGCCCCGTTTGACCCCTGGGACATCTCTTTTAGCCCCATATCACCCCCTTCGGAAATGCACCTGTTAGGGATCAATGATGGGGGACAAGATATTTTTTCCGAGCTTCTCTATGCCATCAGGAATACGGTGGCCTTTGGTCTCTTGAGTGGGTTCACAGCGCTCGTGATCGGTGTTCTCATAGGTGCTGTTTCCGGGTGGTTCGGTGGTTTTGTGGACGCGATTCTGATGAGAATAGCCGACATCATCTTAGCGATTCCGGCGATCATGATTCTTATTTTAACGGCTTCGCTTTTTCAGCCTCCTCCTTACATCTTAGCCCTTATCTTAGCCTCTCTGATGTGGCCAACCATCAGCAAGGCGATCAGGGCACAGACCCTCAGCCTGAGGGAGAGCCTTCATGTAAGGGCGGCCTCGCAAATGGGTGGGGGAAACTGGCATATTATCCGGCGCCATCTCATCCCCGAGATGTTTCCACTCTATCTGATCGGGTTTGCCGCCAAGACCCGTATGGCCGTGTTTATGGAGGCATCCCTGGCATTCTTAGGCCTGTTTGATCCGAGCAGGAAATCCCTCGGCATGATGATCGCCTACGCCCTTAAATACTACTATATGGAGGTCTGGTGGAACTGGCTGATGCCGCCGATCCTCTGTCTCTCCCTAATTATAATGGGGGTCACTTTCCTTGCCATCAGTCTCGAAAAGGTGGTGGATCCCCGTCTAAGGGAGGCGTTAGTGGAGAAGACCGCATGAACCTGGAAGTAAAGAACTTAGATGTCGCCTATGGAAATGGAGGCCATTCGATCCAGGCCTTAGAGGACGTGAATCTGAAAATCGATCAGGGGAGATGCCTGGCATTGGTGGGAGAATCAGGCTCCGGTAAAACCACCTTGGGGAAGGCCTGTCTCGGACTTCTCCCAAATAATGCCCGGCAAAGAGGCAGCATCCTTCTAAATGGTCAAGAGATTGACACCAATGATGAAACCGCACTCAACACGATTCGCTGGAAAAGCGTATCAATGGTCTTTCAGAACGGTGCGGCCAACCTTAACCCGGCCCACAGGATAATAGACCAGGTTGCAGAACCCCTTATCCAGCATGGGGGAGTAAATCGGGATGAGGCAAGGGGACGTGCTGCAAAGGTCTTGGAAGAGATGGGCCTCCCTGAAGAGTTTCTTGGCAGGTACCCTCACCAGTTCAGCGGCGGACAGGTCCAACGGGTATTGCTTGCCATGGCCATGATCTTAGACCCGGGTGTCCTTATTTTAGATGAACCCACGTCGGCCTTAGATGCCTTGACCAAGGGAGTTGTTTCCCGAGTCATTGAAGAGGGGAGGTCTCGCGGAAAGGCCATCCTTCTGATTACCCATGACCTGGAATTTGCGGTCCGGAGCGCTGACTCCATGGCCGTTTTGTATCTCGGCCAGATTATGGAAGCCCTTCCTGCAGACGAGCTGTTTTCAAACCCGCTCCATCCCTACACCCTGGCCCTGAAAAGGTCCTATCCGGCCATGAACAGCGCCAGGGATCTCGGCGGGATTCGAGGCGATGCCTTCTACAGAACCATACACCAGCACGGGCATGAAGATGAGACAGATTATCTCCATTCCCATATCCAGGTCCCGGAATCAAGTCATAAAGATGGCCATGCCCCGCCTTCCGGGTGCCTCTTCTCGGAGAGATGCACCCAGGCTATCGAGGAATGTCAGAAAGGTCGGGTACGGTTTGAACAGGCAGGCACCCACACGGTACGCTGTCTCCGCCGGGGCATAGTTGACATGCTTGAGCTGAAGGGTGTGGAAAAAGGATACAATTCTGTCACTGCCCTTTGTCCGATTGACCTTACAGTGAAAGCCGGGGAGATCTTCTCCCTCGTAGGTGAAACAGGTTCCGGCAAGACTACCTTGGCCATGACCGCTGCAGGGATAACAAGGCCGGATCAGGGGTCTCGTCTGTTCGAAGGCCGTGACATGGATCGATGGATTAAAAAGGATTATAAATCATTGGCCAGGCGGATCGGGGTCATCTACCAAAATCCGGCAGAATCGATCAGCCACCGGTTTTCGGTCCTGGAAACCGTGGCAGAGCCGCTAACTATCCACAGGGTGGGCTTGGAAAAGGGCGAGCGCGTGGATCGGGTAAAGAAATGCTTGGCCGATGTACATCTTTCCACGGATCGTGCCTTTTTGGAGCGCTATCCCCATGAACTGAACATGGGGGCGCTCCAGCGTATCTGTTTGGCCCGGGCATTAGTGCTTGGCCCGAGGTTCCTCATAGCAGATGAGCCTACCAGTTCCCTGGATCCAAGCGTCCAGGCAAAGGTGTTGAAGCTCCTCCTGGACCTCCAGATTGAAAGGGGCCTGACCATGCTCTTTGTCAGCCATGACATAGGCCTTGTCCGTAAGATAAGTGATAGAATAGGGGTTATGCTTCAGGGCCAAATGGTTGAGAGAGGGCCTGCTTCCTCTATCCTGAGTCAACCCTGCCACCCCTACACACGTCTCCTGATCGAGAGCGTCAGGCGAGCATTCTCATTAGAACTGAACAGGGGCAATAATAGACAACATCCAGCCGGTTGCTCCTTTGCGCCTCGCTGCCCGGAACGGCAGGAAATCTGCGATAAACAGACCCCCCAACTCCGCGATATCGGCCATGTGCAGGTGGCCTGTCATTTTCCCTTGAATACCCCTTTGTTCCCTTTCCTTCAGTAAAATAGAGTCGATTAACAAGGCCTTATCCGGTTGCGGGTTACGGGTTACGTGTTTCGGGGTTTGAATAATTTCCACCTGTGCGGTTACACATCCATTCTTCTGCCACAGAGGCTCAGAGGCACAAAGGACCCCCTTTTCCCTAAAATGTCTTTCTCTGTGTGTGGCTAATTTTTTAACCGCCCAGGTCGAATAATTTTGTCTTGACGGGCAAGAGAGCAGAGGATAGTTTTACTTTCAGGTAAACTTACAGTATAAGCTGTTGGGTATTGCCGTATTCTTGCTCGGAGAGAATACTCGATGCCCAGCACATCTTCTGTCTATCGCCCCCGCAAACCACAGGATTCACAATATTATCATTGTGTTGAAGATCACTTTGAGACGCTGGAGCAGGTCTATGATGAGCGCTTTGCCAAGCAATATGGCTTTTTTCGGCCCTATGTGAGACAGGTCATTTATCGCTATCTTGATTGCGGCATCCTCCATAACGGCTTTGCCCGTGTTAGGTGCGGGGACTGTGGCCACGAGTACTTGCCTGCATTAATGGGTGACCCCTTTCTCAAGTAAGATCAAAGTAGGCTGATAATCAGATTGACAATCCTTCTATTAGAAGATAAAATAAGATTAACGAACCGTTCAATGGGAGGATCAATTATGGGATATGCAAAGGTAAGCGTGACAATTCCTCAGGAGCTATATGAGGGGATTAAGGATTTCTCGGCTAAGAATGGCGTCAAGTTGAGTCACTTAGTCGCCGAGGCCCTTTCGGACAAACTCAGAAAGATTAAAGAAGAGGTACTGCTCGATCAGATAAACAGGGTCTATGATGACCCGGAGGTTTCTCGAGAACAACGTTTTATGGCAGAATCCATCGCAACCAGTACGGATGTGGAGGAATTGCCATGGTAACGCCGCGTCAGGGTGATGTCTGCTGGGTCCGATTCGGTCAGCCGGGTGATTCCGGGCCGGCCGGCAAACGGCCCGCGGTTGTGATTCAAAACGATCTCTTAAATCGGAGCCATATCCGTACGACCGTTGTCGTCCTGCTGACCTCAAATCTTAAACTAAATGCAGTACCCGGAAATGTTAGTTTGAAAAAGGGAGCCGGAAATCTTCCCAAGTCAAGCGTCGCCGTAGTAAGTCAAATGGCCACAGTAGACAAGGGGCGGCTGCTTGAAAAGATAGGTACCTTGAACAGACAGGCCACAGGAGAAATTGTCCTGGGCTGCAGGGACGTCATCAGCCAGGGTGAGGCATAAGACCTACAAAAAAGGAGTCATCTTGGAGCATGGGGGACGGGGTACTAAACATAAGTCAATCAAAGATGACCTTTTTCCTTTCTTAGCTCAATACACCTGTTTTCCTCTGGCGATGGGATAAACCCTCCCATATCCAAAGGCCTTGGTGGTTATTTTGAGGCCTGTTGGGGCCTGTCGGCGTTTGTATTCGTTAAAGGCCAGGCGGCGCATCACGTCCTTTACGACACCCGAATCATGTCCCCGGGCCACGATTTCCTCCACCCCTAGATTCTCCTCAACCGCGGCCTCCAGGATATCGTCCAGAATATCGTATGGTGGGAGGACGTCTTGATCCTTCTGGTTGGGCTTTAGCTCGGCAGAGGGGGGTCTGGAGATGATTTCGTGCGGAATTATTTCTCCATTTTTGTTTATGTAGTTGGCGAGCCGGTAGCACAAGGTCTTGGGGACATCGGAAATAACCGCCAGCCCCCCGCTCATATCTCCGTAAAGCGTGCAATATCCTATTGCCAGCTCTGATTTGTTCCCTGTGCTCAGGAGGAGGGAATCAAACTTATTGGAAAGCGCCATCAGGAGATTACCGCGAATCCGGGCCTGGATGTTCTCCTCTGTTTCCCCTTCCTGGAGATCTTTAAAGAGGGGGGCCAAGGCACGCTTGTAGTTATCAAAAAGATCATTAATGGATATCTCTTCAAACCGTATTCCCAGGTTTTCAGACAGTTGCCTGGCACATTCCCTGCTCAAATCTGACGTGTATGGGGAGGGCATGCTGATACCCGTAACGTTCGAGGCCCCCACGGCCTCCCGTGCGATAAATGCCACCAGGGCAGAGTCGAGCCCGCCACTAAGGCCCAGATGGGCCTTGCTAAACCCGCACTTTAAAATATAGTCCCGCGTCCCCATGGTGAGCCCCTTCAAAATGGTCTTTTCCTCCGGGGGCCATGGATCTCTTATCTCTTCATAGGTTTTATCCGTGTCCCAGATGACAATATCAGGTTCAAATTGTTTGCCAAGGCGGATCAAACTCTCGCTTTGGTCCACGACCATGCTCAGGCCGTCAAAGAGGAGTTCGTCATTTCCACCCACCTGATTGCAAAATATGACAGGGATATCATACGCCTTTGAGAGCCGCTTTAATAGATCCAGTCTGTGGGTCTCCTTGTTCACGCTATACGGAGAGGCCGATAAATTGATAAGGACGTCAATCCCGGAGTTGGCCAGTTCCGACACAGGGTCCACATCGTACTGTGGTACCCCCGAAAAGCCGGCCCCACTCCATATATCCTCACACAGGGTGACCCCCCCCCTCTTTCCCTCCAGTTCAAATATCATGCTCTCTCGGGAAGGTTCAAAATACCGGGTCTCATCAAAGACATCATAGGTGGGTAACAGTCTTTTTCCCCCTTTGGAAATTATTTGACCGTCCCTGATAAGGGCCACACCGTTGATACAGGGCTTTCCGGTGTTGAAAGGGTTTCTCTCCGCATATCCGCAAAGGATCGAGATGCCCCATATTTCAGATGAAAGCCTTTCAAGTTGATCCAGGTTCTTGCTGACAAAGGCGGATTTTTCCAATAGATCTCTGGCCGGGTATCCCACCAGAGACATCTCCGGAAAGACAGCCAGCTCGCACCGGGCCTTCTTCGCTTTCTCCGTTGCATCCTTGATCAGAGAGGCATTATATTCAATGTCCCCTATAACCGGGTTTATCTGGCAGATAGCGATTTTCATGATATAGAGGATTAGCGCAGCACGGAAGAGATATCAAGCGGTTTTCGACGACTCACCAGTATGACAAGACCAAAAAAAGTGCTGTTCTCTTGGAGCAGGCTAAAAGGTCTCAGACGGGCTGAAAGAGACCTGATCGGCCAAATCTTGGTCTGGGGACACGGAACCGGATCACTCGGGCACAACAAAAATTGCAGATCCGTAGCCTACAACCCATCGTCCGCGACTCTCGGGAAAATCATCTCCGCTGTTGCGGTAGTGGAGAACCGTACCTTTTTCGCATCCCCGGGATTTTGCAAACTGGATTACGGCAAGAACCGGCATGATACCACAGAAGGTCTGGTTGGAAGGGCTCCAGTTTTCTCTGATCGCCTCATGATTCATGGACCTTACTTTCTCCAGCGTCTCTTTGTCTGTCCGTGTTACAAGCGGGTAACTTGAGTCATGAAGCATGTCGGAGCTTGCAACCACCAGGATTTTTTTCTTTTTTGAGAGCACGCCAAGTGCCTTTACCAGATCGTCCAGCGTTCGCGGGTCATGGTCACCAATAAGACCGACCACAATCTTTGTGCCCGGCAGTGCAGTCTGAACAAAAGGGATCTCATTTTCTGCTGAATGTTCACCTGCATGAGGGGCATAGTTAAAGGATATCCGTGGACTCTGTGAGACCAAAATCTTCGCGGCCTCCTGGTCTAGCTCCACCTCACCGAGGGGCGTTCGAATGGCATCGCCATCCATAATTGCCACCCCTGGAAACCCTCCACGGTGACTTAACCCCAGGACAAGGACCGTGTCTGGTTGATGGCCGGCACTAGCATTTTGACTGATGGCCCGAAACGCATAACCCGCTACCTTCCCGGAGTATTGATAACCGGCATGTGGCGCAATGACCCCCACAATCCTGCCACCGGGATCGTCGACTCTGGCATCTTCGATGTATCCGGTGACCACGGCGTCCAGAACTTCCCTTTTTTCTGGAAACCATCTCCCGTCTCCGAAGGTTTTCCTGACGATTCGATCACCTTTCTTACTCATTCTTCCCTCACCCCCGCTCTGAGAACATGTAGCAAAAATAGGCACGAAAAGACACGCTGTTATGAAGATCAGGCGTCTGAGTGCGCTGTTTTCTGGCAAGGACTTCAACATCTTGATTAGAATTGGACCTCCAATTCACCGGGGACCGGGATTATTGAGAGCATGGCCGTAAAAAGGATTTCTTGCCGGTCCATCAAGATCATATATCATAACTCTCAAACAAAATCGAAGCATTTTGGCCGCCGAACCCGAAGCTGTTGTTTATTGCCTTTCTAACGGGTTTGTCTATGGCCTTGTTGGGTACATAGTTCAGATCGCAGTTTTCATCCGGGGTTTCGAGATTTATTGTTGGATGAATCTTACCCCTTTCTAGGGTTAGGGCCGTTGCAATGGTTTCTATCCCGCCGGAGGCGCCTATCATGTGGCCGGTCATGGATTTTGTCGAACTCAGGGGCACATCATAGGCATGCCTGCCGAGGGCCTTTTTTATGGCCAAGGTCTCGATGGGATCATTTAACGGCGTGGATGTTCCATGGGCATTGATATAGTCGATCTCTTCGGGGGAGGACTTGCCTGTCTTTAGCGCGTCTGTCATGGCCCTTGCCTGGGCGTCTCCCGATGGATCGGGCATGGTGATATGATAGGCGTCTGAGGTGGTTCCGTATCCTGTCATCTCACAATAGATACGGGCCCCCCTGTCCAAGGCGTGTTCCAGTTCTTCCAGGATGACAATCCCTGAACCCTCTCCCATTACAAACCCGTCCCTATCCTTATCAAAGGGTCTTGAGGCCTTTTCCGGTTCGTCATTTCTCCTGCTCATGGCGTTTAAGGCAACGAAACCTCCGAATACAAAGGGTGTAATACAGGCATCGGCCCCACCTGTTACCATAACCTTTTCTTCCCCAAGGAGGATCTGCTTGTATGCGTCGATCATGGCATGGTTTGAGGAGGCGCAGGCGGTGGATACATTTGACGCGATGCCTTTTATGTCGAATTTCATGGTGACATTAACCGCCACAGAGCATATCTGGACGTGGGGGAGGGCAAAGGGGGAGACTTTCTTTGGACCTTTGAACTTGATGAGGCGTTTGAACCATTTTTCGGCCAGATCCATGTTTTGGGCACCTACACCCAAAATCGCCCCGATCTTCTCTGGATTCACTCCTTTTAAAAGAAACTTTCCGGGCTCCTTCTCTTTCTTGATAAATTCAAGGTCAAAGCCGGCATCATCAAGGGCCAGCTTGGTCCCGCACATTGCAAATTCAGATGTTCTCCCGAGATACCTGAAATCTTTGCTTCTCGTCATGAAATCCGTCAAGGAGAAGTCTTCAATGGTACAGGCTACCTGGGAGGTATACTGGTCCATATCGTAGTCTTCAAAATTGATCTTTTTCGCTCCTGACCTGCCATTGGTGAGAGAATCCCAGAATTTTTCCTTTCCTATTCCTATGGGGGTGACAGGTCCCAACCCGGTGATCACAACTCTTTTTTGCATAGGCCGCCTTTCTTATATAGTCTCTGAACGAAAACCTCGAAATGAAAACGAACCCAACATCAATCATGAGGTTTTAGTTAGTTTGAATTAATTCCATTAATCCAAAATCTAAAATCTAAAATCTAAAATCGTGCCTGAACAGGGTTTTCGTTCAGGCACTATATGTCTGTTTTCCATGAAGAACAATCAAATTGCCCTTTCAATAACACCGCCACCAAGGACCATATCCCCTGAATAAAGAACGACCGACTGTCCGGGGGTCACGGACTGTTGGGGTTGTTTGAAGACTATCCTGGCCCTGTTATCTTCGTGCGGAAATACGGTTGCATCGGCCTCTTTGTGTTTCAGGCGGATTTTTGCCTTTATGTTGTAAGGCCTATCGAGCCTTTCCATGGCGATCAGCCTTAGGTTTGTTGCTATCAGGCCATCGGAAAAAAGGTCTTTCCTTTTGCTTACCACGAGCCTGTTACCTCCTGCATCGATCTCGGTGACATAGAGCGGTCGCGGTGATGAAATGCCCAGTCCCCGGCGTTGGCCAACAGTGTAATGGATAATGCCCCGGTGTCTCCCAAGAACATTGCCCTCTTTATCTACGATATCGCCCTCTTTTACCTCTTCATTGGCAAAGAGGGGTGAATAGTCGTTCCCGGCAATAAAGTCCTGGCTTTCCGGACGTGCGGCTGTTTCAAGGCCCAGGGAACCGGCTATTTCCCTTATTCTCTTTTTTGTGTAGGCTCCGATGGGAAAGAGCGTGGATGAGAGTTGCCTGGGTGTGAGGGTATACAAAAAATATGATTGATCTTTTGATAGATCTGCCGACCTCTTAAGGAGAAAACGGCCTTCTGATTCGACTATCTGTGCATAATGGCCGGTTGCAAAAAATTCAAAGTCGAGTCCCGTCTGTCGGGCCTTTTCCAGGAGAAAACCGAATTTGAGCCGGTGGTTACACACGATGCAGGGGTTTGGTGTCTTGCCCCCAAGGTACTCATTCCTGAAATATTCGATGACATATTTCCGGTATTCCTCTATCAGATCTATGATGTGAAATGGGATGTCGAGTCTCCTGCAGACAGAAGCCGCCGTATCCATATCTTCTTTTTCACCTGGTCCGAAACAGGCATGTCTTTGGGATTCTTTCACGGCCACAGAGCCATCAAATATCTTCATGGCAATACCCATGACCTCATATCCCTTCTCCAGTAGGAGGGCGGCGGCAACCGAAGAATCGACACCGCCACTAAGCCCGACCGCGACCTTTGCCCTTTTTTCTTGTTTCATGCTGTAATACGAGGGTAGCGAAAGGCAATTCCCCTGCACTTACAGGAGGTTCCTTTACAGAAAACTATTTGAGCCTGTTCAATATGTTAACATATTGAACAGGCTCGAATTCTGACGGCAAAATCGATGAGACGATCCTCAAGGTTAAATTCTTTGTTTTCCTTCGTCACTCGTCACTCCTTGATCGTCATTCGATTATTATTACACAGGCAACTTGAATTGCCAATTTTGCGGAAAGAACTTGCAGGACAAGCCACTAGTACTTGACCGAAAACTCTGCCTTTTCGGCATTCGGATTTGGGCTGAACATGACTTTTCGTTCAAGAACTATTTAATTCCTTAGTACCATTTCACTGCTATGGTGTCAAACAGTGTGGTTGGGTGGAAAGGGCAGGGCCGCAGGTGTTTGGACATTGAGATAGGGAAGGGCGGAGGCCACCATTCCATTATTTTTACCCCGTGAAAGTTTTTTTATTTCACTGGGGCCACATGTGAGGCAAGACTGCCAAGCTTCGGTAAATATCTACAATTTCACTAAGTTGTAGAATTTCCGAGACGTCATATTATCTTGTGGCCATATTTTTTCTCTACCAATTGAATCACCTGGTCCACGGGCAGTCCTTTTTCCAGGTTCTTGCGGATGAAACCCTTCTCCTCGAGGGCTCCTCGGGGCATGTCGCAATCGCATTCAATCAAAGGGAGTTCCCCGCAACCGCCGCAGGCACATCTGAATTCCGAAGCAACGAGCAGGACCCGGCCTTTGAGGTTTTCATCCACTCTCGAGGATGTTTGCTGTATTCCTGCGCCGCTGCCTGGTTGCTGATCCGAGAAAAAAACACTCTTAATCCCAAACCCAATGATAATGGCAACACCGATGACAGCAACTATGATCCAGTAAGATGGTTCTTTCTTGTTTCTTGTCTTCCCTTTTGGAGGGGTCTTTTTTTTCTTCTTTCCCATGGTACGTTTTCCTTCCTGTCCTGCCTAAGCATCAGGAGGCATCATGATTTCTTGATAACACTTAACGAGTTCTGATACAATCACACCGGACGGCGCTTCATAACGGTGAGGCCCTCCCACGGATACTTTTTGAATAGCGAAACCAACAGCTCACCGCTGGTTCTCATGACACACTCTCCATCAACAGAGGAGTTTTTTTGTGTTGACAGTTCGTACCACAATGTGGTATCGAGAGTCAACATTTTTTTGGTCTGCATGGAAAGCCGCAAGGAGGGTGTATGGAGGAAAAGGAATTTGCCTACTTCCGAAAGAGACTGAGCAAGACCCAGAAAGAGATGGCCAGGTTGTTTGGAGCGTCGGTCAAGGCAATTCAGGGTTATGAACAAGGGTGGAGATCTGTGCCCGTACACATAGAGAGGCAACTTCTCTTCCTAACTGCCATTGCCACCAGGGAAAACAAGGCCGTGAAGCCTTGCTGGGTCGTAAAGAAATGCCCAATTGATCGCAGAAAAAAGTGTCCGGCCTGGGAATTCCAGGCCGGAAAGATCTGCTGGTTCATAAATGGAACCATTTGTGAAGGCAAGGTCCAGAAAGATTGGAGTGAAAAAATGAAGATCTGCCGGACATGCGAGGTCTTTGCCTTCTTGCTTCCCCATTAGGAAAGGAGATGTAACATGAAGAACAGGATGGAGTTCGATCATTTTGATACCCGGGTCATCCACACCGCCCAATTACCTGAAGAGTGGCAAGGGTCCACCCTGCCGCCCATATTTCAGACAGCTTCCCATCTGCACCCGACAGCAGAAGGCCTGAGCCAGACCTTTGCCGGAAAGAAGACTGATCACATATACATGCGGCTCACAAACCCGACGAACAGGGTCCTGGAGGAAAAACTGGCTGCCTTGGAGGGGGGGATGGGCGCTGTGGTCATGTCCTCTGGCATGGCTGCCATCACAAACGCCTGCATGGCACTTTTGCGGGCAGGGGACGAGTTTGTGAGCGGCAATTCCCTTTTTATGTCCACCTATCTCCTTTTTGTGAATGTCTTTAGGAAATATGGGATTACCGCCCGGCTGGTAGAGTCCGCTGATATGAACGCAATCGAGGAGGCCATCAACCCCAAGACGCGTTTTGTCTATTTAGAGACCATCGGAAACCCCAAGATGGATATCCCTGATCTGTCTCGAGCGGCAGAGATTGCCCATAGGCATGGCATTCCCCTGCTGGTTGACAACACCCTGGCCACCCCCTATCTTTGTTGCCCCATGGAATTGGGAGTTGATGTGGTGATCCATTCTACCACAAAATACCTGAGCGGGCATGGTGATGCCGTTGGCGGGGTAGTTATTGACGCGGGAACTTTTGAGTGGTCCGGGGAACGATTCCCCGATTTCAAGCCATTCATCGAACGGAAGGGCCCCCTGGCCTTCATGGACAAGGTCTGGCGGGAACACCATATCAATTTCGGGACGACGCAGGCGCCATTGCACTCCTATCTCACAATGATAGGCATTGACACCCTGGCGCTCCGTATGGAACGGCATGTGAGCAATGCCCTGCAGGTGGCTCGCTATCTTCAGGAGAGACCAGAGGTGATATGGGTCAACTACCCGGGTCTTGAGGATCACCCCTCTCATGCCACTGCGCTAAAACAATTCAGCGGCATGGGGTTTGGCGGGCTCCTGGCCTTTGGTCTACCTGATCAGGATGCCTGCTTTCGGTTCATCGATAATCTGAAGTTGATCTACCACCTGGCCAATCTGGGTGACTGTAAGACCCTGGCGATTCACCCCTACTCCTCCCAGTACGTCTCCTTTGATGACCCCACCAGGGAGAATCTGTCCATTACCCGCGACTTGATCAGGCTTTCGGTAGGGATCGAGGCGGTGGAAGACATCTGTGAGGATCTGGGCCAGGCGTTAGATAGCCTATCCTAGAATGCGTGGAGCACGGCTAATGGCGCAAAGCGTTTTTTGGGTTACCCTTTTCCAGGAGCTTTGCGCTTTATGGGTTTAGAATGAGCGAATACATAGAACATGATCCAACAGGCGTCTCCGTGGGGATTGTGGAAAAGAGGTTTTTTGGTTTTGCCGACCCCCCCCACGAGATGTGTCTGGAGAGCGGGGCAAGGCTTGGTCCGGTGACGATCGCCTATGAAACCTATGGCACATTAAATCCCAAGAAAAGCAACGCGGTCTTAATCCTTCACGCCCTTTCGGGCGACTCGCATGTTGCAGGATACTATTCTGAGGATGATCCAAAGCCCGGTTGGTGGGACATTATGGTGGGTCCTGAAAAGGGGATTGATACGAACAGGTATTTTGTCATCTGTTGCAATATCCTCGGAAGTTGTATGGGTAGTACGGGCCCCTCCTCCACCAATCCTAAGACGGACAGGCCTTACGGCCCTGATTTTCCCATGGTCACCATAGGGGACATGGTAAAGGCCCAGAAGGCGGTGATCGACCACCTGGGGATATCAAGGCTGCTTAGCGTTATGGGCGGTTCCATTGGCGGGATGCAGGTCTTGGAGTGGTGTCTCAGATATCCGGAGATGGTGATCTCGGCAGTGCCTCTCGCCAGTACCACGAGGCACTCGGCCCTGGCCATTGCCTTCAACGAGGTTGCCCGGCAGGCGATCATGGCCGATCCCAACTGGAACAACGGTGAGTATTACCCTGGGCCGAGGCCTGATCTGGGATTGGCAGTGGCCCGGATGATTGGGCATATTACCTATCTGTCTGACGAGTCCATGCGCCATAAGTTTGGACGCAGACTTCAGGACAAGGGGGATTTCTCATTTAATTTTGATGCCGATTTTCAGGTGGAAAGCTACCTCCGATATCAGGGTAGAAAGTTTGTGGAACGTTTTGATGCCAATTCCTTTTTGTATATTACAAAGGCCTCCGATTACTTTGACCTGGCCATTCAGCATGACTCAGGTTCAGTGGTCAAGGCCTTTTCTAAGGCAAAGGCCAAATTTCTGGTGGTCTCGTTTACCTCTGACTGGCTGTACCCCACCTATCAATCCAGGGCCATGGTGCAGGCCATGAAGAAAAACGGCCTTGATGTGAGTTTTTGTGAAATCGAGGCGGAATGGGGCCACGATGCGTTTCTGTTGCCAAATGATCGGTTAGATGGCCTGGTGAAAGGTTTT
The DNA here is from genome assembly GCA_016783065.1 of Desulfobacteraceae bacterium. Taxonomy (GTDB): domain Bacteria; phylum Desulfobacterota; class DSM-4660; order Desulfatiglandales; family Desulfatiglandaceae; genus JABMQV01. The sequence continues at coordinate 10,164 of JADHXI010000030.1, read as the reverse complement.
CTGGAACGGGTGCATGATGAAATCCAGTGACAAGGCACGGGCGAGATTGAAAAATGGCTGAAAATATGCGTTTTGATCTTCAGATAATTGCCTCATGGATCGAACCCGGATCCAAGGTCCTGGATCTGGGCTGCGGCGAAGGGGATCTCCTTTATTTTCTCAAGAAAAATAAGGAGGTGGATGGTATAGGGATTGAGCAGGCTGAGGCCAAGGTGGTTCAGTGCATCGAGAAAGGCCTTTCGGTTCTTCAGGGCGACATAAATGAGGAGGTGGCGGATTATCCTGACAATACCTTTGACTATGTGATCCTGAGCCAAACCCTGCAACAGGTCTATGAGCCGGCCGGGTTGATCCAGTCGCTGTTGCGGATCGGAAGGAAGGGAATTGTCAGTTTCCCCAATTTCAGCCATTGGCGGGTCCGGTTTCAGCTCCTGACATCAGGCTATGCGCCCGTGACAAAACAGTTGCCATACGATTGGCATAACACCCCCAATATCCGAGTAATAACCCTGAGAGATTTTAGGAAATTTTCAAGAGATGTGGGGTTCCATATTTTTAGGGAGGCGGCCATCAATACCAACAGTGAAGACAGACTGGGGGCCATCGTTGAATTCATCCCAAACCTGCGGGCCACCTACGGCATCTTTATGATCGGAAAGGGTTGATGATAACGGATAAAAGAGTGCAGGTGGAATCATGACCTCCGGTTTGAAAAGGCTTATCAGATCCAGGCTATGCGTGGGGATGTTGTCTCTTTTCTTTATAGCCCTTTCCGTTAAGGTGGGCCCCACGAAATGCAGTGCCACTGAAATGGAGATGACCCATAAGAACCTCCCCGGGATTTATCACATTCTAACCTGGGGTCATCTTTCTCAGCACCAAGTTCCTTTAGACAATCATTGCCGCTGCCCTGCATCAATGGATGCGTGTTGCGAGTCAGCCCTTCAAAAGGGGCCCAAGCAGACCCCTGTGGCGCTTCAGAAAAGGGACACGGTTTCTCCCTTCATTTCTTTACAGGCTGTCCTTATAAGACCCTCTTTTTATACACCCTCAAGGCGGATGGAAATGGGTCTTCAAGACCTGTTTTCTTCTTGCCAAAATGAACCGCCCTTTCTCGTTAACTGTACCTTCCTGATTTGATTCCTCTCATAGCCTCAAAGAGGAAATAGAAAGAATTCCAGGGATATCTGGGGTAGGGCAAAGCTCCGTAGACCATTGCCCATACCCCTTGTTGATAAGAAAATTCTCCACCCGGAGTTTGTCCGGGTGGAGAAACGGTTACTATGAGGAGAATAACGATGCGAGATTCCAAATTGATCTTTTTGGTTTTCAGCCTTCTGTTGAGTGCGTTCTTGACACCGGGTCTTGATGGTGTGGCCATATTTCCCGGGCCCACAATCGCTTCAGGAGAGATGGCCGCGGACAAGGAAGGCCCATGGCTTTCGGAGATCTCCGAGGTCCTGGGGTGTTACTGCGGGTGTGACCTTACACTCAGTGAATGCAAAAGGGATGATCCGGATTGTAAAGAGCGGCCGGTAATCCTTGCAAAACTTCCATCTACTGCAACATCCGAGGGGGCCGCCCTCCTTGAATTGGGGGGGTGCACCTGCGGATGCGGATATAAATTGGCTGAATGTGAGGTGAAGCACAAGGCCTGCACCCAACGGCCGATAATTCATCAAAAACTTAAACGATTAGCTATAAAATACGGATATGATAAAGCATATAAAAATAACGCAACGCTCAATATCTCTCCTGGGGAACGAAAAATGTTTTCAGAAGCCCTGAACCGCCGCACCAGTCTCCTCTATGTGTACGGTGAAAAGGGCGGCAAGAAATCAGACTATTTGTATTTGAAGAGACTCCAAGCATTTCAAAAAGAGTTCAAAGAGAGGCTCGCCCTGATTCCCCTCTCTCTGGCAGACAAAAGTGAGGAGTCCCTGTTCAAACACTATCGTATACAAGGTCCAGCCGTGGCGATGGTTGCACCCAATGGCGCTGTCTCAGCCTTTTTTCAGGGGGAACCGCCAATAAAAAATCTAAGACGCGGACTCGTGTCCCCAAAGATGGCCGAGGTATTATTGGCCATTCAGCAGGGAAAGACAATTTTTCTGGCTGTCGGGCCTCCCAATGGCAAGGCCTATGAGGATACAAGACAGACCCTCGTGCCGGCCGTGCAGAAGCTGGGAGGGATTGCCACAGATGTTTGGCTTGATCCCGGAGAGGCCTCGGAAAAACCGCTTCTTTCGGCCCTCAAATATGAGAAGGGGAGCAGAAAGGGAGTTCCTGTATTTGTCATCGCACCCACAGGGCTGCTGATAGAAAGGATAGAGAGCGGTCTCACCGAGAGAAAGGTCTTTGATTCCTTTCAGAATATCCTTTCCATGAAGAGCGGTTGTGGCCAATCCACCATCACGGGCGGGAGCGCGTGCCAGCCTGGCTATGGAGTGACAGGTGAGAGTTCCTGCCAGTAATGATTCATCTTTGGAGAGATAAAGAGGAGGTCTCATGAACCCTTCTCAGCTAATAGTGAAGGAGGTCTTACATCGGAAGGTGGGGGTCATGTCGACCTTGGTGGCCCTCGTGGTATCTGTGGCGGTAATTGTTTCCGCCCGGACGATCACGGTTTCGGCAAGGGATGAGATTTCTGATCAGATGCATACCCTTGGGGCCAACATGATTATCCTTCCCAAAAGCACCTCTTTGTCAGGGTACTACACGGCAGATTTTGGTGGTGAGGTTTTACCCGAGAGGTATGTTCATATGCTCACATCCTCTGAACTGGGTGAGGAGATCCACCACGTGATTCCAAAGCTCTCATCCCCTTATTCCGTGCAGGGAGAAAGGCTTATATTGACGGGGGTACTTCCCAAAAAGGAGCATCGGGGAAGACCCAAGTGGAGGTCTTCGGGTTCCAAGCTCTTTATGGCCGACAAGGAAGGGAAGGAGCGTGACCCAGAAGAGATGAATGGAAAGGGGAAACACCAACATCAGATGACCCCTGAAGCCCCTAATCTCTCTCTTCAGGCTAAAAAAAAGAATAAGGCGAGGGCGTCTCTCGAAAACATAGAAAAAGGAGAGGTCTTCCTCGGCCATGAATCCGCCCGTTTGCTGGGAAAGGCCGGGGGTGACAACCTCAGAATCGGTTCCCACGATTTCCGGATCGTAAAGGTCCTGGAAGAGATCGGTTCTGTGGACGACCTTCGGGTCTTTATCCATCTCCATCAGGCCCAGGGTATACTGGGGAAGGGGAGGGTGATAAACGCCATAGAATTGATTGGATGCGGTTGCAAGCAGGATATGGCCCTGCTCGCCGTCAATATTCAGAAATTGCTGCCAGGCGTCAAGACCCAGACAATCACCCAGATCGCCAGGACCCAGGCAGGAACCGTCCGGCTGATGGAAAGGTTTACCTTCGTCATTCTGCTTGTGGTTTTGCTTGTGGGATGGGGGCTCATCAGCAACACAATGGCATCCAATGTCCTGGAGAGACGGCGGGAGATCGGGGTCCTGATGGCCATAGGGGCCTCCTCAAGATTTATCTTCTTGACGTTTATTAAGAAGGCCGCCGTGTTGGGACTCTTGGGCGGCCTTATTGGTTTTCTTGCGGGTACCATGGCTGCCAAATGGATTGGGCCAAGGCTGTTGGAATTGGAGATCGATCCAAGACCCGAAATGCTGGTCTGGACACTTCTCATAACCATGGCCCTGACGGTCATATTCTCATGGCTTCCATCACACCGGGCCACCAAAAGTGATCCGGCTTCTCTCTTCATGGAGGAGTGATCATGATTGAAATAACGAATTTGAGCAAGGTTTTTACTCAAAACGGGGAACGGATCGTTCCCCTTAACAACGTCAACCTCTCCATAGGACAAGGGGAATTTGTCACTGTTGTGGGCCCCAGCGGTAGCGGAAAATCCACGTTTCTGCTCACCATTGGAGGGCTCATTGAGCCCACCAGGGGAGAGGTAAGAATCAATGGAACTTCCCTTTATGAGGTTAATAACAAGGAAAGGGCAAGGATACGGTTGCGCGTCCTTGGATTTATGTTTCAGACCTTTAACCTGATCCCTTATCTCACCGCCCTTGAAAATGTGGAGGTCCCCATGAGCCTGGCCGGGATTCCAGGGAAGGAGCAACGCCGGAAAACCCTGGAACTCCTGGACCGTGTGGGCCTTTCCCACCGGGTAAAACATCGTCCGGCACAGCTTAGTGTGGGGGAGCGCCAACGCGTGGCACTGGCCAGGACAGTGGCAAATGATCCCTCCATCATCCTGGCAGATGAGCCCACCGGCAATCTTGACCCAAAATTGAGCAGTGAGATCCTGGAGTATTTCAAGCAATTTTCAGAAAACGGAATAACGGTGATCATGGTGACCCATGACCACCAAAGCGCCGCTGAGAGCGATCACAAGCTTCAGATCATAAACGGCGTGGTAACCGAGTTTCATTCAAATCAGAGGGAGGAATATCATGCATAAAAAAATTCTTGGAAATATGATAGCGGGCCTTTGTGCCCTGACGCTCGTGTTTTTCTTTGTCCTCGATGCCAACGCAAAGACCCTTGACGGAGGCGATAAGGAAAACTCCGAACTGGCCAGGATGAAAGCAGTTCTAAACTGCGGGTGTGAGTGTGGATTAACCCTGGCCCATTGTGCAAAGGAAGATGCAGATTGTACGGTTAGGCCGACCTTGTTGAGTAGACTGGAGCGGTTCATGGCTGAAGGTAAGAGAGGTATGGACCTGGTCCGTGCCATGGAAGGACCGATGAATCCCGCAAAAGAACAGATCCTGGAGGCAAGGTTTCAAGACCGCTACGCAATCCTTTTCTTCAGCCAGAAGGGATCTCTGGCTTGCGAGGAGATACGGCACGTGTTGAGTAAGGGGAAAAAGCTTTGGGGCGATGAAGTCGTCATAACCGAGGTGGATATCAACAAGAAAGAGAATGATAAGATTCGAGAGGAATACAGGATCTATTCAGCCCCGAGAGTCCTGGTTTTTGCTCCCAATGGCGTCATTGTCAGTGAATTCAAGAAAAATATCACCGTTGACGGGCTTGAAAACGCCTTTGTCACGCCAGCCACGGCCCACATATTGAGGGGACTTCAAGACAAGAGAGTTATCTTCCTTATGGTGCAGGGCGACGGGTGGAAAAACGCAGAAAATGTTAGGAAAACTGTTTCAGGGGTAGGGGACATCCTTCGAAACTCGGTGCGGGTCCTCCATGTGAACCCGGGAGATGCGGGCGAGGAATCACTGCTCAGGACGCTCAAGGTAGACAAAGACAAGAACCAAAGCCTTACCTATGTGATTTCCCAGTCCGGGCAAATAGGCAGTCGCTTTGAGGGACCTGTATCCAGAAAGGATCTATTTATGGCCTTTCAGAAGGTTCTGACGACCAGAAGCGGGTGCGGAGGGTCAGGCAGCGGTCCGGGCGGCAATACCTGTAAATAACCTATTTTGTATCGGGAGGAAGAGCGTTGACCCTGTGGAAGCTTGTCATTAAAGAAGCGTTTCAAAGAAGGTGGCGTCTTGTGGCCTCTTTGCTTGCCCTTGTCTTGGCGACCGGCCTCATCGTCACGGTCCTTTCACTCAACGCCTCTTCGCGTGAGGCAATGCATGGCTATATGAAAAACCTGGGGGCCAATATGGTGGTAATCCCGGCTGAACTCGATCTCCTCACCTACTATTCAGCCGATCCAAACCATTTGCAGAGCGTAAATTTGCCTGAGAGCCATTTTTACCGGCTCGTCGAAAGACAAATCCCAGGTGTGGAGGGAATTGCCCCCCGTCTCACCGTGCCAATGGATATTGGCGGGGTCCGTGCCTTACTGACGGGGATCTTGCCTGACAGGATGCTCCGGCCGGTGGTAAGGGAGACAGGGAGTGAGGATCCTTGGGGGGTTTTGAATTCCCTTACACCTGAGTCTAATAGCGCGGTTCTGGGTGCAGAACTGAAAGGGCCTCTGAGTCTAGAGGTAGGTTCTGCCATGAGGGTGGCCGGGGAAAATGTGGAGGTGGCGGGGATTCTGCCTGAGCAAGGAACTGTTGATGACATAAGGATCTATGTCCATTTGCGAACCTTGCAGAAATGGCTTAATAGGCCTTTTTCTTTAAATGAGATCAGAATTCTCTACACCGGGAAAAGGGCTATCGAAAAGGCCGCCTCTGAGATAGAGGGGATATTGGAAAACACCCGGGTGGTCACCCATAGCAGAATGGCGAGAAAGCAGATACAGACCATGGATTCCGTCCGCAATTATGCAGTGGCCTTGCTTGTGGTCACCCTTTTCCTGGGTGCTATCAGCATTGGAAATGAAATGTTTCATAACGCCCATGAGCGCAAGAGGGAGATCGGGATCCTGACGGCCTTGGGGGCAACAACAAGGACCATCCTGACCTTATTTATCTTGAAGGCCTTTTTTCTTGCACTGGCAGGGGGGCTGTTGGGCTATGGCCTCGGGAGCTTAGTGGCCTTTCTCCTTGCTCCAAGATTCCTCCACCTGCAGGCATATCCCAGTTTGTCACTGATTCCCGTAGCAGTTCTTACAGCTGTTGTTTTGGGCGTTTTGAGCAGTGCGGCCCCCTCCTGGCGGGCATCAAGAATGGATCCAGGAGAGATCCTTCAGGAGTAGATTGTTTTCCATTTTTCCTTTGCACAAACGGCTAATTCAGATATATTATTTGTCTATATCCTTCTCAAAACTCCAACTATTGACCATGGTTTCTCAAAACCGTACTCTCAATTCCGGTCCATTATCCCAGCACTCCAATACTCCAGCGCCCAGGAATTTGAGCGCTGGCTTTTAGCCCCCTTCTAGGGGCGATTCAAAGCCGCGTCCTCTGGGCGTGGATTCTTTACTTGGCGGGGGCGTTGGTTTGGATGTTCACCCTCATTCTTTACTGGCGCCGGTGCTGGAATAAAGGACCATAGGACGTTGGTGCTTGTTCAGCAACAATGCTGTCATGATTAACTGAATTTGACAGAAGGTTTACAATCTAGTATTCAAAACGTATCTATAAAACCTTTCCAATTGGGAGACTCCTACTCAAAGAACTGCACCCGGATGACGTAGCAATGCAATTTTTTATTGCGAAAAGCCAATGGAGTAAAGAGCATGTGGTCAAAGAATAATTTTGAGACGTGCGAGATCACCGCGTGGATCTCATGAGTGATCCGGTTGACGAGAACAACGAAAGGAGGTGGTGGAGAAAAGCAAATAAGCTTTTGCATCGAGTCTGGTTTTTTGTCCGAGATATTGAGAGCTACTTTCATTCAAAAGGAGGCGTGTTATGAAAAAAGGAATTTTCTTGTGTTTTGTGGTTTTGTGTTTTGTGCTCGGGGGTATGTCCCCTGCCGTTGCGGGGGATCCAAAGGAATACAAGGTCGGTGCAATCCTTGCGATGACCGGTTCCGGGGCATGGTATGGCAAGGTGATGAGTCAGGGCATCCTCCTTGCGATGGATGAGATCAACTCAAAGGGAGGCATTGACGGGGTCAAATTCAAACTGATCGTAGAGGACCACGAAAGCGGAAAGGGCCCGGCAGCCGTGAGTGGCTTTAACAAACTTGTGAGTATAGACAAAGTCCCCTTTTCCTTTAGTTCCTACAGCACCCCGACCCTCTCTATCGTACCCATTGCCAAGGAAAAAAAGGTCCTCCTGCTCAACGGGGGTGGCGTAAGTCCGCGGCTGGTAAAACAACCTTATCTGTTTAACAACCGGATGCTGGCCATGATGCAGGGCGGCGGCGTATTGTCCAGGGCTAAAGAGCTGGGTTTAAAAAGGATGGCCACCATGTACTGGAACGATGATGCCGGGATTGGAACCCAAGATTATATCGCTCCAAGGTGGAAGAAAATGGGGGGAGAAATCGTGGCAACCGAGGCATTTCCTGTGGGAGCCACGGATTACAAGTCTTACCTCTCCAAGGTCATAGCAGCCAACCCGGACTTTCTGGCCATCTGGGCCTGGGGAAAAGATTGGGGCATTCTTGTAAAACAGGCCAGGGAGATGGGCTTTACCAAGCCGATTCTCGGGGTAGAATACAGCCCCGATGCCCACAAGATAGCCGGGAAAGCCGCAGAAGGGTATGAGTTTGTCCAGGATGCCTTTATCCCAAAGGGGGGGGAGGAATGGACGGAGAAATTCGTAGAGAGTTATAAAAAGAAATATGGTGAAAACCCTGAGAAATATGCGGCCAATTACTATGAGGGCGTCTACATCCTTGCCAAGTTGATAGAGGCCGCAAAGGCGGAAGGCGGCGATTATTGGAAAGGCGACCGATTGCTAAAGAAGTTGGTCGAGATAAAAAGCTTCCCCAGCATTTATGGCGGGGATGTGGTCTTTGATACGGTGGAACATACCTGTATCAAACCGACTGCCCTTTTTAAGATTGTAGATGGAAAAAAGACCTTTGTTAAGTATGTGGATGTGGACTAGTCTGAAACCTGGGGGGTGCTGAGATTTGCGCCCCCCAGAGGTCGAGGAAAGATCAACCCGGCAGATTCGAAAAATGGAGCTTTGAAATGGATCTTTTTGTCCAACTCTCTTTAAACGGAATTTGGACCGGCAGCATCTTTGCCCTCCTGGGGGTAAGCTGGGGGCTTATCTTCGCGGCCACTCGGACATTTCACTTTGCACATGGTGTCACTTTTATTGTCGCAGCCTATTTTACCTATATCATCAGCTTATCCGGTGTCGGCCTCATCATTTCCTCGGCAGGTGGTATCCTGGCTGCCATGCTTTTTGGCCTCGCAATTGAGGGGGTCCTCTATCAGGGACTCCGAAAGGCTCATGCAACGACCCTGGTAATTTTTATCGCCTCACTGGGGAGCCTCATCTTTTTTGAAAACCTGATTGCCATGTTATTTGGAACCGATGTCAAGGTGATCAGCGGCATTCCCATAGAGGTTATCAAGTTCGGAAATGTGGGTTTTACGACGCTTCATGTGACCATGTTTTTTTCGGCAGTGATCCTGATAGTGGGCCTGATGCTGTTCCTAAAGAAAACCAGCCAGGGAAAGGCCATCCGTGCCGTCATCAGCAACGCGGAGATGGCCAAGGTGATAGGCATCAACATCAACAAGGTTTATTTGATGGTCCATATACTTGGGGCCATTCTTGTTGGATCGGCGGCCATTCTGGTGACATTGGAAAGGGGTGCCACCCCGGAGCTTGGCACCTGGGCAATCCTCTATGCCTTTATTCCGGTGATCATCGGAGGTGTGGGCAGCATGCCGGGGGCGGCCCTGGCAGGGTTTATCATCGGTTTTGCCGAGAGTATCGGTATATGGAAAATCCCCTCTCAATGGCAGCTCGGGATAGCCTTTGTGATCCTTTTGTTTGTGTTGATCGTCAGACCAAACGGCCTCTTTGGCTTTAGTGTCTATCGCGGTAAGATTTAAGACGGATCTATACTATGGATTACATCATACACATCCTCATCATGATCTGTATTTACAGCATTCTGGGGGTATCCTTTAACCTTATCCTGGGGTACACCGGGCTGATAGCCATGTGCCATGCCGCCTTTTTTGGGATCGGCGCTTATACGGCTGCCCTTTTTGCGATCCATTTTGGTGCAAATTTTCTGATCGGCATTGTGGCGGGGATGGTGGTCGCCGGTGTGGTTGGTCTGCTGGTTGCCCTTCCTGCCCTTCGTGTTCGCGATGAATACCTCATCGTCACCACCCTTGCCCTTCTTATGATTATCTATACCGTTATGATGAACTGGCTCGACCTCACCAGGGGAGCGGCTGGTCTTTCCGGTATACCCAGACCAAGGTTTTTTGGTTTGGAAATCTCCACCCCTGCCCAATTTCTTCCCTTGATGGCCATCTTTGGGCTCATCTGTGTCCTTGTCAGCCGGAGGATTGTCACTTCTCCATTTGGGAGGACTCTCAAGGCACTCAGGGAGGATGAAGTGGCGGCCCAGGCCCTGGGGAAAAACATCGCGTCATTCAAGATAAGGGTCTTTATCATCGGTGGAGCCCTTGCCGCGGTGGCCGGCGGCCTGCTTGCTCACTATACGACGTACATCAGCCCCCATTATTTTACGTTGACAGACACCATCTTTATCTTTGCCGTGGTCATTATCGGGGGGGCGGCAAATCTCTGGGGTCCGGTGGTTGGGGCTGCCCTATTGGTCTCGATCATAGA
>JADHXI010000189.1 GCA_016783065.1 Desulfobacteraceae bacterium | reverse complement strand
CCAATACGGCCCTGAAGGAGATGAGAGGCAGGACCCTCAGCCCGTCCGCATTTGTAACATTCGCGGGATTTGACTGTGAGCCCTCACAGCTTGGGATCACCGAATCCACCACCTTTCTCATGGCCAACACCGATATTTCCGATGGGAATCTCGACAGGATGCGAAATCTGGATATAGATGATGAGCTGATGGTCTTGAGTTGTTATGACGTGGCTGATCCCGGTTTTTCCCGTCCGGGGACCTGCCAGGCCAACATCGTCACCTTGAAATATGGTGAACCCTGGCTCCGTGTGCCCCCCTCGCAATATCACGACACAAAATACCGGTGCGCGGAGGCCATGCTGCAAAGGGTCGAAAACGTTTTCCCTGATGTTCGAAGACACATAGAAGAACTCGAAGTGGCGACCCCGCTCACACACATGCGATATCTGGGGCACCCCAGCGGCGCCATCTACGGATTTGAACAGTACACAAAAGACGCCATGTTCTTTCAGCCGGGGCGTTATTCTCCCATTGAAGGCCTCTATTTTGCCAGCGGATGGGTGGGAGACTGTGGCTTTCAGCCCACCTTGGAAGCTGGGCTTTCAGCCGCAAAGTCCATATTAAAAGAAATGGGAGTATAGACAGGAGAAGACCATGAAGAAAATGATCTTCGAGGAATTTGACGGTTACAGTGATATTGTTGAAGAGATCGCGGTAAGCAGAAAGTACGGAATAGATTACACGGAAAAGAAAGATTCGCCTGATCAGTACATCAATCTCCTCCACCCCCAGCGTCTGGAATTCCATGTGTCGGACATCTTCCAAGAGACCCCATCCACCAAGACGCTGCGACTGGTGGCAACAAACCAATACCTCCCCCCGTTTCAAGCCGGACAATACATTACACTGTTTCTTGAGATCGGAAAAATCCGGACCACCAGGCCCTACAGCATCTCCTCCGCCCCAAATCAGACCGGGTATTATGATGTTACCGTGAGAAGAGTAGAGGGGGGACTGGTCTCAAACTACCTGCTCGATGAGGTAGTTAAGGGACAGATCATTGAAAGTTCCGGGCCTGCTGGAAACTTCTATTTCAATCCCCTCTTCCATGACAGGCAAATGATCTGTCTTGCAGGAGGGAGTGGCATCACACCCTTTATGAGCATGATTCGCGAGGTCGTTGACCGCGGACTGGATCGGAGCATTTACCTCTTTCATGGCAACAAAGACCTTGATGATGTGATATTTCACGAAACGCTCAACACAATCTCAAAACGATCTAAGAACATCCACTACCTGCCGGTCATTGAAAACTCTGAAGAGGGATATCAGGGACAAAGCGGATTGATTACGGGTAGTCTTATAAAGGAAACGCTTGACCATCTGGAAGATAAGACATTTTACCTCTGCGGCCCCCAAGAGATGTACTGGTTTTGTATACCCGAACTTGAAAAGCTGGGGATCCCAGCGAGGAAAATACGAAAAGAGGTCTACGGCCCACCCGCAAGGATTTCTGATTATCCTGGCTGGCCTCAGGAGATAAAGGCACAAGATCCTGTTGCAATAAAGATCAAAGGTCATAAAATTCTGGAAGGCCGGGCAGGAGAACCGCTCCTGGTGACCCTGGAAAAGGCCGGCCTTGTGCCCCCATCCCTCTGCCGTTCAGGTGAATGCAGTCTGTGCAGGGTAAAGCTCTTGTCGGGAAAAGTCTTTCAGCCCCCCGGGGCCCTGGTTCGTAAATCGGACGCCCAATTTGGGTATGTTCATTCCTGCGTCTCGTATCCGCTTGAAGATCTGGAGGTATTGATATAAAGAGTCCACCACACCTATTTGAGGATTATGAAAATGATTGAAGAAATCTTACCGGACCTTTTCCGAATCAAGATCCCCCTTCCCAAAAGCCCCCTCAAGTACCTCAACTCGTACGTAATCAGGGCCCCGGAGAGGAATATGATCATTGATACGGGGCTAAATCGAAAAGAATGTCTGGAGGCAATGCTTGACGGTCTCCGGGAACTGGAAGTTGACCTGAAAAAGACGGACCTCTTTATTACCCATCTCCATGCGGATCACTTTGGCCTCGTATCCAAACTGGTCACAGATGGGACCAAAACGTACTTTAACCGCCCGGATACCGAGATCATCGAGGCCTTCGGGGGCTGGGAACCCATGCTCGAATATGCCGGTCTTATGGGCTTTCCAAGGGATGAGCTTAGAAATGCCCTTGATAGCCATCCCGGTTTCAAGTTCAAGTCGGAGTGGATCCCGGAACTGAGCATCTTGAGCGATAACGATACTGTCAAAGTCGGAGACTTTCTTTTCAAGTGTATAGAAACCCGCGGCCACACCAGAGGCCACACATGCCTCTACGAGGCTTCAAAAAAGATTTTTGTCGCCGGAGACCACATCCTCAATGATATAACCCCCAACATTCAGTGTTGGTCCGATCAGGAAAATCCATTGGGGGATTATCTGGCCAGTCTCGATAAGGTCCGTGATCTGGAGGTGGATCTTGTGTTACCCGGACACCGGCGCCTTTTCAGAAACCACAGGGAGAGAATCGAAGAACTGGAAGGACATCATAGCCGGAGAATCCAAGAAGTCCTCAAGATACTCAAGGGAGGTCCCCAAAACGCCTATCAGGTTGCCTCGAAGATGACATGGGACATCGCAATCGAGTCCTGGGATCTGTTTCCCTTGGCACAGAAATGGTTTGCCACCGGAGAAGCGATTTCCCACCTGAGATACCTTGAGGAAACACGGGCCATCGCCAGAGAGACAGGAGAGGAAACAACCCTGTTTTTCTTGAATCAGGCATAATGTAAGTCCTCAATAACCTTGGGCGCTGTGGTGTTTGGCCATTTCTTTCCACCGCTCTCTAAACCTATTGTAGAAGCGTGGCCGATATTTGGGGTTTTGACAAAAGCATGGAGAAACGAATAGGGGGCAACAGGAGAAAACCCCAAATATCAGCCACTGCCAAAATGATGTGTAAATCCACTTTGAGAGAGCGGTTCCAAGAAACAGCCAAACCCCACTCTAGAAATGCCAGGTTAGTCCTTCCAGAATTATTGAGAAGTTACGGCATAATGGGATAAGACTTGGACAAAACACATCATAACCTTGCCGTGATTTTGAACGGGTCAGTGAAAAGACAATCACACCCTCATTCGTAAAATGACAGTTTCTCAACTAGTCCGAAAGAAATCATCGAGTTTCTATGAGGGGGTTCCCCAATTTGTTCAGAACTAACGTAAAATGAAAGGAGCGATTCGATATGACCAATAAAGCTACCGACACGAAGGACTTTGTGACTTACCATGGAGAAGGCCATGTGGGATTCATAACATTGAACAGGCCGGAAAAGCGAAACGCCCTGAATCCAGCGGTTTGGGGTTCTCTGGACAGTGCCATAGGGTTGGCTGAAGAAGATGGAGATGTCAGGGTAGTCATACTGCAGGGAGAGGGAAAATCCTTTTGCGCCGGCCTGGATCTCAGCCCTGAAAATGAGCTGTTTTCCGTTGTAGGCATGGACCCCACCGCATCCCAGAAGGTGGAATTCTTTAGGGAAGTCAGAAAGACCCAGGACATCCACACAAGGCTGGAACTCCTTCAAAGACCCACCATCGCCGTTATCCAGGGCCACTGCCTGGGGGCAGGGCTTGAGCTGGCCCTCTGTTGCGATATCAGGCTGTGCTCCTCAGAGACCCTGTTTGCCCTGCCCGAGGCAAAACTGGGGTTTATTACTGACGTGGGCGGGCTCCAGCGGCTGCCCAAGGTCGTGGGAAAAGGCCACACCCGTGAAATCGCCTTCCGGGGACACAGATTTGACGCGAAACGGGCCCAGGTTATCAATCTGGTAAATGATGTCTATCCGGACGAGGAGACCCTCCGGGCCAAGGCCTTGGAAATGGCGGTAGAGATTGCAGGCAATCCTCCCTTGGCGGTTCAGGGGGCCAAGGATGTTCTGCTCTTTGACGAGGAGGCGACCCTCACTGAATCTCTCGAATATAACGCGGCCCGATCCAGCATGATCGTTCCCTCGGAAGACCTCTCCGAGGCCGTAACCGCCTACCTGGAAAAACGTCAGGGGGAATTCAAAGGGGCCTGAACAGAAACAGGGGAAGGGCTTACAACCGCTTCACCTTCCAGGACCACGGTGCCGTCCTGTATGGCACAGGTGGTTTTCAACCTGACCCTGTTCTTCTCCGGGATGATTTCCACCACCTCCACGCGTGCGGTCAGGGTATCCCCTATCCGCACAGGCGCCAGGAACTTGAGTTGCTGACTGATATAAATGGTCCCCGGGCCGGGCAATTGGCTCGCGATTACTGTGGAAATAAACCCGCCCGTCAGCATGCCGTGGACGATCCTGCCCTTAAAAAAGCTATTCCGGGCGTATTCCTCATCCACATGGGCAGGATTAAAATCTCCGGTGATCCCCGCATAGAGATATACATCCGACTCCGAAATCGTCTTCGAAAACTGTGCCGCGTCCCCTAACTTGAGTTCATTGATACTCTTTCCCAGCTTCATGTCACACCTCTGTGGAGTTTAAGGAATTTGCAAAAGAAATGGAGTGTTGGAGTACTGGAGTGTTGGAGTGCTGATAAACAACCTTGAACAGAGATGATGGAGCCTACAAAACAGTTCTTGTTTGGCAAAAATAATCGTCTTCTCTGATGTTCCAATACTCCATTACTCCACAACTCCAATACTCCATATCAAACCATATAAAGGCAGAGCCGTTTTGCTCTGAACCGGTCCAGGGGGCCGGGTTTTTCCTTCTGAATAAACAACTCCTGCTATACCTCCAGCATGGAATCCAGAGACCCCTCGCGTTCAAGTTCATAGAGTTCGTCACAGCCGCCTAAATGGTTGCCGTCGATAAAAATCTGGGGCACTGTCCTCTTGCCCCCACTCCTTTTTACGGCTTCTTCGGCCAATGTCGCGTCCTGGTCCGTACGTAACTCCCGGTAATCGACCCCTTTTGACTCAAGAAGATTTTTTGCCTTCATACAATAGGGACATATCTTTGATGTATAAATATCAATTGTTGCCATAACTCGTTCTCCTTATTTCAAGTTTCGAGTTTCAAGTTTCAACCACCAATCTTAAACCTCTTCCACAATGGAAATGAATTTTCTCCATTTCTCCTCAAAATGCGCGGCGGGAATACTATCCAAGGTTCTCATTTCCACGGTAGGCCCTTTGCAATTTATGCGGACATCCGTAAAAAGCGTGGTCATATGATAGAGAAATTTATCGAAGGTGATCTCTCCTTTCTTTCTGAACGGCACGCCTTCCCGAAGGTCCACCGCATCCAGGGCAAAACAGACCAGCCCTTTGGCCAACGCCTCTGCGCTCCCAAGGTTTTTTTGGCTGCAAAGCGTCTGTCCACACCGGGTTGGATCGGTGTTGTCCCAGATTTCTCGCCGATCCCGGGACATCCCGAATTCCTCAGTCACAGACAACTCGCAGAGTTTCCGGAAGAGTGGAGACATCTCCTGCACATTGCGAATAACCACGTGGAGATGAATGGAGGCCGTCCCCTTCATCATTTCTCGCCCCCTGGTTCCAGCCCTTGTCAGCCGCTCGTGCAGATTTCTATAACGTTCTGAGGTCAGGCACAACGGGGCATCTCCGCGGTCAGGGATATAACCGACACTCAGGTATTCGATTCCCAATGCTTTCAGGATAGCGGCGTTTGTATTCTTTATCTCTGATAATGCGCTCCGAAATGTACCCTTATCCCAGCCAAACATGGGTGTGCTGTGGTATTCGATCTGTCCACCCGGCTCAAAGGTAATATACATCCCGGAGGGTGACACAAGACTCCCTTCATCCGGATCAAAACCGCATGAAGGCAGGAATCCATAAATCTCCTCCATATGATCCAGCGTAAGCGGGGTCCGGGAAATAAACTCATACTCGAACCCATAGCTCCGCGGCCCGTCCGGGGCCCGTTGCCGCAGGACCTCCAGAAACATGTTGGTAAAACCTTCCAGAAGCGCTTCGTATGTATTCCCGCCACTCACGACAGTCTACCCGTATCATCCAAAGAATTCTTCATACCAGAGGGTAAATACAATGACAGCAAAGACCCGATCGGCGGCGGAGACCAGTGTCTCAGGCCCCACGCCCTCTGCAGAGACCCTCCCTGCCAGCTCTCTTACCATACTTCCGCTCAAAATTCCCTGTTTTTCAACAGCATTTCCCAGAACAATTTCCTTCATGAAACCGGGCAGAGAGGAGGGATCGCTCAGCCAGTCTGCCAGAGGAACGGTAAAGGGCTGTTTTTCCCTGTAACCGGTCTCTCTGTCCAGGACGGAATGCTTGACAAAGGCATAGCGACAGATCATCTTTTCCTGTCCCAGTCCCAGGTGGACCTTGAAGTCCGGAGGAAGTGTCGCGGCAAACTCGGCCAACCGGTAATCCAGGAAAGGCGTGCGCGTCTCCAGTGAGTGCCTCATGGATAGTTTGTCAAGCCGCAGAATAACATAATCCGGCAGACGGAAACGGCTCTCCATGGCCAGGGCCGCGTTCAACGGATGCTCCCTCCCGCTCAAGGCCGGCAGGGCATCCTCGGGAAAGAGATCCGCAGGAGGTTCCGAGCCCATGAGTCTTCTCAATTCATCCCGGCTAAAGAGGCGTTCACTCTGGATGTAGCGTCTTATGGGGTCGGGGTCCCTTACGGCCATATAGGAACGGAGTTCAGGATAGACCGCCTCCAGTTCCCTCTTCCCTTTGCCGGATGGGTTATCATACTCATGGGCAGCCATCTCGAGCAGGAATTTACGGTAACCGGCAAAGATCTCATCAGCGCCTTCTCCTGTCAGCACCAC